>NZ_JBITJK010000019.1:0-163473 GCF_044459945.1 Streptomyces sp. NPDC050164
TCCTGCACACCTACAACCACCACCGCTGCCACACCGCACTCGAAGGTCAACCACCCATCACCCGCGTGAACAACCCTGCGGGTCAATACACCTAGTCCTGGTCCGGCCTGGGTGCCTTGCCCGTCGAACTGCTCGAACTCCTCGTCCGGCGCCGCGCCCCGAACACGTCGGTCAGCCGTGTCACCTGTGCCGTGAAGGGGGCTCCCGGCGCGGCTCGTTTTCGTGCCGCGTACGACGTCGGGCCCCGTCCCACGAGGGGTCGGGGCCCGAGGGCGTACGGCCAGGGGTGCGTGCGCGTCAGCGCGAGCGCTTGGCGAGGCGTTCCACGTCCAGGAGGATCACCGCGCGGGCCTCCAGGCGCAGCCAGCCGCGCTGGGCGAAGTCCGCCAGCGCCTTGTTGACCGTCTCGCGGGACGCGCCGACCAGCTGGGCCAGCTCCTCCTGCGTGAGGTCGTGGACGACGTGGATGCCCTCCTCGGACTGCACGCCGAACCGGCGGGAGAGGTCCAGCAGGGCGCGGGCGACACGGCCCGGGACGTCCGAGAACACGAGGTCGGACATCGCGTCGTTGGTCTTGCGCAGCCGGCGCGCGACGGCGCGCAGGAGAGCCGTGGCCACCTCGGGGCGGGCGTTCAGCCAGGGCTGGAGGTCACCGTGGCCGAGGCCGAGCAGCTTGACCTCGGTCAGTGCCGTGGCGGTCGCGGTGCGCGGGCCCGGGTCGAACAGCGACAGCTCGCCGATGAGCTCGCCGGGGCCGACCACGGCCAGCATGTTCTCGCGGCCGTCGGGGGACGTGCGGTGGAGCTTTACCTTGCCCTCCGTGACCACGTACAGGCGGTCGCCGGGGTCACCCTCATGGAACAGTGAGTCGCCGCGCGCGAGGGTCACCTCACTCATGGAGGCGCGGAGCTCCGCGGCCTGCTCGTCGTCGAGCGCCGCGAAGAGCGGATTGCGCCGCAGAACGTCGTCCACGAGTTCTCTCCTTGTCGACCTGCTCAGGGGCGTTTGCCCCCGCGTACCAAGGCACCGAGGTGCCCATTTTGCCGGACGGTCCAAACAGTGTGATCTGTCACAAGGATGCCGCACACGTGTCCCGGGGTACGCGGCAGGGGTCCAATTGGGCGCCGATCTTCGGGGTCCGGGGCGGATGTCGGTGCCGGGCCTTAGGCTGGCCGGGTGTCCAAATCGCCGGTGAGAGCACAGGCCGAGGGGGCTGCGCGGGTGGTTGTACGTCGCGATTCCGCTGTGGGCGAACAGAGCCCCGATGGCGGTAGGAAAAGGGCGAAAGCGACAGGGGGGGCGGTGCCTTCCGGGAAGTCGACGCCGGCGAAGAAGGCGCTTGCCAGGAAGGCCGGGGCCGCGAGTGAGCAGGCATCTGCGATGCAGGCTGCGGCTGTGAAGAAAGCCGCGTCCGCGAAGAAAGCTGCCTCTGTGAAGAAGACTGCTTCCGCGAAGAAGGCCGCGCCTGCGAAAAAGGCCCCTGCCGCCAAGAAGGTCACCGTCGCCCCCAAGAAGGCCACGGCCCGCATCAAGGGCACCGCCCCGGCCAAGACCGTCGTCCACCCCCCGAGTGGCGAGTCCCGCACCGCCCTGGTCCGCCGGGCCCGCCGTATCAACCGCGAGCTCGCCGAGGTCTACCCGTACGCCCACCCCGAGCTGGACTTCACCAACCCCTTCCAGCTGGTCGTCGCCACGGTCCTGTCCGCCCAGACCACCGACCTGCGCGTCAACCAGACGACCCCCGCCCTCTTCGCCAAGTACCCCACCCCCGAGGACCTGGCCGCCGCCAACCCGGAGCAGGTGGAGGAGATCCTCCGCCCGTGCGGCTTCTTCCGGGCCAAGACGAAGTCGGTCATAGGGCTGTCCAAGGCCCTGGTGGAGGACTTCGGCGGCGAGGTCCCGGGCCGGCTGGAGGACCTGGTCAAGCTGCCCGGCGTCGGCCGCAAGACGGCGTTCGTCGTGCTCGGGAACGCCTTCGGCCGGCCAGGCATCACCGTGGACACGCACTTCCAGCGCTTGGTGCGCCGCTGGCAGTGGACCGGCGAGACCGACCCGGACAAGATCGAGGCCGCGGTCGGCGCGCTCTTCTCGAAGAGCGACTGGACGGACCTCTCGCACCATGTGATCTGGCACGGCCGCCGTATCTGCCACGCCCGCAAGCCCGCGTGCGGCGCCTGCCCGATCGCCCCGCTCTGCCCGGCGTACGGCGAGGGCGAGACCGACCCGGAGAAGGCGAAGAAGCTGCTCAAGTACGAGAAGGGCGGCTTCCCCGGCCAGCGTCTGAACCCCCCGCAGGCCTATCTGGACGCGGGCGGCAAACCGGCGCCGCCGCTGGGGGCCGGATGAGCTGCCCGAGCACCGGGAGGGGCCGTCCGGGCTGCCCCACGAGCCCCTCGATCAGGGGATCGCGGCGGTTCGCGGAACGATCTCAGGGCCGCCGTGCGTTGGAAGCGGCAGGACGACAGGGGTGGCGATGACGCGGGCGAGCGACACACAGGGCGGGCCGGTGACGGTGAGCAAGGAGGGCCTGCCCGGCTGGCTGGACCCGGTGGTGCACGCGGTGGAGACGGTCCGGCCGCGGCAGCTGAGCCGCTTCCTGCCGCCGGAGGACGGCGCCGGGCGGCAGTCCGCCGTGCTGATCCTCTTCGGTGAGGGCGAGCGCGGGCCGGAGCTGCTGCTCATGGAGCGCGCGCACTCCCTGCGTTCGCATGCCGGGCAGCCCTCCTTCCCGGGCGGCGCCCTGGACCCGGAGGACGGCGACCCGCGGGGCGACGGCCCGCTGCGGGCGGCCCTGCGCGAAGCGGAGGAGGAGACCGGCCTCGACCCCTCGGGCGTCCAGCTGTTCGGCGTCCTGCCCCGGCTGTACATCCCGGTCAGCGGCTTCGTCGTCACCCCGGTGCTGGGCTGGTGGCGCGAGCCCAGCCCGGTCGGGGTCGTCGATCCGAACGAAACCGCCAGGGTCTTCACCGTCCCCGTGGCGGATCTCACGGATCCCGCGAACCGCGCCACCACCGCCCACCCCAGCGGTCACCGAGGCCCGGCATTTCTGGTCGAATCGGCACTTGTCTGGGGTTTCACGGCCGGAATCATCGACCGGCTGCTGCACTACTCGGGCTGGGAGCGACCCTGGGACCGCGACAAGCAGGTCCCGCTCGACTGGCGCGCATGACAGGGTGGCCTCCGTGAACGTGCTGGACATCTTGTTGCTGGTCGCCGCAGTGTGGTTCGCGGTCGTCGGGTACCGCCAGGGGTTCGTCGTCGGCATCCTGTCGGTGATCGGCTTCCTGGGCGGCGGCCTCGTCGCGGTCTACGCGCTGCCCGTCATCTGGGACGCGATCACGGACAACGCCGAGGTGAACACCACCGCGGCCGTCGTCGCGGTCGTCGTCGTCATCGTCTGCGCCTCCGTCGGCCAGGCCCTCACCACCCACCTCGGCAACAAGGTGCGCCGGCACATCACCTGGTCCCCGGCCCGGGCCCTGGACGCCACCGGCGGCGCCCTGGTCAACGTCGTGGCGATGCTCCTGGTCGCCTGGCTGATCGGCTCGGCCCTCGCGGGCACCACACTGCCGACGCTCGGCAAGGAAGTCCGCAACTCCAAGGTGCTGCTCGGCGTCTCCCAAGCGCTGCCGGAGCAGGCCGCCACCTGGTTCGCGGACTTCTCCTCGGTCCTCGCGCAGAACGGCTTCCCGCAGGTCTTCAGCCCGTTCGCGAACGAGCCGATCACCGACGTCCAGCCGCCGGACCCGGCCCTGGCGGGCAGCCCGGTGGCGAGCCGCGCCCAGCGCTCCATCGTCAAGGTCATGGGCACGGCCCCGAGCTGCGGCAAGGTCCTGGAGGGCACCGGCTTCGTCTTCTCAGACCGCCGCGTCATGACCAACGCTCACGTGGTGGGCGGCGTCGACGAGCCGACCGTGCAGATAGGCGGCGAGGGCAAGAAGTACGACGCCACGGTCGTGCTCTACGACTGGCGGCGTGACATCGCCGTACTGGACGTGCCGGACCTCAAGGCGCCCGCGCTGCGGTTCACCACCGAGGACGCGGGCAGCGGCGACGGCGCGATCGTCGCGGGCTTCCCGGAGAACGGGGCGTACGACGTGCGTGCCGCACGCGTGCGTGGCCGCATCACGGCCAACGGCCCGGACATCTACCACCGCGGCACGGTCCGCCGCGACGTCTACTCCCTCTACGCGACCGTCCGCCAGGGCAACTCCGGCGGCCCGCTGCTCACACCCGAGGGCAGGGTCTCCGGCGTCGTCTTCGCCAAGTCCCTCGACGACGCCGCGACGGGTTACGCGCTGACCGTGGACGAGATCCAGGAGGACATCACCAAGGGGCGCAACGCCAACCAGCAGGTGGGCAGCGACAGCTGCGCGCTCTAGGAGTGGTGCTGGAGCGGGGCAGCCGACAGGTCACTCGCGGGGGTGACGCCTCAGTCGCGTGTGTGGCGCAGACGTACGGAGACCCAGCGGGCGCGGCGGCGGAGGATGCGCGGGATCCCGACCCTGGGGTCCGCGGTCGCCATCTGCGGTGCACCGCTTCGCTGGTGGGGGTTCGCACCGCTCGCCGAGCGGCGATTGCGGCTTGCGTCACTGTAGTCGTGCGTCCAGCCCATACCCCGACGTGTGCCCCCGCCTCATGGTCGATAACCGCCCCCGGGGCGTCCAATTGGCCTATGCGCCAGGCAATTGGCCGTTCGTAGGACAAGCGTTCACGTGCGGATACCGGCCGCGGTCACCTGGTCACCGATCAGGTTCGGGATCCTTCAGCCAGTTGATGAGCTCCGAGGAGAACGCGATCGGGTCCTCCTCGTGCGGGAAGTGACCGAGGCCGTCGAACAGGCGCCAGCGGTAGGGGGCTTCGACGTACTCGCCGGAGCCGGCCGCGCTGCGTGTGCGCATCACGGGGTCGAGCGAGCCGTGCAGATGGAGCGTCGGCACGCGCACGGGCCGCTTCATGCGGCGGTTGAACTGGATGCCGTCCGGGCGGGCCAGGGAGCGCACCATCCAGCGGTACGGCTCGACCGCGCAGTGCGCCGCGGAGGGGATGCACATGGCGCGGCGGTACGTCCGAAGCGCCTCCTCCTCCGGCGGGCGCGGCCCGGACCAGTCCTGGATCAGCCGGGCCACGAGCTCCCCGTCGTCGGCGGTGAGCTGCCGCTCCGGGATCCAGGGCCGCTGGAACCCCCAGATGTGTGAACCGGCGCGGGTCTGCTTGACGTCTCGCAGCATGGCCGAGCGCCAGCGCCGCGGATGTGGCATGGACGCGACCGCCAGCCGCCGCACCAGCTTGGGGCGCATCGCGGCCGCCGTCCACGCGAGGTACCCGCCCAGGTCGTGGCCGACCAGTGCGGCGTCCGGCTCGCCGAGCGAGCGGATGACGCCGGTGACGTCGAGCGCGAGGTTGGCGGGGTCGTAACCGCGCGGCGTGCGGTCGCTGCCCCCGACGCCCCGCAGGTCCATGGCGACGGCCCGGAAACCCGCGTCGGCGAGCGCCACCAGCTGGTGCCGCCAGGTCCACCAGAACTGCGGGAAGCCGTGCAGCAGCAGGACCAGCGGCCCGTCGCCCAGCTCGGCGATGTGGAAGCGGGCGCCGTTGGCGGCGACGTCGCGGTGGCTCCAGGGGCCGTCCAGCCGCACGGCCGAAGCCGGTTGTGCCCAAGGTGTGGCGGGATCGGTCATGAAGACGAGCGTGCCACAGCCTCGATGGCCTCGGGGACCCGGTCCTGCGCGAGCTCCGGCCGCGGGTGCGGCTTGGCCTTCTGCAGGACGCCCGCGGTCTCCTTCATCGAGGCGGCGACCTTCTGCCGGCCCTTGCTCTTCTTGGCCTTCTTCGCGAAGACCACGCCGATCAGCGCGAGCACGACCGCGACCAGCACGTTCGCCGCGAAGGACAGCAGGAAGCAGATCGCGAGGTTCCAGTCGCTCCAGGTGCGGATGCCGTACGCCAGCGCGAAGTTCAGCATCGGCAGGGAGAACAGCAGTACCGCCCCCGCCATCGAGAAGGCGCCGCCGCTGGTCGCACCGCGCTTCACGTCCTGCTTGAGCTGCGCCTTCGCCAGCGCGATCTCGTCGTGCACCAGCGCCGACATTTCCGCCGTCGCCGAGGCGAACAGCTGGCCGATGGTGCGTTCGGCGCCGACCGGGCTGCCGTCGGGTGCGCTCATCGCGGTCTCCCTCTTGTGCGTACGGTCCGATTTCCGCGTCTTGTGTCTGACTGGTCACAGTCGTCCGACTGCGTACGGCCTGACTGCGTACGGTGCCGTCTTTTGTACCGTCCCGTCAGATCATGCCGGACGGTGGTGGTCATCGCCTGCCCCGCCCGGTACTTCGGCAAGCCCGTGCCGCGCGTCTGCCTTCTCCTGGGCGATCCGGCGGTGTTCGGCGGCCTTGCGTTCGTAGACGTCGGCCAGCCGCAGGTGGTACGCCGGGTCGTCCTCCTCGTAGACGTCCGGGATGCCGTCCGCGTCCTCGTCGCGCTCCTCGTTCTCCCACAGGCGGCGGTACTTGGCGTTGCGCAGCTTCAGCAGGACGGTCGCGAGTGTCGCGGCGATGAGCGAGCCCGTCAGCACGGCGGCCTTGACCTCGCCGGTCATCGTCTCGTCGCCCTCGAAGGCGAGTTCGCCGATGAGCAGCGAGACGGTGAAGCCGATGCCGGCGAGACTCGCCACCGCGAACACGTCCGCCCAGGCGAGGTCGTCGCTGAGCGAGGCCCGGGTGAAACGGGCCGTCAGCCATGTCCCGCCGAAGATGCCGAGCACCTTGCCGACCACGAGCCCGAGGACGACACCGAGGGTCTCCGGGGTGGTGAACACGTCGACGATCGCGCCGCCGGAGACGGAGACCCCCGCGCTGAACAGCGCGAACAGCGGTACGGCCAGCCCCGCCGACAGGGGCCGTACGCGGTGCTCGATGTGTTCGCCGGGAGAGTGGGCCTCGCCCTCGTGGCGGTGGCAGCGCAGCATCAGGCCCATGGCGACACCGGCGATGGTGGCGTGGATGCCGCTGTTGTACATCAGCGCCCAGACGACCAGCGCGAGCGGCACGTACACGTACCAGCCGCGTACGCCCTTGCGCAGCAGCAGCCAGAAGACGGCCAGGCCCGCGACGGCGCCGCCGAGCGCGGCGAAGTTCAGGTCGTCGGTGAAGAACACCGCGATGATCAGGATCGCGAAGAGGTCGTCGACGACGGCGAGCGTGAGCAGGAAGGCCCGCAGCGCGCTCGGCAGGGACGTGCCGATGACCGCGAGCACGGCCAGCGCGAAGGCGATGTCGGTGGCGGTGGGCACGGCCCAGCCGGCCAGGGAACCGCCGCCGGTGACGCTGGTGAGGACGTAGACGAGCGCCGGTACGGCCATCCCGCACAGCGCGGCGACGACCGGCAGCGCGGCGGCCTTGGGGTCGCGCAGGTCGCCCGCGACGAGCTCGCGTTTGAGTTCGATCCCGGCGACGAAGAAGAAGATCGCCAGCAGCCCGTCGGCGGCCCAGTGCGCGACCGACAGGTCCAGGCCGAGGGCGGCAGGGCCCAGGTGGAAGTGGGCGACGCTCTCGTAGCTGTCGTGCAGCGCGGGGACGTTCGCCCAGAGCAGCGCGGTGACCGCGGCGGCGAGCAGCAGCACCCCGCCGACTGTCTCGGTGCGCAGCGCGTCCGCCACGTAGGTCCGCTCGGGGAGGGAGAGCCGGCCGAGAATCTTGCGGGGCGTGGAGGGGCGGGGCGCGGTCACGTGGGAGACCTCCGGTCGGTGGGCAGGGCTGAACACATGCCGACCAGACTTCCCGGCGCACCATGAAGCAGTTGTTTTTCTTAGTCTAGGTAAACATCCTAGGCAAACATATGGCCGAGCGCATCCGGTGATCAACACCGTGGGACCCCGAGGGGGCACCCGGCGTGCCGACCGCCGGGTGCCCCTTCGTCCGCCGCGTCATGCCTGCGCGGTGATCAGTCCTCGCTGGGCGCGGCCGGCAGCTTGGCCTGGATGAGGTCCATGACCGTGGAGTCGGTCAGCGTGGTGACGTCACCGAGCTGGCGGTTCTCGGCGACGTCCCGCAGCAGACGCCGCATGATCTTGCCGGAGCGGGTCTTCGGCAGCTCGGCCACCGGCAGGATCCGCTTGGGCTTGGCGATCGGGCCGAGGGCGTTGCCGACGTGGGCGCGCAGCTCGTCGACCAGGGTCTCGGTCTCGGAGGCCGTGCCGCGCAGGATCACGAAGGCGACGATCGCCTGCCCGGTCGTCTCGTCCGCCGCGCCGACCACGGCCGCCTCGGCGACCGAGGGGTGGGAGACGAGCGCGGACTCGACCTCCGTGGTGGAGATGTTGTGCCCGGAGACGAGCATGACGTCGTCGACCCGGCCGAGCAGCCAGATGTCGCCGTCGTCGTCCTTCTTGGCACCGTCACCGGCGAAGTACTTGCCCTCGAAGCGCGACCAGTAGGTGTCGATGAACCGCTGGTCGTCGCCCCAGATGGTGCGCAGCATCGACGGCCACGGCTCGGTCAGCACCAGGTAGCCGCCACCGCCGTTGGGCACCTCGCTCGCCTCGTCGTCGACGACCGTCGCGGCGATGCCGGGCAGCGGCGTCTGCGCGGAGCCGGGCTTGGTCGCTGTCACACCCGGCAGCGGGGAGATCATCATCGCGCCGGTCTCGGTCTGCCACCAGGTGTCCACGATCGGGGTGCGGTCGCCGCCGATGTTCTTGCGGTACCAGATCCACGCCTCGGGGTTGATCGGCTCGCCCACCGAGCCCAGCACCCGCAGGCTGGACAGGTCGAACTTGGCGGGGATGTCGTCGCCCCACTTCATGAACGTACGGATCGCGGTCGGCGCGGTGTAGAGGATCGTCACGCCGTACTTCTGCACGATCTCCCAGAAGCGGCCCTGGTGCGGCGTGTCGGGCGTGCCCTCGTACATGACCTGCGTCGTGCCGTTCGCGAGCGGGCCGTAGACGATGTACGAGTGGCCGGTGACCCAGCCGACGTCGGCGGTGCACCAGTACACGTCCGTCTCCGGCTTGAGGTCGAAGACGGCGTGGTGGGTGTAGGCGGCCTGCGTGAGGTAGCCGCCGGAGGTGTGCAGGATGCCCTTCGGCTTACCCGTGGTGCCCGAGGTGTAGAGGATGAAGAGCGGGTGCTCGGCGTTGAACGCCTGCGGGGTGTGCTCGGCGCTCTGCCGCCCGACGAGGTCGTGCCACCACACGTCGCGGCCCTCGGTGAAGGCGACCTCCTGGCCCGTGCGGCGCACGACCAGGACGTGCTCCACGTTGCCCGCCTTGTCGACCGCCTCGTCCACGGCCGGCTTCAGCGCGGACGGCTTGCCGCGCCGGTAGCCGCCGTCGGAGGTGATGACCACGCGCGCGTCGGCGTCCTGGATGCGGGTGGCGAGCGCGTCCGAGGAGAAACCGCCGAAGACGACGGAGTGCGCCGCGCCGATGCGGGCGCAGGCCAGCATCGCGATCGCCGTCTCGGGGATCATCGGCATGTAGACGGCGACCCGGTCGCCGGCCTGAACTCCCAGTTCCAGCAGGGCGTTGGCGGCCTTGGAGACCTCGTCCTTGAGCTCGGCATAGGTGATGGCACGGCCGTCGCCGGGCTCGCCCTCGAAGTGGATCGCCACACGGTCGCCGTGGCCGGCCTCCACATGGCGGTCGACGCAGTTGTAGGCGACGTTGAGCTCGCCGTCCTTGAACCACTTGGCGAACGGCGGGTTCGACCAGTCGAGGGTCTCGGTGGGCTCCTTGGCCCAGGTCAGCCGGCGGGCCTGCTCGGCCCAGAAGCCGAGCCTGTCAGCCTTGGCCTGTTCATACGCCTCCGCCGTGACATTGGCGTTCGCGGCCAGGTCAGCGGGCGGCGCGAAGCGTCGCTCCTCCTTCAAGAGGTTGGCCAGGCTTTCATTGCTCACGGCATCTGCCTTTCCCAGGGTGTCCGTTGTGTCCCAGGCCACAGCTCATCAGACCCGGGGGTGCGATGACAAGGGCCGACCGTCGATTGGTTTAGACCTGTCGGGCGGTGGTGCAGGCGGCCGGCGTCATCCGTACCCACGGACGCCGACCAGGGAAAGTTCAGCCTGTGTAACGCGCGTCACCCGCTGGACGGGGTCGTGGGTGCGGGCGGGGCGCGCGGGTGGTGGGGTGTGCGGCCCGCAGGCCGTCGGGGCCGTGGGGGCGTCGGGCCTTGGGGCGGTCCGGGCCTTGGGGC
The DNA here is from genome assembly GCF_044459945.1 of Streptomyces sp. NPDC050164. Taxonomy (NCBI): domain Bacteria; kingdom Bacillati; phylum Actinomycetota; class Actinomycetes; order Kitasatosporales; family Streptomycetaceae; genus Streptomyces; species Streptomyces sp. NPDC050164. The sequence goes on from NZ_JBITJK010000019.1 coordinate 10,191, forward strand.
GGTCCGGGCCTTGGGGCGGTCCGGGCCGTCGAGCCGTCCGGGCCGCACACCCGCGCACGTGCCGGGCTCACGCCGCCACGGGCTCACGCCGTCAGGTCCGCCTCGCGTACGCGGTCGAAGACGACGCCGTCGTCCGTCTCGGTGAGCAGATAGGCCTCGGCCTCGCCCAGGTGGAAGTACATCCCGTGCAGCTCCAGGGAGCCCTCGTCGAGGGCCCGGGCCACCGAGTCGTGGGCGCGCAGGTGCTCCAACTGCTGGACCACGTTGGTCAGGGAGAGCTGCTCGACCGCGTCCTCGGGCGCCCGCCCGGCCAGCCTGCCCCACGGCCGGCTGTCGTCGGCCACGCGCTCCAGGCTCGGCAGCCCGTGCCGCAGCCACCGCTTCAGCGGTGTCCGGGCGCCGCCGGGCTCGGAGTTGAGCAGTGCCTGCATGGCGCCGCAGCCCGAGTGTCCGCACACCGTGATGGACCGCACCCGCAGCACGTCCACGGCGTACTCGATCGCGGCCGCCACCGAGTCGTCGCCGCTCTCCTCGCCCGGCAGTGGGACGAGGTTGCCCACGTTGCGCACGACGAACAGGTCGCCCGGACCACTGGAGGTGATCACCGAGGTGGCCAGTCGTGAGTCGGCGCAGGTCAGGAAGAGCTGCGACGGCCGCTGCCCCTCACGCGCCAGCCGGGCCGGCTCGCTGCGCACCAGGGGCGCGGTGTCGCGCTGGAACGCGCCGATGCCACGCGCCAGTTCCTGCCCACTGGCTCCGCCGGTGCCTGTCGTCTCCGGCTCGGTGCGGTCCGTGCCGCCCCGGTCGTTCCGGGAAGAGGCAGCGGAATGAGGGCGGTCGCACTGGTGGTTGAGCCAGGGTGTCCAGGGCCGGCAGCGGCAGTCGGTGAAGGCCTGGGGCTCGGAGATGCGGGTGCGGGCATGCCGGCCGGTGATCTCCACGGTGCCGCCCTGCGCGGTGTGCGTCTTCTGCCAGTCCTGCAACGTCTCGTACGCCGCGTGGTCCATGAACGACCCGTCCAGCTCGACGACGGTGTCGGCGCCGTGGGGTACGAGATGCAGGGCCCGGCTGAGCCGTGGCACCGCGAGGAACGTCAACTGTCCTCTGACATGTACATGATGAACTCCTTTCGTCTTTTCGTGTGTGATGCGGGTGCGGGTGACGCGGTGCAGGGCGACGCCGACGGCCATGGCGATGCCCAGCGCCACGCCCTCCAGGACGCCGAGGAAGACGACGCCGAGGGTCGTGACGGCGTACACCCACACTTCTCGGTGGCGCGTCACCGTGCGGATGTGGTGCAGGGACACCATCTGGATGCCGACGGCCATCACCAGGGCGGCGAGCGAGGCGAGCGGGATGAGCTCCAGGATCGGGACCATCAGCAGCGCGGCGATCACTACGAGAACGCCGTGCAGCATCGTGGAGTTCCGGCTCACCGCGCCCGCGTGCACATTCGCCGAAGTCCGCACGGCCACGCCCGCGATGGGCAGTCCGCCGAGCGAGCCGGAGACGATGTTGGCGGCGCCCTGTCCGAGCAGTTCGCGGTCGAGGTCGGAGCGCCGGACGCGGGCGGACAGGTCCGGGCGGCCGGCCACCAGCTTGTCCACGGCGACCGCGCCGAGCAGTGACTGCACGCTGCACACCAGCGTGGTGGTGAGCACAGCGGCGACGAGGCCGAGCACGGGGCCCTCGGGCAGCCCGGCCAGGGCGTGGTTGCTCCAGGACGGCAGGTCGACCTTGGGCAGGCGGACCCCGGCGAGGGCGGCGGCCGCGCTGGCTCCGGCGACGGCGACGAGCGCGGCCGGGACCTTGCGCAGCAGGCGTCCGGCCCGGCCGGGCAGTCTCGGCCAGAGCAGCAGCAGCGCCAAGGTCAGCGCGCTCACCGACACGGCTGCGGGGCGCATGTCCGCCAAGTGGGCGGGCAGAGCGCGGAGGTTGTCCGGGACGGAGCTCTGCGGCGTGCCGCCGAGCACGATGTGCAGCTGGGCGACGGCGATGGTGACGCCGATCCCGGCGAGCATGCCGTGCACGATGGCGGGGCTGACGGCGAGGGCGCCACGGGCCACGCGCAGGCAGCCCAGGCCGAGTTGGGCGAGGCCGGCGAGGACGGTGATGGCGCAGGTCGTCCGCCAGCCGTAGCGCTGGATGAGATCGGCGGTGACGACGGTGAGTCCGGCGGCCGGTCCGCTGACCTGGAGCAGGGAGCCGCCGAGCCGTCCGGCGACGAGCCCGCCCACGGCGGCGGCGACGAGGCCGGCCTGGAGCGGTGCGCCGGTGGCGAGGGCGATGCCCAGGGACAGGGGCAGGGCGATCAGGAAGACCGCGATCGAGGCCGACACGTCGGCACCCGCGATCCGGAAGCGGCGGGGGCCGCCCGGCGGCGGGCTGTGGGGTGGATGGGTGCGTTCGGTCCGGTTCGGATCGGCGGCACGGGTGGGGACGCAGGCTGACATGTTTTTTCCCGTCTCCTCCGGGGCTGCGCGGTCGCGTAACGGGGGCTCTCCGCTCGGGGCGGGGGCCGGTCGCGGCCGGGTCACGGTGTAAATCGGCGGGATGAATCAACGCTCAGTAAACGGATCGTAATGCAGAGTAAAGGGTGGGCATAGACTTTACGGGCAAATGGGTGAATGAACCCCCCTGAGGGGTGAAGTGGCTAGGTCATCGGCTTGTCGCATTAATTCCTTCTTTTTCTCGTGCGAATTTGGCGGCGCTGTCCGCACCCGAGAGAAGGAAGAAGGTGGGCGGAACATGGCCGCCACCCACAGGTTCGCCGCGGGCTCCGTGATCGCCGCGGTCTGTGCCGCATCGCTCGCCGGTTGCGGGACCGGCACATCGCGGCAGGAGCCCCCCGCCCCGCAGAAGACGAAGCCGGCGCACGCGCCGCAGAGCGCGGTCCGGCTGATCGGAGACGGCTCCACCGCCTACACCGGCGCGCAGCCCCACCTGCCCAGACCCGAGCGGCTGCGGCCCGGCCAGAAGCCCCCGCAGTTCGTCGTCTTCTCCTGGGACGGCGCGGGCGAGGACAGCCAGAAGCTGTTCTCGCACTTCCGCCGGGTCGCCAAGGCGAACAACGCGACCATGACCTACTTCCTGAGCGGCGTGTACCTGCTGCCGAGCGAGAAGCGCGACCTGTACCGGCCGCCGCAGCACTCCCCGGGCCGCTCCGACATCGGATTCAACGACCGCCGCGGCATCGCCGCCACCGTGAAGCAGCTGCGCCTGGCGTGGCTGGAGGGCAACGAGATCGGCACCCACTTCAACGGCCACTTCTGCGGCAGCGGCGGCGGGGTCGGCGAGTGGTCCGTGCAGGACTGGAAGGACGAGATCGCCCAGGCCAAGCAGTTCGTGAGGACCTGGAAGACCAACACCGGCATGAAGGACGCGTCCCCGCTGCCCTTCGACTACGACAAGGAGCTCATCGGTGCCCGCACGCCCTGCCTGGAGGGTCAGCGGAACTTCATGGAGGCGGCACGCGACCTGGGCTTCCGCTACGACACCAGCGGCGTCAACGACCAAGTCTGGCCGAAGAAGAAGCAGGGCCTGTGGGACGTGTCCATGCAGCTCGTGCCGTTCCCCGGGCACTCCTACGAGCAGCTGACCATGGACTACAACTTCATGGTCAACCAGTCGGGCACCACCACCCAGGGCAACCCCGCCATGTACGACTTCTGGGGCGACCAGATGCGCGACGGCCTGCTCAAGGGCTTCTACCGGGCCTACGACGGCAACCGCGCGCCCCTGATCATCGGCAACCACTTCGAGTCCTGGAACGGCGGCACCTACATGCGGGCCGTCGAGGAGGTCATCGAGACGGTGTGCACCAGGGAGGAGGTGCGCTGTGTCTCGTTCCGGCAGCTCGTGGACTGGCTGGACGCCCAGGATCCGACGACGCTGGAGAAGCTGCGCACGCTGAGGGTCGGCGAGGCGCCGAAGCAGGGCTGGGCGTCCTTCCTCGCGGGCCGGCCCGCCCCGGCCCCGAAGGGCGTGCCCGCGGCTCCGGCGGCGAGGTAGCGGCCCGAGTGAAGATGGCCACTCCGCCGTGGGGCGGGGCCCTCGGGGTGCGTAGGGTCGTACTCATGAGTACAGCAGGCGCGACCGCCGACCCCCTCGCGGCCCTGGGGGCGCTGCCCGGGGTGGCCGATTCCGTGGAATCCGTGCGCAAGTCCGTGGACCGGGTCTACGGGCACCGGATCATGCGGCGGCGGAGCAACGCGATCACCTCCGAGGCGGCCCTGCGCGGCGCCCGTGGCTCGGCGGCGCTGGCCGGCGCGGACTGGGCTCTGGAGGAGGTGCGCCGGCGTACGGACTTCAGCGGCGACGACGAGGCGCGCACCGTGGGCGCCGCTCTGCGGCTCACCGCCGAGGCGGGCCAGCTGCTGTCCATCTGGCGGCAGTCGCCCCTGCGGGTGCTGGCCCGGCTGCATCTGGTGGCGGCGGCAGACAAGGCCGACCAGGTGGGGCGACCGCGGCAGGAGGGTGAGCCGGTCGACGAGCCGCTCGTCGGGCTGCCGCTGCCGAGCGCGGCCGAGGCGCATGGCCGGCTGGAGGGGCTGGCCGAACTGATCATCGCGGGCGGCACCGCGCCGGCGCTGGTGACGGCCGCCGTCGTGCACGGCGAACTCCTCGCGCTGCGTCCCTTCACGTCCCACAACGGCCTGGTCGCGCGCACGGCCGAACGCATCGTCCTGATCGGCAGCGGCCTGGACCCGAAGTCGGTTTGCCCGGCCGAGGTGGGCCACGCCGAGCTGGGCCGCGAGGCCTACCTGGAAGCCTTCGACGGGTACGTCTCCGGCACCCCGGAGGGCATGGCCGCCTGGATCGCCCACTGCGGCAGGGCGGTCGAACTGGGGGCACGCGAGTCGACGGCGGTGTGCGAGGCGTTGCAGCGCGGAGCGGCCTGACAGCATCACCGGGCTGGAAAAGAAACGGGCCGGAAAAGATGATGCGGCGGTACGAGAACTCGTACCGCCGCTGGCATGAGCATCGGGGTACCAAGCGTCCTCGATATATGCCCATCAGGTCGGGAACTTTGCCCGTCACCTGGTGCGGCTGGCCCGTAATCGACGGGTCGACGTCGCGTGGGTGCCCGGTGTTCATGCTCGGTCCGTGGGGCCAATGCGTACTTAAGGTGATCCTCTCGGATGTCCTTGGTCTCGCGGGCCGTTGAGTCCTTTGTACTCCTGGCCGGGAGCAAGCGGAAGTCCAGGCTGCACTTCTTTACTTTTAGGTTCAAATAGGGCTTCGGGTCGCCCCAGGTCAAGCGACTGTCACCCGGCGCCGGTTCGCGTACCAGACGAGGCCGGCGGTGGCCGCCGCGGCGCCTATCGCGGCGACCGCGACGAGTGCCGGACGCGGCGGTACGGAGAACCGGGGGATGCGCTGCTTGAGCCGGACCGGACGGTGGAAGTCCAGAATCGGCCACCCGCGCGCGAGGGCCTCGCGGCGCAGCGCGCGGTCCGGGTTCACGGCATGGGGGTGACCTACGGACTCCAGCATCGGCACGTCGGTCGCCGAGTCGCTGTAGGCGTAGCAGCGGCTGAGGTCGTACCCCTCGGACGCGGCCAGCTCCCGGATGGCCTCGGCCTTGGTCGGGCCGTACGCGTAGTACTCCACCTCGCCGGTGAAGCAGCCGTCGTCGCCCACGACCATGCGGGTCGCCACCACGCGGTCCGCGCCGAGCAGCTCGCCGATCGGCTCGACCACCTCCGCGCCCGACGTGGACACGATCACGACGTCGCGGCCGGCGGTGTGGTGCTCCTCGATGAGGGAGGCGGCCTCGTCGTAGATGATCGGGTCGATCAGGTCGTGCAGCGTCTCGGCGACGATCTCCTTGACCTGCTGCACGTTCCAGCCGCGGCACAGCGCGGACAGGTACGCGCGCATGCGCTCCATCTGTTCGTGGTCGGCGCCGCCGGCCAGGAAGACGAACTGGGCATATGCAGTTCGCAAGACGGCCCTGCGGTTGATCAGACCGCCTTGGTAGAACGACTTGCTGAACGTGAGGGTGCTCGACTTGGCAATGACCGTCTTGTCCAGGTCAAAGAAGGCTGCTGTGCGGGGCAACGAGTGGTTTTCCACGCCCCTGAGCATAGGGGCAGCCCATTCGGCGTAAGGTGGGGCGCGTGGGTTTGCCTGAGAGGGCTCTCGGGTACACCATGGAAGTCACGGATCGTTCGCGACCGTGCTAACCCGGCCCGACTCCTCCCCCCCCGAGTCGGCCGTGGGGACGACCCCCGCTCTCCCCCCCGGCGGGGGTCGTCGCATGTCCGGATGGGTTTTCTCCTTCTTCGCGCGGCCGGATCGCCGCTCTGTTGCCGCTTCGCCCGCATTGTTGGCATGTCCATGATCTGTCACCGAATGTAGTCATCGGACTGCTCTGCGGAAGCCGCACAGAGGGCCCGCGGGCGTCACCGGTATGGGGGACGGCGATATTCACAACCGTCGAGGCGTCCACAGTTATCCACCAAGATCCACACGATTTCCGGGATCGCTGCACCGTGATTCCAGCGCACCTCGCTCGCGGCGGGTTCATGGCCCGGCTCCGATTGCCGGGGCGCGTTTGGCCGGTTTGTGTCGGCCGTTCAAAGGGAGGCCGCCTTGCCGGTTCTTCCCACGTTTGGAAATCGCGGGGCCGCAGGGGCCGTGCGAGTCAAGCAGCGAAGGGGGATGGAGACCGTGGCCGGAGCCGTCACACACGATCCGCCGCCGGCCGCCGGAGGGCGGCAGGGCGGACCGCTGATCCTCACCGAGGACACCGAACTCCTCGACGACCTGCTGCGCCTGTGCGCGGCGGCGGGCGCCACACCCGAGGTGCACCACGGGGTGCCCGCCCGCAGAGGCAGCTGGGAGTCCGCGCCGCTCGTCCTCGTGGGCGACGACGCCGCGCGGCGGGTGCGCGGGACCGCGCGCAGAAGGGGAGTCGTCCTCGTCGGCCGGGACCAGGACGACTCCGGGGTGTGGCGGAGGGCCGTCGAGATCGGCGCCGAGCACGTCCTGATGCTGCCCGATGGCGAGCAGTGGCTCGTCGACCGCATCGCCGACGTGGCCGAGGGTGTCGGCCGGCCCGCCCTCACCGTGGGCGTCATCGGCGGCCGCGGCGGGGCCGGAGCGTCCACGCTCGCGTGCGCGCTCGCCGTCACCTCCGCGCGCGAGGGGCTGCGCACACTCCTCGTGGACGCCGATCCGCTGGGTGGCGGACTCGACGTACTCCTCGGCGGTGAGACGGCCGACGGGCTGCGCTGGCCCGCGTTCGCCTCCTCGCGCGGGCGGGTCGGCGGGGGTGCTCTGGAGGAGTCGCTGCCCGAGCTGCACTCGCTGCGGGTGCTCAGCTGGGACCGCGGCGACCGGATCGCCGTCCCGCCCCAGGCGGTGCGCGCGGTGCTCGCCGCGGCCCGGCGCAGGGGCGGCACGGTCGTGGTCGACCTGCCGCGCCGCATCGACGACGGCGTTGCCGAGGTCCTCACCCAGCTCGATGTCGGCGTGCTGGTCGTGCCTGCCGAGCTGCGTGCCGTCGCGGCCGCAGGACGGGTGGCGTCCGCCGTCGGCATGGTCCTGCGCGATCTGCGGGTGGCGGTCCGCGGGCCGTACCCGCCGGGGCTCGACGACCGGGAGGTGGCCCGGCTGCTCGGACTGCCCCTGGTCGGCGAGGTGCCGGTCGAGCCGGAACTGCTGCGCCCGGACGATTGCACCGCACCCCCGGGGGCCGCCCCGCGCGGACCGCTCGCCCGGTTCTGCAAGGAATTCTGGGAGCGGGCGCTCGTCGAGGCGGGTGCGGCGTGAGCACCCTGGCCCGACTGGAGGGCACGGAACTGCTCGACGGGGTGCGGCGGTGGCTGGCCGAGAGCGGGGCCGAGCCGACCCCCGCGCGCGTGGCGCAGGCCCTGCGGGAGCAGGGCCGGGTGCTCGGGGACGCCGAAGTCCTCGGGGCCGCCGCGCAGTTGCGGTCCGAGCTGGTCGGCAGCGGGCCGCTGGAGCCGCTGCTCGCCGACCCGTCGGTGACCGACGTGCTGGTGTCGGCTCCGGACCGGGTCTGGGTCGACCGGGGCGGCGGCCTGGAGCTCACCTCGGTGCGCTTCGCGGACGCGGCCGCGGTGCGACGGCTCGCCCAGCGCCTCGCCGCCGTGGCCGGGCGCAGGCTGGACGACGCCCGGCCCTGGGCAGACGCCCGGCTGCCCGACGGGACCCGGCTGCACGCGGTGCTGCCGCCGGTCGCCGTGGGTTGCGCCTGCCTGTCGCTGCGCGTCGTACGGCCGCGTGCCTTCACGCTCGGCGAGCTGATCGCGGCGGGCACGGTGCCGCCGGGCGGGGACCGCGTGCTGCGCGCCCTGCTCGACGCACGGCTGTCCTTCCTCGTCAGCGGCGGCACGGGCAGCGGCAAGACGACGCTGCTGAGCGCCCTTCTGGGGCTGGTGGGGCCGGACGAGCGGATCGTCCTCGCCGAGGACTCGGCGGAACTGCGGCCGGACCATCCGCACGTCGTGCGGCTGGAGACCAGACCCGCCAACCAGGAGGGCGCGGGCCTCGTCACCCTGGAGGACCTGGTCCGACAGGCGCTGCGGATGCGGCCCGACCGGCTGGTCGTGGGAGAGGTGCGCGGGCCCGAAGTGGTGCATCTGCTGGCCGCGTTGAACACCGGCCACGAGGGCGGCTGCGGAACCGTGCACGCCAATGCCGCCGCCGATGTACCGGCCCGGCTGGAGGCGCTCGGTACGGCCGCCGGGCTCGACCGGGCCGCGCTGCACAGCCAGGTGGCGGCCGCCCTCTCCGTGGTGCTGCACCTCGTACGCGACCGGAGCGGGCGGCGGCGGATCGCGGAGGTGCATGTGCTGGAGCGGGACTCTTCGGGGCTGGTGCGGACGGTGCCGGCGCTGCGGTGGGGAGCGGAGGCCTTCGTGCGGGAGCGGGGGTGGGAGCGGCTGCGGGGGCTGCTTCGGGGTGTGGGAAGCGAGAGCGGGCCGGGTGCGGCCGCGGTGGAGGGGGCGAGTCATGACGGGGGCGGCTGAGATGTCCATGGGCGTGGCCGTGGCGTTCATGGGGGCGGCGGTCTGGCTGCTGGGTGAGCGTCATACGACGGCACGGCGGGCGCGGTTGCTGCTCGCGGGCGGCGGGACCGTCGGGAGCGGGCCGCCGGGGTGGCGGCGGATGGCCGGTTGGCTGCCGCGGGTCCGCGGGCGGCTGCGGGCCGAGTGGTGGGCGCCGGTGGCCGGGCTGGTGCTGGCGCTGCTCGGGGCGTCGGTGCTGCCGGTCGTCCTGGGAGCGGCCGGCGTGCCGCTGCTGCGACGGGTCCGGCTGGCCGGCCAGGTGCGGCGGGACCGGGAGCGGCGGGCCGACGCGGTGATCGCGTTGTGCGGGGCGCTCGCAGGGGAGGTGCGGGCCGGACGCCAGCCGGGAGAGGCGCTGCTGCGGGCCGCGCGGGACTGCGGCGGACTCGCGGACGCACAGGCGACGGTGCTGGCGGCGGCACGGTTCGGCGGCGACGTGCCGGACGCGCTCGCGACCGCCGCCAGACAGCCGGGCGCCGAGGGGCTGCGGGGACTCGCGGCGTGCTGGCGGGTGGCCGTGGACCAGGGCGCGGGGCTCGCGGCCGGACTCGACCGGCTCGCCGCCGCCCTGCGCGCCGAACGGGACCAACGGTCAGATCTGCGCGCCCAGTTGGCGGGCGCCCGGGCCACGGCGGTGCTGCTCGCCGGGCTGCCGGCCCTGGGGCTCCTCATCGGCACCGCCCTCGGCGCCGACCCCCTCCATGTCCTGCTGCACACCACGGCGGGCCTGGGCTGTCTGGTGGCGGGCGGTGTGCTGGAGGGCCTGGGGCTGTGGTGGGTCCTGCGGATCGTTCGGGGCGCGGAGGCGGCGGCATGAGCGGAGAAGTTGTCCACAGGCTGGGGGTGACGGTGGGGATTGTGCTGGCCCTCTGGTGGTCGGTGCGCCGGCTGAAGGAGGCGCGGCACCGCCGGAGGATACGGCGCCGGCTGGCCGAGTTGTCGCCCCGCGAAGCGACCGCTGTGGCCCCGCGCCTCGCCCCGAGCCGGGCCGCGCGCAGATGGCTGGCCCCCGTGGGCGTGGCGTGCGCCGGGTGGGCGCTGATCGGCGGCCCGGTCGGTGCCGCCGTCGGACTGGCCGGCGCGGTCGGAACATGGCGGTGGCGGCTGCGGCAGGAGGCGGCCGGTACGGACCCTCGGGCATCCGACCTCGCCGAGGCGGCGCGGCAACTGCCCCTGGCCGCCGACCTGCTGGCGGCCTGCATCGCCGCGGGCGCCGGCCCGGTGATCGCCGCGCAGGCGGTGGGAGAGGCCCTGGGCGGCCCGGTGGGCGACGCCCTCGCCCAGGGTGCGGCGGAGGTACGGCTGGGCGGTGAACCGGGCGCCGCCTGGCGGAGGTTGGCCGCCCTCCCGGGCGCCGGAGGCCTGGCCCGGCTGCTCGAACGGGCCGATGTGTCCGGACTGCCCGCCGCCACGCCGGTCGCACGGCTCGCAGCCGAGGCCCGGGCCGACTGGGGCCGCGCCGCGACGGCCAGGGCACGCCGAGCGGGGGTCATGGTCAGCGCGCCGGTCGGGCTGTGCTTCCTGCCCGCGTTCATCGCGGTCGGCGTGCTGCCCGTGGTGATCGGGCTCGCGGGCGGGGTGCTCGGAGGGGGTGGCGGCTGAGGCGAAGACCTGGATCGGCGGAACAAGTCAGCGATAACCAACAGAAGTTCGGACTCTTTCCCACGGGGGTTGAGATGTATCAGGCGGTACGGGCACGGCTGCGTGCCCTGGTGTGCGGAGTGCGTGCGGCGCGGAGGGACGCGGGGATGGTCACCTCCGAGTACGCGATGGGAATCGTCGCGGCGGTGGCGTTCGCGGTGGTGCTCTACAAGGTCATCACGAGCGGCGCGGTCAGCGCGGAGCTCCAGAACATCGTGAAGGAGGCCCTCAATGCGCGGATGTGAGCGGGGCGCGGACCGGGGGTTCGTCACGGCGGAGTCGGCCGTGGTGCTGCCCGTGCTGGTGATGTTCGCGATGGCGCTGGTGTGGGGACTGCTGGTCGTGGCCGCCCAGATCCAGTGCGTGGACGCGGCCCGGACGGGCGCCCGCGCGGCGGCCCGCCAGGACCCGCCCGACGCGGTCGTGCGAGTGACCCGCGAGGCGGCACCGCCCGGCGCGAAGGTGACCGTCGACCGGGGCGCGGAACACGTCCGGGTGGTCGTCGTGGCCGAGCCGCCGGTGCTGCGCGGCCTGTCCTTCGCCGTACGGGAGGAGGCCGTGGCGTCGGTGGAGGAGACGGTGGGGGTGGGCACGTGAGAGGGGTGGCGGAGGTGCGAGGCCGGGGCCCGAGGCGCCGGGACGGGGAGCGTCGGCCGATACGAGGTGCCGCCTCGGACCAGGGGTCCGCCACCGTCTGGAGTGTCGGGGCGATCGCCGTCCTGTGCGTGGTGTTCGGCGTCGTCCTCGCGTTGGGGCAGGCCGTCGTGATCCGGCACCGGGCAGCGGGCGGTGCGGATCTCGCGGCGCTCGCGGCGGCGGACCACTGGGCCGAGGGCGGTACGGCGGCCTGTGCCCGGGCCGGCCGGGTGGCCCGGGCGCAGGGCGCCCGGCTGGTCCGGTGCGAGGTCGTCGGGGAGATCTCGGACGTGACGGCGGCATCGGGCCGGGGGCCGTTCACGGCGGAGGTCAGGGCGCGGGCTGGGCCTCCGGTGGCTCCCTTGGGTCTCCGGTCGGCGGGGGCAGGGCCCGGGTAGGTGCTGGGGCGTTCATCCCGGACCTCCCGGTGGCTTCCCTGGTCTCCCGCCGGTGGGGATCGTCAGGGCGTGGGCGGATGCTCGGGCGTCCCTCCTGGGCCTCCCGGTGGCTCAGGGCGCGGGCGGGTGCTCGGGCGCCTCTCCTGGTCCTCCCGGCGGCTGCTCCTCGGCCTCCTTCTCCTCGGGAGCCCCCTCCAGCAGCACCGTGAGCAGTCGCACAGCCCCCCTCTTGTGCAGCGGATCATTGCCGTTGCCGCACTTGGGGGACTGGATGCAGGACGGGCAGCCGGCGTCGCACTCGCAGGAGGCGATGGCCTGGCGGGTGGCGGTCAGCCAGGTGCGGGCGGTGTGGAAGGCGCGCTCCGCGAAGCCCGCGCCGCCGGGATGGCCGTCGTAGACGAAGACCGTGGGCAGGAGCGTGTCGGGATGGAGAGGGATCGACACGCCGCCGATGTCCCAGCGGTCGCAGGTCGCGAAGAGGGGCAGCAGGCCGATCGACGCGTGTTCGGCGGCGTGCAGGGAGCCGCCGAGGATCTCCGGGTTGATCCGGGCGCGGTCGAGCTGGTCCTCGGTGACGGTCCACCACACGGCCCGGGTGCGCAGCGTCCGAGGAGGGAGGTCGAGTTTCGTCTCGCCCAGCACCTCACCGGTCATGAGCCGTCTGCGGAGGAAGGAGACGACCTGGTTGGTGACCTCGACGGAGCCGTAGCACAGGCGGCCGTCGCCCCAGGGGATCTCGACGTCCGTCTCCAGCACGGAGATCGACGTCGTGTCGCGGGCGACCGTGGAGTAGGACGGGGCGGCCTCCTCGACGAGGGCGACGGAGTCCTCCAGGTCCAGCGACCGCACCAGGTACGTGCGGCCCTGGTGGAGGTGGACGGCCCCCTCGTGGACGGTCGAGTGCGCGGCGCCCGCGTCGACCGTGCCGAGCAGCCGGCCCGTGCCGGTCTCGACGACCTGGATCGGGCGCCCGCCCTCACCGCGGATGTCGGTCAGGTCGGCGGCCCGCTCGCGGCGCGTCCAGTGCCAGGCCTTGGTGCGGCGGCGCAGCAACTTGGCGGCCTCGAGCTGGGGGAGGAGGTCCTCGCAGGCCGGGCCGAACAGGTCGAGGTCCTCCTCCGTCAGAGGCAGTTCCTCGGCGGCCGCACACAGGTGCGGGGCCAGCACGTAGGGGTTGTCCGGGTCGAGGACCGTCGACTCGACGGGCTGGTCGAACAGGGCCTCCGGGTGGTGGACGAGGAAGGTGTCCAGCGGGTCGTCACGCGCGACCAGGACGGCCAGCGCCCCCTGCCCGGACCGTCCGGCCCGGCCCGCCTGCTGCCACAGGGAGGCGCGTGTGCCCGGGTAACCGGCGATGACGACCGCGTCCAGGCCGGAGATGTCGATGCCGAGTTCGAGGGCGTTCGTCGCGGCGAGGCCCAGCAGTTCACCCGAATGGAGGGCGCGTTCGAGTGCGCGGCGCTCCTCCGGGAGATAGCCGCCCCGGTACGCCGCGACACGCCGGGCCAGCGACCGGTCGACCTCGGCCAGTCGCTCCTGGGAGATGACGGAGATCAGTTCGGCGCCGCGCCGGGACCGTACGAAGGCGACCGAGCGCACGCCCTGCACGGTGAGGTCGGTGAGCAGGTCGGCGGCCTCGGCGGTGGCCGTGCGGCGGACGGGGGCGCCCTTCTCGCCGTGCAGCTCGGTCAGCGGCGGTTCCCAGAGGGCGAACACCAGTTCACCGCGTGGGGAGGCGTCGTCGGCGACCTCCACTACCGGCAGACCGGTGAGGCGACGGGCGGCCACCGCGGGTTCGGCGGCGGTGGCGGAGGCCAGCAGGAACACGGGTGAGGCGCCGTAGCGGGCGCACAGGCGGCGCAGGCGGCGCAGCACCTGGGCCACGTGCGAGCCGAAGACGCCGCGGTAGGTGTGGCACTCGTCGACGACGACGTACTTCAGCGACTTCAGGAAGGAGGACCAGCGGGGGTGGGACGGCAGGATGCCGCGGTGCAGCATGTCCGGGTTGGTGAGGACGTAGTTGGCGTACTGGCGGATCCACTCGCGTTCCTCGAACGGAGTGTCGCCGTCGTAGACGGCCGTGCGTACCGAATGGCCCAACGGATGTGAAAGTTCCTTCACGGAGCGGCACTGATCCGCCGCAAGAGCCTTGGTGGGGGCCAGGTAGAGGGCGGTCGCGCCGCGGCCGTTCGGGGCCTCGGCGCCGTCCAGGAGGGTGGACAGGACCGGTACGAGGTAGGCCAGGGACTTGCCGGAGGCGGTGCCGGTGGCGACGACGACCGATTCGCCGTCCAGCGCGTGCTCCGCCGCGCGCGCCTGGTGGGCCCAGGGATGCTCGATGCCCGCGGCTTGCACGGCCGCCACGACCTCCGCGCGGATCCGGTCCGGCCAGACGGCATGCCGACCCTCGCGCGGGGGCAAGTGCTCCGTATGAGTAATGCGCGAAGCCCTGCTCGGACCGGACGCGAGCCGGTCCAGGACCGCGCCCGGCGCGGGTCGGGAGGCGGGGTCCGTCGGGGTTCGATCGGATCGGTGATTCTTGGCCATCGGCACCGAGTGTGTCACTGGCGTGACGGACAATGGAGCCAAGGCGTCGTGCACGCCTGCCCGTAAGTGATTGAATGCCATCGCGGCTGGCGAACCGTCCAAGGGACGAAGCCGAGGTGCCCCAAGGGCGACCGCTCGATAGCAAGGTGCTGGAGGATCCGTGGACCTGTCCCTGTCGACCGAGACCATGGGCGATCGCACGATCGTCAGGGTCGGTGGCGAAATCGACGTATATACCGCGCCCAAGCTGCGCGAGCAGTTGGTCGAGCTGGTGAACGACGGCAGTTTCCACCTTGTCGTCGACATGGAGGGCGTGGACTTCCTCGACTCCACCGGACTCGGCGTGCTGGTCGGCGGCCTGAAGCGTGTGCGGGCCCATGAGGGCTCCCTGCGCCTGGTCTGCAACCAGGAGCGCATTCTGAAGATCTTCCGTATCACCGGCCTCACCAAGGTGTTCCCCATTCACACCTCGGTCGAGGAGGCGGTGGCGGCGACCGACTGACCACCGGACCCGGGCCTCGTGCCCGGGCCGGCCGAAGTTGCGGCAAGAGTTCGGCAGAAGTGAAGACCGAGGGGGCCCGGGCTTTCGGCGGCCCGGCGCCTCTCGACAGCACGCCCGTAGTTGCGAGGGGGATGCATGGCCACCGTTGAGCTCCGCTTCAGCGCGCTGCCCGAGCACGTCAGGACCGCCCGGCTGGTGGCGGCCGCGGTGGCGCGCAGGGCCGGAGTGGACGAGGCCGTCCTCGACGAGGTCAGGCTCGCCGTCGGCGAGGCCTGCACGCGGGCCGTCGGACTGCACCAGACCGGCGGGATCTCGGCACCGGTGAAGGTGCTGCTGATCGAGGAGGAGAAACAGTTCTCCATCGAGGTCGGAGACGAGGCCCCGCACGCGGTCCCCGGCGAGCGCGCGCCCGGCGCCGGACCCGGCGACCCCGACGGTGAGGCCGAAGAGGACGAGATGGGCCTCGCGGTCATCAGCGGACTCGTCGACGACGTCGAGGTCAGCGCGGGGGAGCACGGCGGGTCGATCAAGATGACCTGGCCGACCACACCGCCGCCGACCATCCTGGCCTGACCGGCCACCGCGCACACCGTTTTTGACGAAGGGCCCCACCCGTGGGGCCCTTCGTCATGTGCGGGTGTCAGTGCTCGCCTTTACAGTAGTTCCTGTGCCGTTCATCGCGTGAATTCGTTCACGATCATTCACATGCTCCACGGCAGTCCGAGAATGCTTTCAGGGCATTACCTCAGAAGGCCAATTCCGCTTATCGCGCTCTGTTTTGATCAGGTTCCGGTACCTACAATCCCGTCCACATCTTGAGCTCAGCCCAAGCGTCAAGGAGGACGAATGGCGGGGCTTTTCAACTCACCACAGTCGGGCCATCCCACAGACCTCGCAGCCGCCGTACTGACCGATGGCAACCGCGTTCTCGTCGTGGTCATCGCGGTCGTCGCGCTGGCGGCGCTCGTGGTCGCGGGCGTCCTGGTACGCCAGGTACTCGCGGCCGGCGAGGGCACCGACAGCATGAAGAAGATCGCGGTGGCGATCCAGGAAGGCGCGAACGCCTATCTGGCACGCCAGCTGCGCACGCTCGGCGTATTCGCCGTGGTCGTGTTCTTCCTGCTCATGCTGCTGCCCGCGGACGACTGGAATCAGCGTGCCGGTCGGTCGGTGTTCTTCCTGATCGGAGCGGCGTTCTCGGCGGCCACCGGCTATATCGGCATGTGGCTCGCCGTGCGCAGTAATGTGCGTGTCGCGGCGGCGGCGCGTGAAGCGACACCGGCGGCAGGAGAGCCGGAAAAAGATCTCACCACCGTCTCGCACAAAGCGATGAAGATCGCATTTCGCACGGGCGGCGTCGTCGGCATGTTCACGGTGGGTCTCGGCCTGCTGGGCGCCTCCTGCGTGGTGCTGGTGTACGCGGCCGACGCGCCGAAGGTGCTCGAGGGCTTCGGCCTCGGGGCCGCGCTGATCGCGATGTTCATGCGTGTCGGGGGTGGCATCTTCACCAAGGCCGCCGACGTCGGCGCCGACCTGGTCGGCAAGGTCGAACAGGGCATTCCGGAGGACGACCCGCGCAATGCCGCGACCATCGCCGACAACGTGGGCGACAACGTCGGCGACTGCGCGGGCATGGCGGCCGACCTCTTCGAGTCGTACGCCGTGACCCTGGTCGCCGCGCTGATCCTGGGCTCGGCGGCCTTCGGTGACGCCGGTCTCGGCTTCCCGCTGCTCGTGCCGGCGATCGGTGTGATCACCGCGATGATCGGCATCTTCGCGGTGGCGCCGAGGCGGGCCGACCGCAGCGGCATGAGCGCCATCAACCGCGGGTTCTTCATCTCCGCGGTGATCTCGCTCGTGCTGGTGGCCGTGGCCGTCTTCGTCTACCTGCCCGGGAAGTACTCGGACCTCGACGGCGTGACGGACGCGGCGATCACCGGCAAGGACGGCGATCCGCGGATCCTCGCGCTCGTCGCGGTGGCCATCGGCATCGTGCTCGCCGCGCTGATCCAGCAACTGACCGGCTACTTCACCGAGACCACCCGGCGTCCCGTCCGGGACATCGGCAAGACCTCGCTCACCGGCCCGGCCACCGTCGTCCTCGCCGGTATCTCCGTGGGTCTCGAATCCGCCGTCTACACCGCCCTGTTGATCGGCCTCGGCGTCTACGGGGCGTTCCTGCTCGGCGGTACGTCGATCACGCTGGCGCTGTTCGCGGTGGCGCTGGCCGGCACCGGCCTGCTCACCACGGTCGGTGTGATCGTCGCGATGGACACCTTCGGACCCGTCTCCGACAACGCGCAGGGCATCGCGGAGATGTCCGGCGACGTCGAGGGCGCGGGCGCGCAGGTGCTCACCGACCTGGACGCGGTCGGCAACACCACCAAGGCGATCACCAAGGGCATCGCGATCGCCACGGCCGTGCTCGCGGCAGCGGCGCTGTTCGGTTCGTACCGCGACGCGATCATCACCGGCGCGCGGGACGTGGGCGAGCAGTTGTCCGGGGCCGGCGCGCCGATGAGCCTGATGATGGACATCTCGCAGCCCAACAACCTCGTGGGTCTCGTCGCGGGCGCGGCGGTCGTCTTCCTCTTCTCGGGGCTGGCGATCAACGCCGTGTCGCGATCGGCGGGTTCCGTGGTCTTCGAGGTGCGGCGGCAGTTCCGCGAGAAGCCCGGGATCATGGACTACAGCGAGAAACCGGAGTACGGAAAGGTCGTCGACATCTGCACCAGGGACGCCCTGCGCGAGCTCGCCACACCCGGCCTGCTCGCCGTGCTGGCGCCCGTCTTCATCGGGTTCACCCTCGGTGTCGGGCCGCTGGGCGCGTTCCTGGCGGGCGCGATCGGCGCGGGCACGCTGATGGCGGTGTTCCTGGCCAACTCCGGTGGCGCCTGGGACAACGCCAAGAAGCTCGTCGAGGACGGCCACCACGGAGGCAAGGGCAGTGAGGCCCACGCGGCGACCGTGATCGGTGACACCGTCGGCGACCCCTTCAAGGACACCGCCGGCCCCGCGATCAACCCGCTGCTGAAGGTCATGAACCTGGTGTCGCTGCTCATCGCGCCCGCGGTGATCAAGTTCTCCTACGGCCCGGACCAGAGCCTCGGAGTGCGGATCCTGATCGCGGCCCTCGCGTTCGTCGTCATCGTCGGCGCGGTGTACGTGTCAAAGCGGCGCGGCATCGCCGTAGGTGACGAAGACAACGCCGAACGGGAGCCCAAGTCGGCGGACCCGGCGGTCGTTTCGTAGGGAGGTCGTCCAAGTCCCAGCTCAAGGTGCGGGCGGGCGGCGCGCGTTGACGCGTCGCCCGCCCGCTCTGTGCGTGGACACCACCATGCCGTGAGGCTTCTCTCGCTTGGTGCAAAAGGTTACAAAAAGGTCTTAATAGACGTTCGGCGTGCGGTTGCCGTGCATCTGGCGTGTATGTTCCGGGGCCGAGAGCCATGGAAGGGACCAAACCGGTGAACAAGAAGCTCGCGGCCGCACTGTCCGGCGGTGCGGTACTGGTACTGGCGCTGTCGGGATGCGGCGGCGACGACAACGAGAAGCTGGACTCCTGGGCCAAGCAGGTCTGCGACGCCGTACAGCCGCAGGCCAAGAAGATCGAGTCGGCCAATGCCTCGATCCAGAAGGAAACCTCGGACAGCAGCAAGCCGGAGGAGGTCCAGAAGACCGACGCAAAGGCCTTCCAAGACATGTCCGACGCCTACAAGGCCATCGGGGCCGCGGTGACCAAGGCCGGGGCGCCGGACGTCGAGAACGGCGAGAAGAAGCAGCAGGACGCCGTCAAGGAGCTCAACGCGATCTCCTCCTCGTACGCCTCCCTGAAGAAGCAGGTCGACGCGCTCGACACCAAGGACCAAGGCAAGTTCGCGGACGGCCTCAAGGACATCGCCACCGAGCTCGACAAGCTGGGCAAGAGCGGGAACGACGCGCTCCGGACCCTGGAGGAGGGCGAGGTCGGCCAGGCGATGGCCCGGCAGACCAGCTGCAAGGCGGCCACGGCGCCGGCGACCCAGAGCTGAGCGAGGAGCGTTTTCGGGGCCGGCGGGACTGCTGAGCCGGCAGTGACTGCCGGGCCGGTCCGGTGAGCCGCGCCCGATACGACTGCCGGGCCGGCCCGCTGAGCCGCGCCCGATACCCGGCACGGGCGCGTGCGATACCGGTGTCGGCGGCCACAATGGGGGCGTGAGTAACTCCAGCCAGTCACCCCTGTCCCCGCTGCCCTCCTCCGGCCGCCTCGATGTCGCCGCCCGGCTCCGGGACGCCCTGCTCGGAGCCTCGTTCACCGCCGACGGGCTGCTCGAACTGCTCGGCGCCCCCGCGTACGCGGCCCTGGCCCGGAGTGAGACCGTGCCCGCGCTCCGTGCGACCCGCGGGGACACGCCGCTGGAGTTGCTCGTCCGGCTGTTCCTTCTCCAGCAGCCCGTGCCGCACGCGCGCGTGGCGGACGTTCTGCCCGTCGACGCGTGCCTGGAGAGCGGCTGGATGACACGCGTCGGCGGCGACGAGCTCGCCGCCACCGTGGACGTACGGCCGTACGGCGGGCCCGGCGGCGAGGACTGGTTCATCGTGTCGGACCTGGGCTGCGCGGTCGGTGGCGCCGGCGGGATCGGCCGGCGTGACGAGGGAGTCGTCCTGGGAGTCGGCGGCGCCTCCATGACACTCGCCGGCATCACGGTCCGTACGCCCGTCGCCGCCGCGCTCGACCTCGGCACCGGCTCCGGCATCCAGGCGCTGCACGCCGCGCAGCACGCCACGCGCGTGACGGCCACCGACCTCAACCCGCGCTCGCTGCACATCACCGCCCTCACGCTGGCACTGTCCGGCACCCCGGCCGCCGAGCTGCGCGAGGGCTCCCTCTTCGAACCGGTGCGGGACGACGAGAAGTACGACCTGATCGTCTCGAACCCGCCGTTCGTGATCTCTCCCGGCGCCCGGCTCACCTACCGTGACGGCGGGATGGGCGGGGACGATCTGTGCCGCATGCTCGTTCAGGAGGCAGGGGAGCGGCTGAGCGAGGGCGGGTTCGCGCAGTTCCTCGCCAACTGGCAGCACGTGGAAGGGGAGGACTGGCAGGAGCGGCTCAGGTCATGGGTGCCTCGGGGCTGTGACGCGTGGATCGTGCAGCGCGAGGTGCAGGACGTCAACCAGTACGCCGAGCTGTGGCTGCGGGACGCGGGCGACCACCGCGAGGACGTGGCGGAGTACCAGGCGCGGTACGACGCCTGGCTCGACGAGTTCGAGGCGCGCAAGGTGAGGGCCGTCGGCTTCGGCTGGATCACCCTGCGCAGGTCGGGCGCCGCCGTGCCCTCCGTCACGGTGGAGGAGTGGCCGCATCCGGTCGAGCAGCCGCTCGGGGACACCATCCGGGCCCACTTCGACCGGCTCGACTACCTGCGCGACCACGACGACGCCGCGCTGCTCGAAGAACACTTCCGGCTCGGCGCCGAGGTCGTGCAGGAACAGGTCGGACTGCCCGGCGCGGAAGACCCCGAGCATGTCGTGCTGCGCCAGAACCGCGGCATGCGCCGGGCCACCCGCGTGGACACGGTGGGCGCGGGCTTCGCGGGCGTGTGCGACGGCACGATGAGCGCCGGCCGCATCCTCGACGCCATCGCCCAGCTGATCGGCGAGGACCCGGTGCTGCTGCGCGACCGCACTCCGGCGCAGATCCGGCTGCTCGTCGAGCAGGGGTTCCTGGAGCCGGTCCGCTGAGGGACTCGACAGGGGGGCCTGCCGAGTGGATGCCCCACCTGCCACTCCTCATACCCCGCGCCCCATGCCCACCCCTCACGGCCCTCGTCGAGGAAGCGCGCCAATAAATTTCGAGTCGATTTGAACACCTCGTCCAAAACGGTCCGTGAGGGGCCGGACGTCCCCGATCCGAGGCCGTGTCGCCCCGGCGTTCACCTGCGGTTCGCCTGCCCGCCGCCCACGCGTGTCAGCCTCCGGTGGCTGGACAGACGCGGACGGGAGAAAAGGGGCGCGGCGAGCCATGGAGAGCGAACCGGCGATCTTCGCGGGAGTGGTGTTCTCCCTGTTCGGAGGCGCACTGCTGGCATGGACCGTGACACGCGTGCGCCAGCACCAGCCCGTCGCCCAGGGCGTGAGCCCCGTCGCGTCGGCGGCCCTCGCGAGCGTGGTCGCGGTGCTCGCCCTGGCGGTCGGAACCTGGTGCTTCACCCGCCTCTGAAGCCCGTGTCGGCGACGCGCCTGTGGGTAACTGAGAGGTTGCCCTCCGCATAGGGCCGGGCTTGCTCCAGGTACTCCGGGCGGCAGGAATGGTGGTAGTCGGGTTACCGTTCGAGTGGCCGTTGCGGGCTTTTCCCGTTTGACACGGGGGCGGGATGTACCGTCACACTCCGCAGCGTCACCACGACCCGACCCCGGGAGACGAACCCTGGGGAGGCCCCAGCGTCGACCGGAGAGAAGAGCGAAGTTGTCCCCGACCAGCGAGACCGCACAGGGCGGCCGCCGACTCGTCATCGTCGAGTCGCCTGCCAAGGCGAAGACGATCAAGGGCTACCTGGGCCCCGGCTACGTAGTCGAGGCGAGCGTCGGGCACATCCGCGACCTTCCCAACGGCGCTGCCGAGGTGCCCGAGAAGTACACCGGCGAGGTCCGTCGACTCGGTGTGGACGTCGAACACGACTTCCAGCCGATCTATGTGGTCAACGCCGATAAGAAGGCACAGGTCAAGAAGCTCAAGGACCTGCTGAAGGACTCCGACGAGCTCTTCCTGGCCACCGATGAGGACCGCGAGGGCGAGGCCATCGCCTGGCACCTCCAGGAGGTGCTCAAGCCCAAGGTCCCGGTCAAGCGGATGGTCTTCCACGAGATCACCAAGGCCGCGATCCAGGCCGCCGTGGCCAACCCGCGCCAGCTCAACCAGAAGCTCGTCGACGCCCAGGAGACCCGCCGCATCCTCGACCGTCTCTACGGCTACGAGGTCTCGCCGGTCCTGTGGAAGAAGGTCATGCCTCGGCTGTCCGCGGGCCGTGTCCAGTCGGTCGCCACCCGGCTCGTCGTGGAGCGGGAACGCGAGCGCATCGCCTTTCGTTCGGCTGAGTACTGGGACCTGACGGGCACCTTCGCGACCGGTCGCGCGGGAGACCAGTCGGACCCGTCGTCGCTGGTCGCGCGCCTGCAGACCGTCGACGGCAGGCGGGTCGCGCAGGGCCGCGACTTCGACTCCCTGGGACAACTGAAGAGCGCGAACACCCTCCACCTCGACGAGGCGAACGCCCGCGCCCTGGCCGCCGCCCTGGAGAACACGAGCTTCGCGGTCCGGTCCGTAGAGTCCAAGCCGTACCGCCGCTCGCCGTACGCCCCGTTCCGTACGACGACGCTGCAGCAGGAGGCCAGCCGCAAGCTCGGCTTCGGCGCGAAGGCGACGATGCAGATCGCGCAGAAGCTGTACGAGAACGGCTACATCACCTACATGCGTACGGACTCCACGACCCTGAGCGACACAGCGGTCGCCGCTGCCCGCGCCCAGGTCACGCAGCTGTACGGCGCCGACTATCTGCCGCCGCAGCCGAGGACGTACGCCGGGAAGGTCAAGAACGCGCAGGAGGCCCACGAGGCGATCCGGCCCTCGGGTGATCGTTTCCGTACTCCCGCCGAGACCGGACTGACCGGCGACCAGTTCAAGCTGTACGAGCTGATCTGGAAGCGGACCGTCGCCTCCCAGATGAAGGACGCGACCGGCAACAGCGTCACGGTGAAGATCGGCGGCACGGCGGCCGACGGCCGGGACGTCGAGTTCAGCGCGTCCGGCAAGACGATCACCTTCCACGGCTTCCTCAAGGCGTACGTCGAAGGCGCCGACGACCCGAATGCCGAGCTCGACGACCGCGAGCGCCGCCTGCCCCAGGTCTCCGAGGGCGACGCCCTGAGCGCCGAGGAGATCACGGTCGACGGGCACGCCACGAAGCCCCCGGCCCGCTACACCGAGGCCTCCCTGGTCAAGGAGCTGGAAGAGCGCGAGATCGGCCGCCCGTCGACGTACGCGTCGATCATCGGCACGATCCTGGACCGCGGCTACGTGTTCAAGAAGGGCACGGCCCTGGTGCCGTCCTTCCTGTCCTTCGCCGTGGTCAACCTCCTGGAGAAGCACTTCGGGCGGCTCGTCGACTACGACTTCACCGCCAAGATGGAGGACGACCTCGACCGCATCGCCCGCGGTGAGGCACAGGCCGTGCCGTGGCTCAGGCGCTTCTACTTCGGCGAGGGCGCGACCAACGGCAGCGCCGCCGACGCCGGCAACGGCGACGGGGACCACCTCGGCGGCCTCAAGGAGCTGGTGACCGACCTGGGCGCGATCGACGCGCGCGAGGTGTCGTCGTTCCCCGTGGGCAACGACATCGTGCTGCGGGTCGGCCGCTACGGGCCGTACATCGAGCGCGGCGAGAAGGACACCGAGCAGCACCAGCGCGCCGACATCCCGGACGACCTGGCGCCGGACGAGCTGACCGTCGACCTCGCCGAGGAGCTGCTCGCCAAGCCGAGCGGCGACTACGAGCTGGGCACGGACCCGGCCACCGGCCACACGATCGTCGCCAAGGACGGCCGCTACGGCCCGTACGTGACGGAGATCCTCCCCGAGGGCACCCCGAAGACGGGCAAGAACGCGGTCAAGCCGCGCACGGCGTCCCTGTTCAAGTCGATGTCCCTGGACACGGTGACCCTCGACGACGCCCTGAAGCTCATGTCGCTGCCGCGTGTCGTCGGCACCGACGCCGAGGGCCAGGAGATCACCGCGCAGAACGGCCGCTACGGCCCGTACCTGAAGAAGGGGACGGACTCGCGCTCGCTCCAGTCCGAGGAGCAGCTCTTCACGATCACGCTGGAGGAGGCGCTGGCGATCTACGCCCAGCCGAAGCAGCGTGGCCGGGCGGCCGCCAAGCCGCCGCTGAAGGAGCTGGGCACCGACCCGGTGAGCGAGAAGCCGGTCGTCGTCAAGGACGGCCGCTTCGGGCCGTACGTCACCGACGGGGAGACCAACGCGACCCTGCGCTCCGGCGACAGCGTCGAGACGATCACCCCGGAGCGCGGCTTCGAGCTGCTCGCCGAGAAGCGCGCGAAGGCGCCGGCGAAGAAGACCGCGAAGAAGGCGGCCAAGAAGGCTCCGGCGAAGAAGACGACTGCGGCCAAGAAGACCGCGGCGAAGAAGACCACGACCGCGAAGAAGACGACGGCGAAGAAGACCACCACCGCGAAGAAGACGGCCGCCAAGACGGCGACCGCCTCGGAGCCGGCGGAGGACTGAGGCCCGTTCAGGGCCCGTCCGGGATCCGCGCGGAAATCGCTCGGGGTCCGTCCGGGAACCGTCCGGTATCCGGACCGCCAAGGTCCGGATCTTCGCCCAGGGTTCGGAAAGCGAACGCCCCGGCAACACTTCGGTGTCGGGGCGTGCGCATGCCAGGCCGGGCATCCCAGGGTGTCGGTGGCTCCCGATAGGCTGAATGCATGACGCGAGCCGAGCATCCAACGGCCTCTCAGCCGGCCCCCGACGACGCCCTGGTCGCGGACTCCCGCGAGCGTGCCGTCCGCGCCCTGCTGCGACGTCCGCAGTTGAAGCGGTTGTGGAGCGCACAGCTCGTGGGCGGCGTGGGCGACACCCTCGCCCTTCTCGTGCTGGTCGTCCTCGCTCTCCAAGCGGCCATCGCCGAGGGCTCGTTCGGGGGCGGCTACCGCGGCGTGGCGTTCGCAGTGGCGACCGTTTTCGGGGTGCGCATCCTGGCGACGCTCCTGTTCGGCGCCGTGCTCCTCGGCCCGCTCACCGCGCTCACCTCCCAGGACGGCCCGCTGGACCGCCGCTGGACCATGGTGGGCGCGGACGGACTGCGCGCGGCGCTGCTCATCGTCGCCCCGCTGTGGATCGACTGGATGCCCGAGGACGCGCTGGCCGTCCTCCTCGTCACGGCCTTCGTGACGGGAGTTGCCGAGCGGTTGTGGACGGTGTGCCGCGAGAGCGCGGCCCCCGCGCTGCTGCCGCCCCCGCCGCCGGAAGGCGCGACGGTCCGGCCGCTGCCCGACCACATGGACGCCCTGCGCCGCCTGTCGCTGCGCACCGGCTTCGTCTCGATCCCGCTCGCGGCCGTCGCCCTCGTCGTCGCGTCCCTGTTCAACAACCTGCTGGGCGTCGGCATCGACTGGTTCGCCCAGCACCAGGCGGCCCTCGCCTCCTACGTGGCGGCAGGGCTGTTCGCCGCCTCCCTGTCCGTGCTGACCTTCCTGGAGCTGCCCGGCACGCGCACCCCCCGCGCGCGGTCGCCGCTCGAGGGGCTGCGCCGCCCGAAGACCACCGCCGGCGCCGACAAGGGCCGCACCGGCGTGCTGCCGCTGCTGGTGCTGGCCTGCGCGGCCGTCGCCGCCGCGGTGTCCGCCGCCGTCGCCGTGGCCGTGCTGCACGCCAAGGACCTGGGCGGCGGCCCGGTGCTGTACGGACTGTTCGTGGGCGCGCTGACCGGCGGTGTCGTCGTCGGCATCCGTACGGCGCCCTCGCTGCTGCCCGCCCTGTCGCGCCGCCGGCTGCTCTCGCTGGCCATCGCCTTCACCGGTGTCGCGCTGCTGGCCGCCGGACTGGTCCCGGACGTCACCAGCGTGCTGCTGATCCTGGCGCTGGCCGGCGTCGGCGCGGGCATGTCCGCCAACATCGGGCACACCCTGCTCGACCAGGAGACCGAGGAGTACCGGCGGCCCCGTACGACGGAGCACCTGCACGCGGTCGTGCGCGTCTGTGTGGCGCTCGGCGCGGTGATCGCCCCGCTGGTGGCGGCGGGGATCGGGCCGCACCGGCTGGAGAGCGGCAAGTTCGTCTTCGCGCACGGCGGCGCGGCCTTCACTCTGATGCTGGCCGGCGCCCTGCTGCTGCCGTTGGCCGCGCTGGTCCTGGCCAAGGTCGACGACCGTTCCGGAGTGCCGCTGCGCCAGGACCTGCGCGACGCGCTGCTCCGCGGCGACGACCCGGAGCAGGCGCCCGCCGCCTCCGGTTTCTTCATCGCCCTGGAGGGCGGCGACGGCGCCGGGAAGTCCACGCAGGCCGAGGCGCTCGCCGAGTGGATCCGCGGCAAGGGCCACGAGGTCGTGCTGACGCGCGAGCCGGGGGCGACGCCCGTGGGCAAGCGGCTGCGGTCGATCCTGCTGGACGTGTCGAGCGAGGGTCTGTCGCACCGCGCCGAGGCCCTGCTGTACGCGGCCGACCGGGCGGAGCACATCGACACCGTCGTACGGCCCGCCCTGGAGCGCGGCGCGGTCGTCATCTCCGACCGGTACATCGACTCGTCCGTGGCCTACCAGGGGGCGGGCCGTGACCTGTCGCCGACCGAGATCGCCCGGATCAACCGCTGGGCCACGAACGGACTCGTGCCGCATCTGACCGTCCTGCTGGACGTCGCGCCGGAGACCGCCCGCGAGCGGTTCACCGAGGCGCCGGACCGGCTGGAGTCGGAGCCGGCCGAGTTCCACGCCCGCGTGCGGTCCGGTTTCCTGACCCTGGCCGCGGCCGACGCCGGGCGGTACCTGGTGGTGGACGCCGGCCAGGAGCCCGAGGCCGTCACGACCGTCATCCGGCACCGGCTCGACCAGGTGCTGCCGCTGTCCGAGGCCGAGATCAAGGCGCAGGAGGAGGCTCGGAAGAAGGCCGAGGAGGAGGCCCGCCGGAAGGCCGAGGAAGAGGCTGCCCGCAAGGCTGAGGAGGAGCGCCTGGAGCGTGAGCGCCAGGAGCAGCTCGCCCGGCTGCGTGCCGAGGAGGAGGAGCGCAAGCGGCGCGAGCTGGAAGAGGCGCAGCGCCGCGAGGCCGAACGGCAGGCGGAGGAGGCCCGGCGCCGGGCCGAGGAAGCACGCAAGAAGGCCGAGGAGGAGCGGGCACGGCTCCTCGCGGAGGAGAAGGCCCGCGCCGAGGAGGAGGCCCGGCGCAAGGCAGAGGAGGAACGCCGACGCCAGCAGGCCGAGGAAGAGGCCCGGCTGCGTGCCGAGGCCGAGGCGCTCCGCTTGGAGAAGCAGCGCAAGGCCGAGGAGGCCCTGCTGCGCGCCGAGGAGGCGCGGCGTCTGGCGGAGGCGGCGGCCGCTGCCGCTGAGGCCGGGCCGAAGAGCTCCGCCCCGCGGGGTCCCTCCGGTCCGACGGCCGCCCAGGAGGCGGCGACGGTGCCCACGCCCGTGGTGAAGCCGGGCGGCGCCGCGGACGACACGACCGTGCTGCGCCCCGTGCGGGACGAGGAGCAGGGCCGGGGCCGGACCTCCGGCGGGTCCGACGCCGAGGTGACGGCCGAGCTGCCCAAGCCGCCGGCTGCGCCGGGTGCGGGGGACGAGACCGAGGTGCTGCCCCAGGTGCCCTCCGGGGCGGGCGACGAGACGGCCGTACTGCCTCCGGTCCGGCCGGGGGACGCCGACGAGACGGCCGTGCTGCCACCCGTACGGGACGAACCGGTGGACCGGGTTCCGCCCGGGTACTTCCGTGAGGACACCCCGGCCGCCCGGCCCGACGGCACCGAGGACCGTACGCGGGAGCTGCCCCAGGTCGACGCCGAGGGCAGGCCCCGCCAGCGGTCCGACTGGGCCGAGGAGACGCCGCTGGACGACCTGCCCTCGCTGGCGGACGAGCTGCTCGGACCGCACGAGGACGAGCCGGACGACGGGCGGGGACGCCGGGGGAAGGGCGGCCGGGGCCGCTGAGGCCTTCGGCGGTCCGGCAGGGGCCCGGGCCGACGCGGGAGACGGGCCGAGCCGCACCGGCGGGATCAGGTGGCGGCCCGCGAGATCAGGTGGCGGGCCGCGAGATCAGGCGGCGGCAGGCGTTGTCAGTGGTCACCCCCACAATGGATCTCACACCGTGGAACGTGACGAAAGGGCGGCGTGACCCATGACCGTGTGGGACGACCTCGTCGGGCAGGAGAGGGTGAGCGCGCAGCTGAACGCCGCCGCCCGGGACGCCGACGCCCTGGTCACCGCGGCCTCGGCCGACGCTCCCCCGCCCGAGGCGTCGAAGATGACGCACGCGTGGCTGTTCACGGGCCCGCCCGGGGCCGGGCGGAACCAGGCGGCGCGGGCGTTCGCGGCGGCCTTGCAGTGCGTCAGCCCGGACCGGGCCCTCGGCGGCTCCCCGGGCTGCGGCTTCTGCGACGGATGTCACACGGCCCTGGTCGGCACGCACGCCGACGTCACCACCGTCGCCGCGGTCGGCTCGCAGATCCTCGCCGACGACATGCGCGACACCGTCCGCAAGTCGTTCACGTCACCGGCGAACGGCCGCTGGCAGGTCATCCTCGTCGAGGACGCCGAGCGGCTGAACGAGAAGTCGGCCAACGCCGTCCTCAAGGCAGTGGAGGAGCCGGCCCCGCGCACGGTCTGGCTGCTGTGCGCCCCCTCCATCGAGGACGTCCTGCCGACGATCCGCTCCCGCTGCCGCCACCTGAACCTGAGCACGCCGTCGGTCGACGCCGTCGCCGACATGCTCGTACGCCGTGAGGGCATCGAGCCGGACGTCGCCGCCGCGGCGGCCCGCGCGACCCAGGGCCATGTCGACCGGGCCCGCCGCCTGGCCACCGACCCGGCCGCGCGCGAGCGCCGTGCCGCCGTGCTGAGACTGCCGCAGCGGGTGGACGAGATCGGCAGTGCGCTCAAGGCCGCCCAGGAGCTCGTCGACGCGGCCGCCGAGGACGCCAAGCAGCTCGCGGAGGAGACGGACGCCAAGGAGACCGAGGAGCTGAAGGCCGCCCTCGGCGCGGCCCAGGGCGGCCGCATGCCGCGCGGCACCGCGGGCGTGATGAAGGACTTGGAAGACAAGCAGAAGCGCCGCAGAACGCGCACGCAGCGCGACAGCCTCGACGTCGCCCTGACCGACCTCACGGCCTTCTACCGCGACGTCCTCGCCCTCCAGCTCGGCTCCCGCGTGGCCATCGCCAACGCCGACGCCGAGGACGCCCTGGAGCGCCTCGCCCGCAGCAGCTCCCCGGAGTCCACGCTGCGCCGCATCGAGGCGATCGCCGCCTGCCGCGACGCCCTCGACCGGAACGTGGCCCCGCTGCTCGCGGTGGAAGCCATGACGATGGCGCTCAGAGCGGGCTGAGCCGGCAGGGCGGCGCCACGCTGCATCGCCCGGCACCGCACACGAGGTGGACGCGGAGTTGACGCCGTAACTCGTACGAGGCACGACACGCACGCAGAGCATCCATTCCGTCGCCCAGAGTTACGCTCGCTGGATGGACACAAGGCGCACTCCACGCTCCGCCTCCCGCTCCGCCTCCCGCTCCGTCTCCCGCTCCGGCGGCCTGCACCGCCGGGCCCGCAGCGGAGCCAGGACCGCGGCCAGCCTCCTCGCCACGGCCGCGCTGCTCCTGTCCGCCTGCTCCTCCGGGAGCTCGACGACGTCCGCCACGGCTGCGGCACAGGCAGCGGCACTGGTCGCGCTGCCGCGGTCCACCCCCGCGGCGCTCACGCCGTACTACGAACAGAAGCCGGCCTGGCGGGGCTGCGGCGTCCCCGGCTTCCAGTGCGCCACGATCAAGGCACCGCTCGACTACGCCGAGCCCACCCGCGGAGACGTCCGGCTCGCCGTCACCCGCAAGAAGGCCACGGGCCCGGGGGAGCGGCTCGGCTCGCTGCTCGTGAACCCCGGCGGGCCGGGCGGCTCGGCGATCGGCTACGTCCAGGCGTACGCGGGTATCGGCTACCCGGCCGAGGTCCGCGCCCGCTACGACATGGTGGCGGTCGACCCGCGCGGCGTGGCCCGCAGCGAGCCCGTCGAGTGCCTGGACGGGCCGGAGATGGACACGTACACGCAGACGGA
This sequence comes from Streptomyces sp. NPDC050164, assembly GCF_044459945.1. Lineage (NCBI taxonomy): Bacteria > Bacillati > Actinomycetota > Actinomycetes > Kitasatosporales > Streptomycetaceae > Streptomyces > Streptomyces sp. NPDC050164. Next base: position 39,753 of record NZ_JBITJK010000019.1, read on the forward strand.
CGCCACGCCCGACGACGCCAAGGAGACCGACGGCCTGGTCGAGGCGTACCGGACGTTCGCCGAGGGCTGCGGCGCGGACTCGCCCCGGCTGCTGCGCCATGTGTCCACGGTGGAGGCGGCCCGTGACATGGACATCGTGCGGGAGGTGCTCGGGGACGAGAAGCTGAACTTCGTAGGCGCCTCCTACGGCACCTTCCTCGGTGCGACGTACGCAGGGCTCTTCCCGGACCGGACGGGCCGGCTGGTGCTGGACGGCGCGATGGACCCGTCGCTGCCGGCACGGCGGCTGAACCTCGAACAGACGGCGGGCTTCGAGACGGCGTTCCGGTCGTTCGCCCGGGACTGCGTACGGCACGAGGACTGTCCGCTGGGCGGCGCCGGCACCTCGCCCGATCAGGTCGGCGAGAACCTCAAGGCGTTCTTCGAGAAGCTGGACGCGCGGCCGGCCGCCACCGGCGACCCCGACGGCCGCCGCCTCACCGAGTCGCTCGCCACCACCGGCGTGATCGCGGCCATGTACGACGAGGGCGCCTGGCAGCAGCTGCGCGAGGCGCTGACGTCCGCGATGAAGGAGAACGACGGCTCCGGGCTGCTCGTCCTCTCCGACGGCTACTACGAGCGGGACGCCGACGGCGGCTACAGCAACCTGATGTTCGCCAACGCGGCCGTGAACTGCCTCGACCTGCCGCCCGCCTTCGACACCCCCGACGAGGCGCAAAGGGCGCTCCCCGAGTTCCACAAGGCGTCCCCGGTCTTCGGCAAGGGGCTGGCGTGGGCCGCCCTGAACTGCGCGTACTGGCCGGTGCACGCCACGGGCGAGCCGCACCGCATCGAGGCGAAGGGCGCCGCCCCCATCGTCGTGGTCGGGACCACCCGCGACCCCGCGACCCCGTACCGCTGGGCGCAGGCCCTGGCCGGCCAGCTCTCCTCGGCCCGCCTCCTCACCTACGAGGGCGACGGCCACACGGCGTACGGCCGCGGCAGCTCCTGCATCGACCGGACGATCAACGCGTACCTCCTGCGCGGCACCCCTCCCACGGACGGGAAGCGCTGCTCGTAACCGCTGCGCCCGGCCCCGGAGGGCCGCCTCCGGGGCTGGTACGGAGCACCCTCGGAAACTGTGTAGACTTACCGTCGTTGCTGATCGCACCATAGTGCGGACAGCGCGCCGCCTTAGCTCAGATGGCCAGAGCAACGCACTCGTAATGCGTAGGTCTCGGGTTCGAATCCCGAAGGCGGCTCTACTTGAGACCAGGCCAGATGCTTTCTGACCTGGTCTTTTGTGCTGATCGGCTGATGGCTGGTCAGCTCGCCGCCGCCCTCGAGTAGGCAGAGGGTGGTTCCAGTCGTCCCACGGGTATCCCGCGGCGGACGATGGCGCGTTTCTTGAGTGCGTCCAGCAGTTCCACGGGCAGCAGTAGGTGTGCCCCGGCTGAAGCTCGCCCCGGATGGTGTCCTGGACGCGGCAGAGGGCACCCGCTCGAGCACCTCCCTGGCACCTGATCACGAGTGAGGGGTGGCTCATCCGTCGATGATGAAGCGGTCCAGGGTTCGGACGTAGTCAGCGGCACCCATGCGACCGACCGACCCCAGTCGGCCGAGGTCGACGTGGAAGTCCATTTCGTCGATCAGTCCCTCGTCCGCGGTGACGTGGACGACCTCACCGATGACGATGAAGTGGTCACCGACCGGCACCACCGCGGACGTCCGGCATTCGAAGGCGATGGGGGAGCCGTCGATGCGCGGCGAGTGGACCCTCCGCCCGGGCAGCGGCCGCAGCCCGGCCAGTTCGTACTCCGACTCGCCGTGCGGCAGCGGTTTAGCCGAGGCGGTGGCCGCTGCGGCGTGTTTTTCGACCAGGACGTTGACGGTGAACTCCCCTGTGCCGCCCTCGGCCGGCACCCGGGCGTTGCGGCACGAGTCCTTCTCGGTGCTGTCGGCCCGTCGGCCCGCACAGAAGAGCAGCGCCATCGGGGAGTACCCCACCGCCGTGTGGTACGAGAACGGCGCCAGGTTGACCGCCCCGCTCGGGGAGACCGTGCTCACCATGGCGATCGGCCGGGGGACCACGCTCCACAACAGCAGCCGCTCGCGCTGCCGTACGGTCATGTCTGCTACGTCGATGTCCAGCATGGATCAGCTGCTCCCGGTGCCGCGGGGCCGGTCGGCGCCGGGACCGCGCAAGCTCTGCGGGCGGGGGTCCGTCCAGACCTGGTCGACGTAGGCGAGGCAGTCGTCGAGCGTGCTGGTGAAGCCGACGGGAGACCAGCCCGCCGGGGTTGTGCCGTCCGCAGGCCAGACCGAGTACTGCCGCTCATGGTTGATCACGACGTGATGGAGCCGGCCGGTGTCGTCCGCTGCCATGGAGTCCGCCTTCCGAGTGGTGAGGAGATGGGAGTCTGGTCCGGTGGGTCTCACACAGGACTGGGGGCGAGTTCCTCCACGTGCAGAGTGCCGCGCAACCGCCGCAGCTCGGGGAACGGGAGCGTGATCCGGCGCATCAGGAACTCCTCCCCGGACGTTCCTCCGGTGCCTTGCTGCCCGCCGACCATCTTCGACATCAGGCCCAGGTGGGCCACCTTCCAGCGCCAGTAGCCGTTGCCCACGTCCAGCAGCGCCTCGGCCACCCGGTGCAGACCGCCGCCGGCGATCCCGAGGCGGCAGACGTCGGCCACGGTGCAGCGCTGGTGGGCGGCGTTCTCCACGAAGGCCTCGTACAGCTCACCCTCCCTCTTGCCGTCCCCCAGCAGTCGGCCGAGCACCCGGAACTGCTGCGACTGGGCCCCGCTGGCCGTGCCGAGGTAGGGCCGGAACTGGACGAAGTGGCGTAGCTGGAGGCGTTCCAGGACGAGCACCTGTTCGTGCAGGACTCGAAGCAACTCAGCCGCGCGCTGGAGGAGTTCCACGCTGGTCTCCGCCCCGTCGGCCGGACGGCCGGGGGCGGACAGCAGGTCCCTCGCCAGGCTCAGATCCGCGATGGCCTGCTTGAGCCACAGCTCGCAGGACTGGTGGGCGACGATGAAGAAGTGTTCGGCCAGGACCACGGTCCGGTCGGCCGTGTCGGGGATCTGCGTCTTCTGGAGCGAGAGCAGTGTCTCCGTCTGGAGGTAGGAGGAATAGCTCAGCTCAGCCATGGTCAGCTCCGCGTCATTGAGTCCGTGTCGAGGAAGGCGAGGATGTCGGTGAGGAGGCGTTCGGTGTACTGGAACGGATGGAAGTGGTGGCCCTCTCGTTCGAGCAGGCTGAACGGCCCGGTGGTGACGGAGGCCCAGCCGGCCAGCAGGGAGCCGTCCACGAGCGGGTCCTGAGCGCCGTGGTAGCAGCGGACGGGGCAGGACAGGGGAGTGGCCGGGGACTCCGGTCGGTAGTGCTCGTGCGCCGTGATGTCCGCACGCAGCACCGGAAGCAGCGCCTCCGCCAGTTCCGCGTCGTCGGCCACGGCGGGGCCCCCGCTCAGAGAGCGGGTCAGGGACCACAGTTCGCGGTCGGAGAGGGTCTCGGCAAGCACCCTGCCCACCGTGCCGGGGGGCGGGCAACTGGACACCAGCAGACCGGAGGGTGGGCTGCCCAGGGCGCTGAGGGTCAGGGCGGTCTCGTAGGCGACCAGGGCCCCGAGGCTGTGCCCGAACAGGACGGTGGGTAGCGGACGCAGGCGCAGGAGTTCGGACGCGAGTTCCGAACTCAGCGCGCGCACCTCGGTCGACAGAGGCTCGCCGTAACGGTCGCCGTGCCCCGGATACTGTGCCGCCAGCAACTCGATGGCCGACGGAAGCCCGGTGGCCCACGCGCCGTAGTCGGCCGTGGTTCCACCTGAGTGCGGAAGACAGACGAGCCGTGCGGTGGGTGCGGGGGCTTGGGCCAGCGTCCGCAGGCAGTGATCCCGACCAGTACGAAGCATGATGTGCTCCTCCGCTTCGGATGTGTTCGTAAGTTCTCACGGCGTACCGGGGCGGCAGAGCAATCTTTCGGCTCTCCGTCACCGCCCGGACCGGCCGCGAAAGACTTCTGACACTTCTGGAGCGGGACGGCTGGGCCGCCTGTGATGATCTGCGAACCGGAGCCGGTGTCGGGCACTGCGCGCAGTGCGTTACCAGTCTTCAGTGGGGATTGCGGACGATGAGCCGAACAGTGGTCGCCTCGCTCGATCTGACCGACTCGGGCACGTTCATGGAGCGTGACCCATTCCAGTTCTTCGCCGAAGTGCGGGCGACCGAGCCGGTGTACTGGCACGCCGCCTCGGAGGACCGGCCCGGGTTCTGGGTCGTGGCCGGGTACGCCGACGTCGTCGCCTGTTATGGCGCTGCCGGCGCCCTGGCTTCGGGCCGTGGCACCGTGCTCGAGGTGCTGCTGCGCGGAGACGACTCCGCCGGGGGCAGGATGCTCGCCGTCACGGACCGGCCCCGCCACCGGCAACTGCGGGCCCTGATGTGGCGTGCCCTCTCGCCGAGGGTGCTTGACACGGTCGCCCGGAAGGTCGAGCAGCGCACCGCCGCGCTCGTCGAGCGCGCAGTCGGCTCGGGGAGCTTCGACTTCGCCACTGAGGTCGCGGAACACGTGCCGATGAACACGATCTGCGATCTGCTGTCCGTCCCCGAGGCGGACCGGCCCGAACTGCTCAGGTGGAGCAAGGGAGCGCTGACCGGGGCGGACGAACTCGACTCCCTGGAATCGCGCAACGAACTCGTCCTGTATTTCATGGATCTGGCCGAGCGGCGCCGCTCGGACCCGGGCGACGACGTGATCAGCACGCTCGCCACCGGGGTGATCCAGGGCGAACTGCTGAGCCTGGAAGAGGTCGCCCTCAACTGCTACAGCCTGATCATCGGCGGTGACGAGTCCTCGCGGGTGTCGGCGGTCAGCACGGTCAAGGCCCTCGCCGAGCACCCCGCGCAGTGGCGGGCCCTGCGGGACGGCCGGGTCGACCTGGACACCGCTGTGGAGGAAGCGCTGCGCTGGGCGACCCCCTCGTTCCACTTCGCCCGTACCGCCACCCGCGACCACGCCATCGCGGGCCGGCAGGTGCGGGCGGGAGAGATCGTGTCGATGTGGAACATCTCGGCCAACAACGACGAGCGGGCGTTCGCGGATCCGCGCCGCTTCGACCTGTCCCGGTCCCCCAACAAGCACGTCGCCCTGGGCCACGGGCCCCACTACTGTCTGGGGGCCTTTCTCGGTCGGGCCGAACTGCGCGCGCTACTGACCGTGCTCGCCGCGAGGGTCCGCGATCTGGAGGTCACCGGGCCGCCCACCAGGATCCGGTCCAACTTTCTCAACGGCTACAGCTCACTGCCGGTGCGCTTTCTCCCGAGGTGACGGCCCGGCACAGGAAGGGGGGGACCGAAATGCGAACCGAGAAGAGGAACGACATGCGTGTGACGGTCGACCAGCAGCGCTGTATCGGCTCCGGAATGTGCGTCCTCGCCGTGGACGAGGTGTTCGACCAGCGGGAGGAGGACGGGGCCGTTCACCTGCTCCGGCAGGACGTGCCGAGCGAACTTCAGGACCGGGTGGACCATGCCGCCCGCGTCTGTCCCTCGCGGGCCATCACCGTCCGGCAGGGAGCAGGAGACCGACGCCTAGGCAGAGCGAGCCCTCAGCCGTTGTCGCCGGGGCCGAAGACATTGCTCAGGGGAGGAACGCGTCATGCCGCCCGTCACCGCCCCGCCCCTAGGCGGGCATGCCCTGCTGGTCCTGCTGGTCCAGGCGTCCTTGCTGCTCGGTGCCGCGCTGCTGCTCGGCCGTATCGCCACGCGGTTCCAACTGCCTGCGGTATCGGGCGAGTTGCTGGCCGGCATCCTGCTCGGACCCACGGTGCTGGGTCGGCTCCTGCCCGGGTTCCAGCACTGGCTCCGGATGGCAGAGCCCTCCCAGGCACATCTGCTGGACGCGGTCGGCCAGGTCGGGGTGATCCTCCTCGTGGGGACGACCGCGCTGGAGATCGACCTCGCCCTGGTGCGCCGCACCCGGCGGACGTCGCTCACGGTGGGGGCCTTCGGCTTGCTGATTCCCCTGGGGCTCGGCTGTGCCGCGGGCTTCGTGGCGCCCGCGGCCCTGCTGCCGGCCGACCGCGAACGCGCTCTGTTCGCCTTCTTCATCGGTGTGACCATGTGCGTCAGCGCGCTGCCGGTGATCGCCAAAGTGCTGTCGGACATGCGGCTGCTGCACCGGGACATAGCCCAACTGACCATCGCCGTCGGTGTGGTGGACGATGTCGCCGGCTGGATGCTGCTGTCCGTGGTGTCCGCCACGGCAGCGAGCGGGCTGACGTTCGGATCAGTCGCCGAGCCCCTGTGCATGCTGGTGCTGATCACGGTCTGCGCCGTACTCCTCGGCCGGCCGGTGGTCCGGTGGCTGATGGCCACGGCGCGGTCCTCGCAGACGGCCATGGGCACCGCGACCGTGGTGATCGTCGGATGTGCGGCGGCCACCCAGGCCATAGGCATGGAAGCGTCGTTCGGTGCCCTCGTCGGAGGCCTGCTGGCAGGAGCGGCCGGGGCGGCGACGAAGAACGGACTGGCTCCCCTGCGCTCCGTCACGCTCTCGGTTCTCGCCCCGCTCTACTTCGCCGAGGCGGGCCTGCGGATGAATCTGTCGGCGCTGGACACCCCGCTGATCGCCCTGGCGGCGCTGGGAGCGCTCGTCGTGGCGACCGCGGGCAAGTTCGCCGGGGCCATGCTCGGCGCCCGCGTCGCGGGGCTCGATCGCCGTTCCGGCCTTGTGCTCGGCGCCGGCATGAACGCGCGCGGAGTCATCCAGATCATCGTGGCCGGGATCGGTCTGCGGGTGGGCGTGCTGAACACCGCGTCGTACACCATCGTGGTGCTGGTCGCGGTCGCCACCTCGCTGATGGCGCCGCCGGTACTCCGCCGCGCCGTGCTGCGCATCGAGGTCAACGACGAGGAGCGGGCCCGTCTCCGGCGGAACAGGGACCTGGCGGGCGCCTCCTGAGGAGACGCCCGGTCCGGCCTACGTCTTGAAAGCGCCGAAGTCGATCGAGGCCAGGCGCTTGGGGTCCAGCAGGATCTGGATCTGTGAGATCCGGTCCCGCCGTACGGCGAAGCCCATGACGGACACCGGTACGCCGTCCCGGTCGACCAGGACGCCGGGGGTGCCGTTGACGAGGACGGGGGTCACCGTCACACCGGGCTGGCGGAACAGCGCGGCCCGCTCCGCCACGGGGCGGGCCCCGTGGAGCGTCGACGAGGCGGAGACGAGCGAGAGTCCGCCGTCCGCACGGAGTTCGACATCCGGGTCCAGCACGGCCACCAGCCCGTCGAGATCGCCGTTGCGCGCCGCGGCGAAGAAAGCATCGACCAGCACACGCCGAGTCGCGAAGTCGCCGCCGGAGTCCTTCTCGTGGGCACCCTGCACCCGTCGGCGCGCCCGGCTGGCCAACTGGCGGGTCGCCACCGTCGTACGCCCGACGACGGCCGCGATCTCGTCGAAGGTCAGATGGAACATGTCGTGCAGCACGAAGGCCACCCGCTCGGCGGGGACGAGTGTGTCCAGCACGATCAGCAGCGCGAGGCTGACCGAGTCGCTCAGCACGGCCTCGTCCTCGGGGCCGTGGGACGGTTCGCGTCCGACGACGGGGTCCGGCAGGTGCACGCCGACCGGGTCTTCCGGGTGCGCGGCGCGTGACCGCAGGACGTTCAGGCAGATGCGGCTGATCACGGTGGTCAGCCAGGCGGGGAGGTTCTCCACCTCGTCCGCGTCACTGCGGCTGAGTCTGATCCAGGTGTCCTGAACGGCGTCCTCTGCCTCGGCGTGCGAGCCGAGCATCCGGTAGGCGACGGTCCTCACATGCGGCCGTAAGTGCTCGAACCGCTCCGCCAGCCGATCGTGTTCCTGCACGGTCACACTCCTCGGTTGCCACGGGTCATCACTAGTGGGCGGCTAGCCGACCCCCACGAATGTGGACCCGACTAGGAGCACGAATGATCACTTTTTCATTGTATACCACACGTACATCGGGGAGGGAGGTGACGTGAACCGCTCTCTTACCGAATTCTGGCGTCGGCGTCTTACCTTGTTCGCGATGTGCATGGCGACGTTCATGACCTCGCTCGACCTGACCATCGTGAACGTGGCGCTGCCTGCGATGCAGAGTGAGCTGCACATGAGCGCCGCCGAGCTGGAGTGGGTGATCAGCGCCTATTCGCTGAGCCTGGCCGCGATCATCCCTGCCAGCGGAGCGCTCGGTGACCGGTACGGCCGCAAGCGGGTCTTCCTGACCGGGATGGTCGTCTTCGTGGTCGGTGTGATCGCCTGCGCCGTGGCCTGGAACGCGGCCTCGCTCGTCGCCTTCCGCGCCGTGCAGGGCGTCGGGGGCGCGGCGATGCTCGCCCTGGGCCTGTCGATCATCACGGAGACCTACCCACAGGAGCAGCGGGCCGGCGCGATCGGGGCCTGGGCGGCCATCGGCGGCACCGGATTCGGCGCCGGACCCGTCGGCGGGGGCATCCTGCTCACCTTCTTCGGCTGGCCGTCCGTGTTCTGGATCAACCTGCCCTTCGCCGCCCTGGGCATCGCGTGCACGGTTGTCGCGGTCCGGGAGTCGCGCAATCCCCAGGCGCGCAGGCTCGACGTACCGGGGATGTCGCTCAGCTCCCTGGGGCTGGTCTGCCTCACGCTCGGGTTCGTCGAGTCGTCCGACCGCCCCTGGGGCGCGCCCCTCGTGGCCGTGCCCCTGGCGGCCGGCGCGGTCCTGCTGCTCGCCTTCTTCTGGTGGGAGCGCCGTGCGCCGCACGCCATGCTGCCGCCGGCGCTGCTGCGGGCACGGAGCTTCGCGAGCGCCTCGGGCATCTACATGCTCGCTTACGGCGGGATGAGCGGCGCGCTCTTCTGGGTCACCCTGTACTTCCAGAACGTGGCGGGCTGGTCGGTCCTGCGCACGGGGCTGTCGTGGCTGTTCATGAACATCCCGTTCCTGGCCATGGCGCAGTTCGGCGGGCGGCTCGACTCCCGCTTCCGGGCCTCGACGGTGGCGACCTGGGGGACCCTGGTGGCCGCGGTCGGCGTGTTCCTGCTCAGTCGGGCGGGGACCACCTCCTTCGCGGTCAGCGCCCTCGGGTACGCGCTGTACGGCGGCGGGTTCGGCACGTTCGTGCCCGCGGTGACCCATGTGGCGATGCGCGACGTGCCCTCCGGCGTCTCCGGCGCTGCCTCCGGTGTCCTGAACGCGTCACGGCAGATCGGCTCCTCGGTGTGCCTCGCGGTGCTCGGCACCGTGGGCGTCAACGCGACCGTCTCCGCCTGGCAGGGCAAGGTGTCCGAGCTGGACGGCACGCGCCAAGCCACGGCACTCGGGCAGTCGCACAACGTGGGCGGCGGACGGGTGCACACGGTGGTGCAGGCGCTCGGGGCACCGTTGCGCCAACCCGCCGTCGACGCCTTCCTGCACGGCTACCAGCTGGCGGTCGGGATCGCCGCGGCCTGCACGGCCGTGGCGGCGGTCCTCGCCTGGACCGGGTTCAGGCACCGGGCAGACCGGCCGCAGGCCGCCGAGCGGCCGGCCCCGGCTGTCCAGGCACGAGAGGCCACCGTGACCGAGGACGGCTCCCGCCAACGGAGCCAGTGATCCACATGCGTACGCCCCGAGGCCACGCCTCGGGGCGCAGGCTTCGCCGAACCCAGAAGTACCGGACCCACAAGACGAGGCAAGGCGTCAGATTGCCTGTTCGGCAGGGGAGAGACTCTTGAGTAAAGGCGTCAAGTTAATACGCTGGCCCATCGAGGCCGACACCCGAAACGACTGCAGAAAGGCCGGGATCCCCCGCCTGCTGGTCGTGGAGGCCGGCAACGACGCTCCTGTCTGCGTCGACCCCACGGAGGACTGGATCAGAGCGCCCGCCCCCCGCGGCGACGTCGAGGCGCGCATTCAGGCGTTGGCCCGGGTACAGATCCTTTGTGATCACCAAGCGTGACGATGCGTCCCGTGGGCTGACGCGTGAGGACTGCTCGCACTGCCTGCGGCCGTGGACCTGGAGACGGCGAACCGCGCGCTGTCCCTCAGCCGCACCACTGGGTACGACCTTGCCAAGCGCGGCCGGTATCCGTGCACGGTCCTGCGTCTGGACAACGCCTACCGGGTCGTCACCGCCGACTTGCTCAAGCTTCTCCACATTGACGTAACCGAGCGCAGAGGCATCGAAGAAGAGACGGCTGCGAGACTCGGTCATCAGCTTCAGCGGCGGGCTCGGCCGGCCGCTTCGTCGTCGACCAGGCCCCGTGCCCGGTCCCGCTGGTCCGGCCTGACCTGCTCCCGGCCTCGTCGGCATACGGCTGGCGCCGCCGTACCCGCCGTACCACCGGTGGCACGGCCAACTCGCGGCCAGCCGGTTCTCGCCTGAGCCGGAGAACCGGCCGCTGTCCCTTCTCGGGGGCCCAGCGTGGGCCGCCCTGCACCGGGAGTCCGGTCGGACGGCCGGGGCTCTCTGGTGTTTCGGCTGTCGCGATCACCGACCCCGCCGCCGACATGAGGGTCACTTGGACTTTGGTCGTCGCTGGATTGCATCTTGAGATCTCGGCTTGTTGTCCAGAGTGTGCGCCGAATCCGATTCTTTATGTTTCGACTCATTGACGTCCGTGTCGAATGTGACACACACTGCTCGGCGTCTCAGCCGATTCATGGCGGACGCAAAGGAGCCAGCGATGAGACCCCAACCCACCCGCAACCCCCGGCGCCCGGAGCTCTTGGTGACCGGCCTGTGCTTCGCGGTGATCGTGTTCGACGGATACGACCTGATCGTCTACGGCGCCAGCGTGCCGGCGCTGTTGCAGTACGAGCCCTGGGGGCTGACCCCGGCGATGGCCGGTGTCATCGGAAGCTACGCCCTCGTGGGCATGCTGATCGGCGCGCTGCTCGCCGGCGCCCTGACCGATGTGGTCGGCCGCCGCCGGGTCATGCTGACCGGCGTCGGCTGGTTCTCGGCCGCGATGATGGGGTGTGCGCTCGCGCCCGACGCGACCTGGTTCGGCATTTTCCGGCTGCTCGCCGGGCTCGGGCTCGGCGGCGTGATGCCGACCGCCGTGGCGCTCACGGCCGAGTACTCCGCCCCGAGCCGCCGCAGTTTCAACAACGCGCTGATGTTCTCCGGCTACTCCGTGGGCGGTATCCTCGCCGCGGTGCTCGCCATGGCGCTGCTGCCGGTGTGGGGCTTCCGGTTCCTGTTCGGGCTCGGTGCCGTTCCGCTGCTGATCCTGCCGCTGCTGGTGCGCTACGTGCCGGAATCGCTGGTGTTCCTGGTCGCGAAGGGGCGCCTTGAGGAGGCCGAGCGGACCGCGGCGCGCCTGGGCGTTCCCGTGCCGGAGGCCCCTCCCGCCACGGCCGGGCCGCAGCCCAAGCGGGGCCCGGCCGCCCTGTTCACCCGGCGCCACGCGCTGCCCGCCGTGCTGTTCGCGGTGGTGAGCTTCTTCGGCCTGCTGCTGGTGTACGGCCTGAACACCTGGCTCCCGCAGATCATGCGGTCCGCCGGCTACCCCCTGTCCAGCTCCCTGTTGTTCCTGCTGGTGATGAACCTCGGCGCGGTCATCGGCTCTGTGCTGTTCTCGCCGCTGGGTGACCGGTTCGGCATGAAGCCGATCACCCTGCTGTCCTTCCTGGCGGCCGCAGTCTCGATGTCCCTGCTCAGCATCGCCACCGCGGCGCCGCTGATGTATGTCCTCGTCGCCATCGCGGGTTTCGGCACCATCGGCGCCCAGATCCTGGTCCTCGGCTATGTCGCTCAGCACTTCCCGGTGGAGGTCCGGGCCACGGCGCTCGGCTGGACCCTCGGCATCGGGCGCTTCGGTGCCATCACGGGACCGCTGTTCGGCGGTCTGCTGCTGGACTCCAAGGTCGGCATCGAGTGGAACTTCTACGCCTTCGCCATCCCCGCCGCGCTCGCCACGGCCGTCGTACTCCTGCTGCCGGGCAAGGCCACGCAGGCCTCCGAGCAGGCGGCCCAGGTGGAGGTCCGTACCGCATGAGCACGTTGTCGAGGTCGCTGACCGTCGCCGCCGTGGCCCTCGCCACGGCGATGGCCGGAGTGCCGGCCGCCGCGGCCGCGGAGGACACGTCGCAGGCGCGGGCCTGGCCCGGCCCTCAGATCCTCAACCAGCCCGAGGCGAAGGCGCACCAGCTGGAGAACACCGGGATCTGGAAGGCCGATCCGACCCGCGTCTGCATGTCCAGCGCGTACCGCGAGGGCGAGTTCCTCTACCAGGGCTGCCTCTGGGACGACCACGGCGCCGGTCCCGACTACGAGTGGCCGGTCAACACCCTGCTGAGGACCTACACCTACCCGACGGACCCGGCCTACCGCTCCAACGCCGCCGACCTGGTCGAGCTGCGGGCCAAGCCCCTCCAGGACGCCACGGCCTTCCGCATCACGTACAACACCATGACCGATCCGGGCCTGGTGGCCACCACCATCGCCCTCGGTGACTCGGACCAGCCGCTGCCCGCCCCGCACGGCGCGAACACCGTGATGCCGGCCCAGGTCTTCGTGACCGTGCACGGCACGACAGCCGACGTCGTGGGCGCCGCCGACGGGCGGGAGCTGGGCAGTGCCCCGGTGACCGTCGACAAGGAGCGGCGCCAGGTCGAGGTGCGGGTGCCGCACTCGGCGTACGACCCGACGGGCCGCCGTGATGTGCGTATCGCCGCGGCAACCGGCCTGTGGGACAAGGAGAACGGCAAGTACCTCCTCCCGCAGGCGACCGCCGACGAGGACCATCCGGGCGGCGCCCCGTCCGGCCTGACCAACCCCTCGGCCTTCTTCGACGTCGCCTTCCGCTACGACGAGCCGATGGACAGCGCCTGGCGGGACCGCCGGCAGAAGGCCGCGCTGCTGCAGAAGGACATGAGCGGCTTCCACGCGGACATCGACTTCACCAAGCTCGCCGCGGGCACCGACGACGACATGACCGACCAGCGCGGCGGAGTGCCGGCCCACGGCTACATCCAGCGCATCTTCCCCAGCCACTTCGAGCTGGCACAGGGCCGCCGCCAGCCGGGCGACCCGGGCGCCCCGCCCGCCGGAACCTTCACCCAGCAGGGCGGACTGAACCTCACCGACGACTCCGAGCTCAGCGGCCAGTTCGGCTGGGTGTGCCGCGACGACTGCGTCCCCGACCTGGCGGGCCGCCTCCAGCGGTACCTGATCTACGTACCGGACATCGCGGCCCCGGCGCGGGGCTACGCCTCCCTCACCTGGACACCCGGCTACGCGCTCACCCCGAACGACCAGGTGAACGGCGAGAAGGACCTGTTCCACATGGTCGGCGACCGTCCCGGCGCACCGACGGCGGTGATCGCCGTGGACGGACGCGGCAACGACAACTGGTTCTACGGGCAGAGCGGGGCGAGCGTCTTCGAGGCGATCGCCGACGCGGGACGCCACTACAAGCTCGACCCGACGCGGCGCGTCATGAGCGGCTTCTCCAGCGGCGGCTACGGCGCGAACAAGCTGGCGCTGCAGTTCCCGGAGGTCTTCAGTAGGGCGTTCGTCTGCGACGGCCTCGACCGGGCGCCCTCCTTCCCGGGCCTCAACGGCGTCGGCGACACGCTCCCGGTGGACACCATCACCCAGCACGAGCCCGGCTCCAAGCTCACCCCGCTGCTGCCGTCCCGGCGCAACCAGCCGGTGATGGAGTGGGCGGGCGCCAACGACGACTTCATCCCGTACCTCATCACCCGCGAGAGGGCCGACGCCTACGCCAGGAGCGACTTCTACGACTACGAGTTCATCAGCTGGGCCGGTGCGGCGGGCGAGCACATGGAGATGTGCAACAGCGGGCTGTGGGACGTCCTGACGGACTGGCTCGGCGACGGCTCCGGTGTCTCCGCTCCGGCGCATGTGACGTACGTGCGCAATCCGCTGATGGACGACGCACGGTTCGGCCTGGTCGGCGACCGCGCCTACTGGCTGTCCGGCATCGCCACCCGCAGCACGGACGGCTCGCTCGGCACGATCGACGTCTTCTCCAAGGGCTTCGGGGTGAGCGACCCCACCGCGCAGGCCAAGCAGACGACCGTCGGCGCGACGGAGGGCACCACCTCGCCAGTCAACCCCTACCTGCGGGAGTACCGGCACCTGCCCGCCCCGCCGGCCGCCTCGAAGGCGAACGAGCTGGTGATCGACGCCAAGAACATCGGCGCCGTCACCATCGACCCGCAGCGGGCCAAGGTCGACTGCGGGGCGAAGCTGCGCGTGGTGAGCGACGGGCCGGTCAAGGTCACGCTCGCGGGCTGCGGCTCGCGGACGTTCGACGGGGGGACGACCGCCGTCGGCTCCCTGCTGGGGTCCCTGCTTCCGTAAGGCCGTAAGACCAGAAGCCGGGCCCGTACGACGTACGGGCCCGGCACTATTTCTGTGGCAGCGGGCGGGACCCGGCCACCTCGTCGTAGAAGGACTCGGCCGCCGGACCCAGCAGTTCGTGGGCCTCCAGGAACATCTCGTGCGCCTCGTGGCCCACCCAGCCCGCCGGGAGGAGTTCGGTCGGCAGGTCGGGGTCGCGGAAGGGGAACTTGCGGTAGTCGTACGTCAGTTGCATGCGCTCGACCATCGACTCCTCGGGGCTGAGATGCCCGGCCCGGTAGGACGGCATCCGGCCGCGGTAGGTGCGCAGCAGCTCCCGGTAGTCCTCGTTGAGGGCGGCCAGGTCCCAGCAGCGGGCGGCCATCTCGCGGTCGACGGGGAGGCCCGACGACTGGCAGCGCAGGGTGTCCAGGCGTACGGCGGGCTCGTCGGCGAACTTCTCCCTCACCTGCCGTATGCGGTCGTGCGGGGAGACGTACGTGGAGGGGGCCAGGGGGCCGAAGCCCAGCCAGGCCAGCTCCTTGCGGATGCGGTCGCGTACGCCCCGCTCGGTCTCGGGGACCGAGTAGATGACCATGTACCAGTGGCGGTCCCAGTCGGACGGGGCCGGGTCGAAGATGCGTGAGCGGCCCTCGTCGAGCAGCTGGAGACTGCGCGTGTTGAGCGTGTAGAGCGTCTCTCTGCCCTCGCGCCGGACGTCGAACCAGCCCTCCTTGCGCAGGCGTGCGAGCACCACGCGCACCGTGCTGTCGCCGACGCCGAAGCAGCCCATCAGTGTGCTGAGGGTGCGCAGCCGGGCGGCGCCTCCGCGGTAGCGGACGTAGTCGCCGAACAGGTCGAAGACGATCGATCGAGGTTTCACGGAAACCGACTATGTCATACGGACGGCCGTTGCGGAGGTGCATCGAATCAGCCACAACGTCAGGCCGCACAGCCCTCCATTTGAGTAACAAATGATTGACGTCCGTGTAGTTAGTGACACACAATGTCGGTGTGCGGGGCGGCGCGCTCCGATACTGGACATGGAGGCACAAGCCATGGTTTCTCGGATCGCGTGCGTGGGAGGGGGCCCCGGCGGGCTGTTCTTCGCAACGCTCCTCAAGCAGGCCGATCCGTCGGCCGAGGTGACGGTCTTCGAGCGGAACCGCCAGGACGACACCTTCGGTTTTGGCGTGGTCTTCTCCGATGCGACCCTGGCCGGCATCCACGCCGCCGACCCCGTCCTGCGCACCGCTCTCGCGGAGCACGGGCGTCACTGGGACGACATCGAGGTACGGCTCAAAGGGCAGCGGATCCGCTGTGGCGGCAACGGCATGGCGGCGATCACCCGCAAGACCCTGCTCCAGTTGCTGCACCGGCGGGCGGCGGAGGTCGGTGTCGATCTGAGGTTCAGCCACGAGGTCCCCGCCGATCCGGCCCAGCTGGCCGACTACGACCTGATCGTGGCCGCCGACGGGGCGAACTCGCGCTTGCGTGACCGCCTCGCCGACGTGCTCGTGCCGGAGGTGGAGGTCGCGACCGCAAAGTTCATCTGGTTCGGCACGACGTATCCCTTCGACGGCCTGACCTTCGTGCACGAGCGCGGGCCGCACGGCACGTTCGCCGTGCACGGCTACCCGATCAGCGACGGCGTCGGCACCTTCATCGTGGAGACGGACGAGGAGTCCTGGCGCAGGGCGGGGCTCGACGCGTTCGACACCTCGCAGCCGCCCGGCCCGAGCGACGAGAAGACCAAGGCGTACCTGGAGAAGCTCTTCGCCGAGCAGATCGACGGCCACGAACTGCTGGTCAACAACTCGCGCTGGGGCAACTTCCGCACCCGCCGCACCCGCCGCTGGCACAGCGGCAACGTCGTCCTGCTCGGCGATGCCGCGCACACCGCCCACTTCTCCGTCGGCTCCGGCACCAAGATGGCCATGGAGGACGCCATCGCCCTCGCCGGCAGCCTGCTCGCCCACCGCGACGACCTGCCGGCCGCCCTGGAGGCGTACGAGGCGGCGGCGCGGCCCTCGGTGGAGAAGATCCAGGCCTCCGCCCGGCCGAGCCTGTCCTGGTGGGAGCACTTCGGGCGCTACCACGACGCGTTCGAACCGACCCGGTTCGCCTTCCACTTCCTCTCCCGCAGCATCGGCAAGGAACGGATCGCGCGCCGCGACCCGGAGTTCGTCGAGCAGGTCGTGGGGGACTGGCGGGCGGCGCACGAGGGGCGGGACCCCTTGGAGACGCCGTTGCGGGTGGGCGGGCAGGAGTTCGCGGGGCGGTGGGTGACCGGCGCCGACCTCGCGGGGGTGGCGTGCCTGTCGCTGACCGCGCCGGAGAACGAGGCGCAACTGCCCGCGATGTACGAGGAGTTGGCCAGTGCAATGAGCGGTACGACCCCGCCGCAACTGGTCGCCGTCCACGCCGGGACCGCCCTCACCCGGCAGCTGCTCGCGGAGCAGGCCCGGCTGGTGCACGGGGTGCCCGCGCTGATCGTGGAGGACGGGATGGACGACGACCGCGCCGAGACGCTGCTGCTGTCCGGGCGCGCCGATCTGGTCGGTTCCACGGAAGAGGGGCGGGCGTAGCCATGACCACGAACCTGACGCCGCTCTTCGCCCCCGAGGGCGTGGTCGTGATCGGCGCCTCGCGGCAGAGCGGCAAGCTCGGCGCCGCCATGGCCCGTTCCCTGGCCGCCTTCCCCGGGGCCCGCGCCCTCGTCAACGCGCGCCGCCCGGACCCCGACGAGGGTGTGTACGCCTCGGTCGCCGAAGCGGCCGAGCACGTCGGCGGACGGCTCGACCTGGCCGTGCTGTGCGTGCCGGCGGCCGGTTGCGCGGACGCGCTCGCCGAGGCGGCCGCAGCGGGCTGCCGTGCCGCGCTGATCTGCGCGGGCGGCTTCGGCGAGGCGGGCCCGGAGGGCGAGGAGCACGCGGAGGCGGTGCGCCGCGTCGCCGACGAGACCGGCATCCGGCTGCTCGGCCCCAACACCTCCGGCTTCTTCGCGCCTCATCTCGGCCTGACGGCCAGCTTCGTGCCCGCCGCCGGGCAGCTTCCCGCCGGGGACGTCGCGGTCGTCGCGGCCAGCGGCGGCGTCAACCACGCGCTCGCCTTCGACCTGGTGACCGCCGGGAACGGCATCAGCCTCGGCGTGGGCATCGGGGCGGGCCTCGACGTGACGGCGGCGGACGTACTGGAACACCTCGCCGGGGACGGTCGTACGACGGCCGTGGCCCTGCACCTGGAGACGGTTCCGGACGGGCCGCGGCTGGTGGCCGCCGTACGGCTGGTGGCCGCCGTCAAGCCGGTCGTGGCGCTGGTCGTCGGCCGCAGTGACGTCGGTGACTTCGCCCGGTCGCACACCGGGGCGCTGGCCACGAGCTGGCGGACGACACGGGCCGCGCTGCGGCAGGCCGGGGCGGTGGTCGTGGACGACGAGCGGGAGATGGTGGACGCGCTCACCGCGCTCTCCCGGATCCAGCTGCGTCCGCACCCGGACCCGGGGCTCGGCATCGTGACGGCCCAGGCCGGGCCGGGGCTGCTGCTGGCGGACCGGGCAGGCACGGACGGCATCCGGACGCCGCAGCTGTCCGAGGCCACGCAGCGCACGCTGGGCGGGCTGCTGCCCCCGCTCACCTACCAGCGCAACCCGGTCGACACCGGCCGGCCCGGCGAGACCTTCGCCCGCGTGCTCGGCACCACCGCCGCCGACCCGGAGGTGGACCTGCTGTCCGTCTACGCCCTGACCGAGCCCGACAGCGTCGACCTCGCCTCGGCCGCCCAGGACGCCGGCCTCGGTGCCGATTCCCCGGCCGTGGTGGTCGTCGGCGGCCTCCCCGAGGACGTGGCCGAGCAGCGGGCACGGCTGCACAAGGCGGGGATTCCGGCACTCACCGGACCGGCGTCCGCCGCCAACGCCGTACGGGCGCTGGTGACCCATGCCCGACAGCGGGCCCTGCCGATGGACGGGGCTTCGCCGCCGCCGCTCGCCACCGCTCCCCCCGGCCCGATGGACGAGGACGCCGCCAAGACCTTCCTCGCCGACCTCGGCATCCGCACCCCGCACCGTGTCGCCTGCGACACCCCCGCCGACGCCCACTACGCCCTGCGCCTGCTGGGCGGGCCCGTCGCGGTCAAGGTGCTCGACGCCGCGATCCTGCACAAGACGGAGGTCGGCGGGGTCCACCTGGGCGTGCGCACCCCCGACGAGCTCGACGCGGCGCTGGACGCCATCGGACGCGACCGGCGCTGTCTGGTCGAGGCCATGGCCCCGGCCGGTGTCGACCTCGTGCTCGGCGTGCGCCGGGACCCCGTGTTCGGGCCGGTCGTGCTGGCGGGGCTGGGCGGTACGGCTGCCGAGGCGCTCGCCGACGTGGCGATCCGGCTCGCCCCGCTCCCGGTGGCCGAGGCCGCCTCGATGCCCGACGACCTGGCCGCCCGCGCCCTGCTCGACGGCTGGCGCGGCGGGCCGGTGCTCGACCGCGCCGAGTTCGGGCGGGTCGTGTCCGCCCTCGCCGCCGTCCTGGCCGCGAGCCCCGGCACCGCCGAGATCGAGATCAACCCGCTGCGGCTGACTGCCGATGGACTGATCGCCCTGGACGCCGTGATCGTACGCACGGCCGATCGCACCTGAGGAGAACGACCATGCCAAGGCCGAGCAGCAACGGCGCTGTCCCCTGGCCCGCGGAGTACGCCGAGCGCTACACCGCGAAGGGTTACTGGGAGGGCCACGCCATCGGCGACCGGCTGCACGCCGCCGCCGACGCGTCTCCCGACGCGGTCGCGCTCGTGGACGGCGACCGCCGCCTGACCTACCGGGGGCTCGCCGAGCGCGCGGACGCCGCCGCACTGCGCCTGGCCGCGCTCGGGCTCCGCCCCGACGACCGGCTCGTGGTGCAGCTGCCCAACACCGTCGAGTTCGTGATCCTCACGTACGCCTGTCTGCGCCTCGGGGTCATCCCGGTGATGGCGCTGCCGGGGCACCGCAAGCACGAAGTCGGCTACCTGGTCGAGCACAGCGAGGCGGTCGCCGTCGCCGTCCCCGACTTCCTCAAGGACCACGACCACCGGGCGATGGCGTTCGAGATCGCCGAGGAGTCGTCAACCCTCCGGCATGTCCTGGTGCTCGGCGACAAGGTCGGCGACGGCGCCGTGGACCTGCGGGAGTTGTGCGCCGCGCCCGGCACGCCGGCGGACCGGGCCGTCGTGGACGCGCAGAGGCCCGACAGCCGCTCGATCGCCGTCTTCCTGCTCTCCGGCGGTACGACCGGCCTGCCCAAGCTCATCGCCCGCACGCACGACGACTACGTCTACAACGCCCGTCGCAGCGCCGAGGTCTGTGAATTCGGGGCGGACACGGTGTACTTCGCCGCGCTGCCCCTCGGCCACAACTTCCCGCTCGCCTGCCCGGGCCTGCTCGGCACGCTGTTGTACGGCGGCCGGGTGGTGCTGGGTTCCCCCAACCCCAAGAAGGCGTTCGCGCTGATCGAGCAGGAGGGCGTCACCGCTTCGGCCCTGGTACCGGCCATCGCCCAGCGCTGGCTGGACCACCACCGCGACCACGCGGAGGCCGACCTGAGCTCGCTGCGCGTGCTCCAGGTCGGCGGCTCCCGGCTCGCCGACCACGTCGCCCGCCGCGTCCGCCCCGAACTCGGCTGCACCCTCCAGCAGGTGTTCGGGATGGCCGAGGGGCTGCTCAACTACACGCGGCTCGACGATCCCGAGGACGTCATCTGCACGACGCAGGGACGCCCCATGTGCCCGGACGACGAACTCCGCGTCGTCGACGAGCTGGGCGACCCCGTCCTCGACGGGACCCCCGGCGTGCTGCTCACCCGCGGCCCGTACACCCCGCGCGGCTACTACCGCGCCGAGGAACAGAACGCCCGCGCCTTCACCGAGGACGGCTGGTACCGCACCGGTGACATCGTGCGGCTGCTGCCCGACGGCAACCTCGTCGTCGAGGGCCGCGACAAGGACATGATCATCCGGGGCGGGGAGAACATCTCCGCCGAGGAGATCGAGAACTTCGCCTACCAGACCCCCGGCGTCGCCCGCGCCGCCGCCGTGGCGATGCCCGACGCCGAACTCGGCGAACGAGTCTGCCTCTACGTCGTACCGGAACCGGGCCGCACGGTGACCCTCGACGACATCCACCACGTCATGGAGCGCGCCGGTATCGCGCGTTTCAAGTTCCCGGACCGGCTGGTGACGGTCCCCGAACTCGCCGCCACCAAGGTCGGAAAGATCGACAAGAAAGCGCTGCGCGCCGACATCACGCGCCGGCTCGACGCCGAAGGAACCCCCGATGACCAGTGACACAGTGATCGCCCCGGAGGAGACGGACCCCGAACTCCGCAAGCTGTACGACGGATTCCAGGCCGCCGGACTCATCCCCCTGTGGACCGAGATCGGCAACCTCATGCCGCTCACCCCGCAGCCCGAGGCCGTCCCGCACGTCTGGCAGTGGGACACCCTGCTGCCGCTCGCCCGCCGGTCCGGCGACCTGGTCCCGGTGGGACGCGGCGGTGAACGCCGCGCGATCGCGCTCGCCAACCCCGGCCTGCCCGGACGACCGTACGCGACTCCCAACCTCTGGGCGGCCATTCAGTACCTCGGCCCCCGCGAGGTCGCCCCCGCGCACCGCCACTCGCAGGGTGCCTTCCGGTTCATCCTGGAGGGCGAGGGCGTCTGGACGGTCGTCAACGGCGACGCGGTCGAGATGCGCCCCGGCGACCTGCTCCTCACCCCGTCGATGCACTGGCACGGTCACCACCACGTCGGTGACGCGCCGATGGTGTGGCTGGACGGCCTCGACATCCCGCTCGTGCACCGCCTCGACGCCGGGTTCTTCGAGTTCGGCGAGGACGGCGTGTCGGACCGGTCGACCCCGACGCGGTCGCGCAACGAGCGGCTGTGGGGCCATCCCGGGCTGCGCCCGATCGCGGCCGGGGACAGCCCCGACTCCCCGCTCATGGCCTACCGCCGGGCCGACACCGACGACGCCCTCACCGCCCAGCTGGAGCTGGAGGACGAGGGGTACACGGGGGTCATCGAGCCCGGCCACGCGGGCATCCGCTTCACCAACCCCGGCACCGGCCGTGACGCCTTGGCCAGCCTGCGCACCGAGATGCACCGCCTGCGCGCGGGCGCTACGACAGCCACCCGCCGAACCGTCGGCTCCTCCGTCTGGCAGGTCTTCCACGGAAGCGGGACCGTCACCCTCGACGACCGCGCGATCGAGGTGAGCGACGGCGACCTGATCGCCGTGCCCTCCTGGTGCGCGCTGACCATCGCCGCGCACACCCAGCTCGACCTGTTCACCTTCAACGACGCGCCCCTCTACGAGGCGCTCAACCTCGCCCGCACCGAGACGACCGGGAGCACCCGCGCATGAAGCTCGCCACCATCCGCACGGCCGACGGCACGGCGGCCGTCCGCCTCGACGGCGACCGGGCCGTGGAGACCGGAGCCCCCGACGTCGCCGCCCTGCTGCGCCGACCCGACTGGCGTACCTACGCGGCCGCCGCCGACGGGCCGGCGCACGACATGGCCACACTCGACCTCGCCCCGGTCGTCACGACCCCCGCCAAGATCTTCTGCGTGGGCCACAACTACCGCACCCACATCGCGGAGATGGGCCGCGAGATGCCGTCGTACCCCGCCCTCTTCGGCAAGTTCGCCAACGT
Source organism: Streptomyces sp. NPDC050164 (assembly GCF_044459945.1). Taxonomy (NCBI): domain Bacteria; kingdom Bacillati; phylum Actinomycetota; class Actinomycetes; order Kitasatosporales; family Streptomycetaceae; genus Streptomyces; species Streptomyces sp. NPDC050164. The sequence continues at coordinate 61,723 of NZ_JBITJK010000019.1, forward strand.
CCTGCTCGGCGCGCGCGACGACATCGTCCATCCCGGCGAGACGGAGGAGCTGGACTGGGAGGCCGAACTGGGCTTCGTCATCGGCTCCCGGCTGCGCCGCCGGGCCACCGAGGAGGAGGCGGCGGCCGCGATCGCGGGCTACACCGTCGTCAACGACATCTCCATGCGCGACTGGCAGTGGCGCACCCCGCAGTGGCTCCAGGGCAAGGCGTGGGAGGCCAGTACGCCGGCCGGACCCTGGCTGGTGACCGGCGACGAGATCGACGACGCGGCCGACCTGGAGATCCGCCTCGAGGTGGACGGCGAGGTCATGCAGCGCTCGCGCACGTCCGACCTGCTCTTCACCCCTGCCCACATCGCCGCTTACCTCAGCACGTTCACGACCCTGGAGCCGGGCGACCTCGTCCTCACCGGCACCCCGGGCGGGGTCGGCGCGGCCCGCGATCCCAAGGTGTTCCTGAAGCCCGGCCAGGTCGTACGGACCGTGGTCGAGGGCATCGGGGAGTGCGTGAACACGATCGTCGAGGACAAGCCGTGAAGGTCCCCGTCGCCACACTTCTGGACTGGGTCGAGGACGGGCAGCTCGCGCTGCAGCGGGCGGTCGACGCGCTGACCGCCGACGCGGTGACCGAGCCGTCCGCCCTGCCCGGCTGGACCCGCGGCCACCTGCTCACCCACCTCGCCCGCAACGCCGACGCCCTGGTCAACCTGCTGACCTGGGCCCGGACGGGGATCCGTACGCCCATGTACGCCTCGCCGGACCAGCGCGCCACGGACATCGAGGCGGGTGCGGGACGGCCCCTGGTCGAACAGCGGGCGGACGTACGGGAGTCCGCCGCCCGGTTCCGGAAAGCCGCTGAGGCCCTGTCCGGCGACGCCTGGTCGGCCACGGTCGTCAGCGGTCAGGGGCGCGAGATCCCGGCCTCGGAAGTGCCCTGGCTCCGGGTCCGCGAGGTCTGGATCCACCTGGTCGACCTGGACGTCGGTGTCGGCATGGACGCCATGCCGTCCGACCTGGCGTGGGCCCTCGTTCGCGATGTGGACGGGTGGATGTCGGCCCGCCTGGGGGCGGACACCGGGGCCGAGCTCACGGCGGAGGGCCACGGCACCGTCGTGCTCGGCACGCCCTCCACCGGTGTCACGGTCACCGGACCGCCGTACGCCCTCGCCGCCTGGCTCACCGGCCGGGGCGGCATCGACGAGCTGCTTGTCACAGGTGAACTCCCGGGCGTTCCGCGCTGGTTGTGAATCCAGCTTTCATCACTCGATCAAGGGAGATCGGCATGAGCGAGACCTTCGTCCTGGTGACCGGAGCCTGGCACGGCGGTTGGGCCTGGCGCCCGGTCGCGAACGAGCTCAGAGCGGCCGGACACGAAGTGCACACCCCGACCCTGGCCGGCCTGGGCGCCGACGACGACCCGCGCGGCGTCACTCTCACCGACTGCGCCAACAGCCTCGTGGCATACGTCGAGAGTGCCGGACTGAACGACATCACCCTGGTCGGCCACAGCTGGGGCGGTTACGTTCTGACCGGCGCGGCCCCGAGGCTCGCTGCCCGAATACGGCGCCTGGTGTTCTGGAGCGCGTTCGTGCCGAACGACGGCGAGTCGCTGATCGACGCGTGCCCGCCGCACTACGGCGAGATGTTCCACGCCCTGGCGGCCGCCTCCGGCAACGACACGGTGACGCTGCCCCTGGAGGTCTGGCAGCAGGCGTTCATGCAGGACGCCGACGAGGAGACCCAGCGCATCGTGCACTCCCTCCTCGTCCCCCAGCCCCTGGGCACCTTCACCGAGAAGCCGGACACGTCGGCGTTCACCGCGCTCGGCCTCCCTACCGCCTACGTCCTGTCCACCGAGGACCTCTCCCTGCCCGGCGAGTGGGCCTGGGGCAACCGTTTCCCGCAGCGGCTCAAGAACCCGCTGATCGTCCAGACCCCGGGCAGCCACGAGGGCTGCTTCACCCGCCCCGCCGAACTGGCCGACGCCTTCGTCCGGGCCTGCGCCGCCCGGTAGCCGAGCGGCAACCCGTGCTGCGGAGCTGCCGGGTGCCCTGGGAGGCGGGGCCGGCCTTCGGCGCCACGTGGCATCCGGCGCAGGCGTCCTGAGGGCCGACGACCGAGAGGGCTGTCTCTCCAGGGGCTGTTGCCATTGCTGCACGTGCCGCCGTGCCCGGTGGCGCTCGGCCGCTGGGCCGGGTTCTCGATCGGCTGGCTGTACTGGATCTTCTGGGTCGTCGTACTCGCCGTGGAGGCAACCGCGGGTGCGGTGATCCTGGAAGGGTGGGTGCAGGCCGTACCGCAGTGGGCCTGGGCCCTGATCGTGATGACGGTCCTCACCGCCACGAACCTGGCCTCGGTCGGCTCCTTCGGCGAGTTCGAGTTCTGGTTCGCCGGCATCAAGGTCGTCGCCATCACGGGCTTCATCGTTCTCGGCGGGCTGGCGATCTTCGGTGTGCTGCCCGGCTCCGACCATGCCGCGACAGGCAGCGAGATCGTCACCCTCGCCGCCGGTGAGTCCCCGGACGCGCAGCGGGCGGTGGCCAAGGCCACCAGGCGCGTGATCTGGCGGGTCGGCGTCTTCTACGTCGGCTCGATCCTCGTCGTGGTCGCCCTGCTGCCGTGGAACGACCCTGCGATCCAGAAGAAGGGCTCGTACGTCGCGGCCCTCGACTCGATCGGCATCCCGCACGCCGGCGAGATCATGAACTTCATCGTGCTGACCGCCGTGCTGTCCTGCCTCAACTCCGGCCTGTACACCGCCTCCCGGATGGCCTTCTCCCTCGGGCAGCGCGGCGACGCCCCGCGGTCCTTCGTACGGACGAACGCGCGAGGTGTCCCGCAGGCCGCGATCCTGGCCTCCGTGGTCTTCGGCTTCGTGGCGGTCGCCTTCAACCACCTGTGGCCGGACACGGTCTTCCAGTTCCTGCTGAACTCCTCGGGCGCCGTCGCGCTCTTCGTGTGGCTCGTCAACTGCTTCTCGCAACTGCGGATGCGGGGATCATCCTGCGCGAGAGCCCGGAGAAGCTCATCGGCCGGATGTGGCTGTTCCCCTATCTGACGTGGGCGACGATCGCGGTGATCGCGTTCGTGCTCGTCTACATGCTCACCGACGAGTAGGAGGGCGGCGGCCGCAGCCAGGTGCTGCTCTCGGTGCTCGTCGCCGCGGTGGTCATCGCGATCTCGTTGGTCCGGGAGCGGTCCCGGCGGAAGGACACCGCGGAGGCGGTCGCGCCGCGATAGTCGCCGCGGACTGCCGTGAGTGGCTCGTGAGCGGCTGGGGGTGGGTGTGGGGCTTGTCCCCGAGCCCACTCCCGGCTCTGCCGAAGCCCCAGGTCGGACCGATTGCGGCCTGGGGCTTTCGGCGTCAGCGGGTGGACTCCCGTTCCACCGGCAGCCACAGCTCGGCGTCCGCCCTCGTCCCGTCCGCCGACAGGTCGGTCCGCAGGATCTCCGGGCCGGGGCGGCTGCGGTACGGATTGGAGGGGAACCACTCGGTGAACACGTCCCGCCACAACTCCTGGATGGCCTGCGGTGCCGGGCCGGAGGTGGTGAAGACCGCCCAGGTGCCGGGCGGGACGGGCAGGGTGGTGATGCCCGCGGGGGTGTCCGCCGGGGCGGGCGTCGCGGTGATCACCGCCTGGTAGTAGTCGAGCTCGGTGCCCTCGGCGCGGCTCGGGTCCAGGTCGTCGCAGACCGCGACGATGCCGTGCGGCTCCTGGTCCGAGAGCTTCCCGAGGCGCTCCAGGGCCTGCTTGTCGATCCCGCGGACGAAGTCGACGATCGCCTGGTTCGGGCCCGAGTGCACGAGCGGCACCCGGGACTTGAAGCCGGCGACCGTGAAGGCCGGGCGGTCCACTACTCGGTACTGCATGCTGCTGCTCCCTTCGACGGTGAGACGGAAGGTCAGCCGGGGCTGGGAGACGAGCGCGGCGCCGGTGCGCCGGGCCTCGCCCGGGCCTACGCCGTGCATCGCGCGAAACGCCCGTGCGAACGCCTCGCCCGAGCCGTAGCCGTAGCGCACCGCGATCTCCAGCAGCGTCTCGCCGCCCGCGAGCACCTGCGCGCCCGCGACGGTCAGCCGCCGGCGGCGGAGGTACTCCGACAGGGGCATGCCTGCCAGCGCGGAGAACATCCGGCGCAGGTGGTACTCCGACGTGGCCGCGATCCGCGCCAGCTCGGCGACGTCCACGGACTCGCCGAGGTGGCGCTCGATGTGCTCCATCGCCTGGTTGAGCCGCTCCTGCACGCCCGGTTCCTTCCTCTTCGGTGATCACCACGCTAGGCAGCGCGCACCCTGCCGCACCCGACATCCTGTGCCCGATCCGGTCGGGTGCCGCCTCCACTGAACGGCGTAGACGCATCGCCGTCCGGCAGGCGTACTTAAAGGGTCCTTATCGTGAACGGCTAGCATCGCCCGTCAACCCGTCAGTTGCCGACCGGGACGAGGTGAGGACATGGGGGCGCCCAGGATCGCCGTCGCCGTGGTGACGATGGGCAACCGGCCCGAGGAGGTCGATGCCCTGCTGCGGTCCGTGGCCAAGCAGGACGTGCCGCCCGAGCGGATCGTGATCGTCGGCAACGGCTGTCCGCTGCCCGAGTTCGCCCGGCGGCTGTCGCTGCCCGGCGAGGTCACCCCGATCGAGCTCGACGAGAACCTCGGCTGTCCCGGCGGACGGAACGTGGCCCTCGCGCGGCTGCGGGAGTTCGGCGACATCGACGTCGTCGTGGATCTGGACGACGACGGAATGCTCGTCGACGCCGATGTGCTGCGCCGCGTGCAGGAGTTGTACGCCGCCGACGAACGGCTCGGCATCGTCGGTTTCCGCATCGCCGACGAGCTGGGCGAGACGCAGCAGCGGCACGTGCCCCGGATCGGCAGCTCGGACCCCATGCGGGGCGGGTACGTCACCGGGTTCCTCGGCGGCGGGCACGCGCTGCGGATGGCCATGCTCGACGAGGTCGGCGACTGGCCCGCCGAGTTCTTCTTCGCGCACGAGGAGACCGACCTGGCCTGGCGCGCGGCCGACGCGGGCTGGCGCATCCTGTACGCGCCCGAACTGCTGCTCCAGCACCCGAGGACCTCGCCCGCCCGGCACGCCGTCTACTACCGCGTGAACGCCCGCAACCGGGTCTGGCTGGCCCGCCGCCGGCTGCCGTTCGCGCTCGTGCCCGTCCACCTGGGCGTCTGGGTGCTGCTCACCCTCGTACGGAACCGGTCGCGTGCCGGGCTGCGGGCATGGTTCGGCGGATTCGTGGAAGGCGTACGGGAGCCGGCGGGTGAGCGGCGGCCCATGCGCTGGCGGACGGTGTGGCGGCTCACGCGGCTGGGGCGGCCGCCGGTCATCTGACGCCGAGGGGCGTGTGCCGGGTGGCCGCGAGCTTGGTAGTCGGAAGCCCGGTGGCCGGAAGTTTGGTGGGGCCCCGGCCGTTCACCTCCGCCGACCGGGACCCGGACCCGGCCGCGGCGGCGACACTCCCCCGAGTTGCGCGTCCAGACGCGCGCGCCGCCGGGCCAGATCCGACGTAGTGATCACATCAGGTTTTGCCAACAGATCGCTAACATGTGGCCAACGGTTCGCCGTTGCGTCGTCTGCCGATTGGCGTGAAGTCGCCGAACCGTGACGGATGACTGCCTGTGCGGGGCTGTTCCGGCGGAGAACGTGAAGACGAAGGTGGCGGAAAACCGCTGCCCCGAGGGCGGAAACACGTCAACGGCGGAATCTCGTCAAGGGCAGGCAAGGGCAAGGCGGTGGCGCGGGGAGACGGGGGGCGCGATGGGGGTATCTGCCTGCTCGGGCAGCGAGGACGGTTCCGGGGAGCGGAGCGGGTTGCGGTTCGGGCTGCTCGGGCCGCCGGCGCTGTACTACGACGTCAGCCGGTGCCGCCGGAGCGAAGCCCGGGGTGTCGCAAGCCCCAAGTCCCGTGTGCTGCTGGCCGTGTTGCTGCTCGACGCCGGGCGGGTCGTCTCCGTCGAGTCGCTCAAGGACGCGCTGTGGGGCGGGGCGCCGCCTGTTTCCGCCCAGGCCTCGCTGCACAACCACGTAGCCCGGATGCGGCGGTTGCTCGACGATCCCGAGCGGCTGCGGACGGTGCCGTCCGGGTATGTGCTGCGGGTCGACGAGGGTGAGCTGGACGTCCATGTGTTCGACGCCCATGTCGCCGCGGCGCGTGTGGCGCACACCGGGCAGGAGTGGGAGCGCGTCGTGCGGGAGTGCGCCGCCGCGCTCGCACTGTGGCGGGGCGCACCGCTCGCCGGGCTGCCGCCCGAGGTGGGCGGATACGCCTTCGCGCGGCGGTTGCGCGAGGCCCGGCTGCTGCTTCTGGAGTGGCGCTACGACGCCGAGTTGGCGCTGGGCGGGCCGCGCCTGGACGGGCTCGTGCCGGAGCTGGTGGCGTTGACCGCCGAGTATCCGCTGCGGGAGGTGTACCACCGTCAGCTCATGCTCGCCCTGCACCGCACCGGCCGCCAGGCCGAGGCCCTGGCCGTCCATCGCGATCTGCGCACCCGACTGGTCGACCAGCTCGGCATCGAGCCGGGGCCCGGGGTGCGGGAGGCGCATGTGGAGGTGTTGCGGGGGGCCGTGGGGAGCGGTGGTTCGGGGGGTGGCTTCGGTGACGGCTTCGGCGAGGACTTCGGTGACGGGGGTTCCTCTGCCGCCGCTTCTTCCGCGCACGTCGGCACACCGTCCGGCGCGGCGTCGCCATGGTCTGCTCAGCCGCCGCCTGCTCAACTTCCCCCGCCACCGGCGCATTTCACGGGGCGCGCCGCCGTACGCGACTCCTTGCGCCGCACACTGACGGAACCCGGAGCGCTCCCGACCGCCCCAACCATCCCCGCCACCGCCGTCATCAGCGGCATGCCCGGCGTCGGCAAGAGCGCACTCGCGCTGCACGTCGCGCATGAGCTTGCGGAACGTTTCCCCGATGGGCAGCTCTACCTCGACCTGCACGGTGCGACCCCCGGCATGACCCCTCTCACCCCCGGTCAGGCGCTCACCGCACTGCTGCGTGACCTCGGGGCCGAGCCCTGCCGTATCCCCGAGCGCCCCGACGCGGCGTCCGCTCTGCTGCGCTCGCTGCTCGCGCCGACCCGCACGCTCCTGGTGCTGGACGATGCCGCGAGCGCCGCGCAGGTACGGCCGCTGCTGCCGGGCGGTGCCGGGTGCGCGGTGATCGTCACCAGCCGTTCGCCGCTCACCGCCCTCGACGGCGTGGCCCGCTTTCCGCTCGGTCCGTTGTCGGACGAGGAGAGCGCGGCCCTCCTGATCGCGGCGTCGGGCCGTGACGGACTGGACGGTTCGGACGCCGCCCGTCGCCTCGTCGAACTCACCGGCCGCCTCCCTTTGGCCCTGCGCGTCGTCGCCGCGCGGCTCGCCGCCCGGCAGGCCCTCACCCCGGACGTCCTCGCCGGGCAACTGGCCGAGACGGAAGGGCGCTTGCGGCACCTTGAGTACGACGACCTGAGCGTGCGCCGCTCCCTGGCCGTCGCGCACGACGCGCTCGCCGCCTCCGAGCGCGAGGCCGACCGGGACGCGGCCCTCACCCTCCGCCGTATCGGCGCGCTCGATATGCCCACCTACGGCGCCCCCCTGCTAGCCCGCCTCACCGGCACCGGCGAACGCCGCACCGAGGCCGCCTTGGACCGCCTCGTCGACGTGGCCCTGCTCCAGGAGCCGACATACGGCCGCTACGCACCCCACGACCTCGTCCGCGACTTCGCCCGTGAGCTGGCCGGAGTGCGGGACGCCGACGGCGCCCGCGCCTCCGATACCGCCCTGCGCTGGTACGCCGCCGTCGCCGAGCGGGTGCTCGCCGCGATCGTCGAGCCCGGGCCCGACCAGGACGACCGTCGTCGCGCCACCGCGGTCCAGCCACCCGGTCACACCGCGCACGTCGACACCGTCGCCCCTTTCGGCAGCCCCGAGGAGGCCTTCGCCTGGGGCGACAGGGAGTTGGCGAACGTCGTCACCGTGGTCGAGCGGCACGCGGACGAACCGTGCCGGCAGCGTGCTGGCCTCGTCTCCACTCTCGTGCGGCTGATCTTCCCCTACGCCCACCGCAGGGGCCGCGTCGCCGAGATGGAGGTGCTCGGCCGGGCCGGCCTCGGCGTGGCGCGGCGGCTCGGGGACGAGGCGGCGGAGGCGTACGCCCTGGTCGACCTCGCCGGACTGCACTTCCTGACCGGCCGCCAGAACGACGCCCTCGACCTCAACGACCGCGCGCTGGCCATCTGGCGAGGGCTCGACGACCCGTCCTGGATCCGCCGCTGCCTCAACAACCGCGGCCTGCTGCTCGACGGACTCGGCCGGCACGCCGAGGCAGGCGAGGCGCTGACACGGAGCCTGGAGTACGCGCGGCAGCTGAACGACCCGTACGGCGAGGCCGTCACCCACAGCCACCTCGGCAACCTCTACGAGCACACCGACCCGCGGGCCGCCATCGAGCAGCACCGGCGTTCGCTCGCCATCGGGGACGAGATCGGCGCCGTGATCGTGCGGCACCGCGCGCACTGCAACATCGGATACGCCCATCTGCGGCTCGGCGAACCGGCCGCCGCCCTCCCGCACTTCGAGGAGAGCCTGCGCATCCTCGGCGGTCACGGCGACTGGCACGGCGAGTCCCAGACCCGGCTCGGCCTGGTCCGCGCGCTGCGTCTGCTGGGCCGCACCGAGTGGGCCGCCCGCGAGTGCGCCGAGCTGCTTGAGCGGGCCGACGCCCGCGCCGACCGCTACACCGGCGGTCTCGCCCGCCACCAGCACGGGCTGCTGCTACGGGCACGGGGGCATGTCGCAGAGGCACGCGAGGAGTGGGGCTCTGCTCTCGCGGCGCTGGAGGGAACGGACGAGCACGCGGTGGTCACGGAACTCCGCGAGCTGCTCGCTCCCACCGACTGACACTGCCTACTTGGCGTCCGCATAGCACTCCACCACCGCCGTCGTGAACGGAAACCGCACCGGCGTCTCCCCGAAGGTCAGCCGTCCGGCCAGGGCCGCCGCCTCGCGGATCGCCGCGACGACCGCCTCCGTCTCCTCCTCGGGGCAGTGCACGATCACCTCGTCGTGCTGGAAGAAGACCAGCTCGGCCGCCATGTCCGCGCAGGATCTCCGCAGCGCGGCGAGCAGGAGCAGGGCCCAGTCGGCGGCGCTGCCCTGGACGACGAAGTTACGGGCGAAGCGGCCGCGGGCGCGGGCGTTGGTGGAGGCGTACCCGGGTACCCACTGTCCACCGTCAGGCTGCTCCTCGTCGGTGGCCGGGATGCCGGCCTCCTCGGTCGCGTCGTCCGTCCCCCGGGCCGCCGGCGGGCAGGTCCGGCCGAGCCACGTCCGCACGAGCCGGCCTTCCTCGCCGGCGCGGGCCGCATCGTCGACGTACGCCACCGCCTTGGGGAAGCGGCGTCGAAGCGCGGCGAGGTTCTTCAGCCCGTCGCCGGAGGTCTGGCCGTAGACCGCGCCGAGCACGGCGAGTTTGGCCTGGGCGCGGTCACCGGAGAACGCGCGGTCGGAGACGGACTGGTACAGGTCGGTCTCCCGGCTCGCCACCTCCATCAGGCCCGGATCGCGGGAGATCGCGGCGAGGACGCGCGGCTCCATCTGGTCGGCGTCGGCGACGACGAGCCGCCAGCCGGGGTCGGCGACCACGGCCCGCCGGATCACCTTGGGGATCTGGAGTCCGCCCCCGCCGTTGGTCACCCAGCGCCCGGTCACCGTGCCGCCCGCGAGGAACTCGGGCCGGAACCGCCCGTCACGCACCCAGTCCTGGAGCCAGGACCAGCCGTGGGCGACCCAGATGCGGTACAGCTTCTTGTACTCGATCAGGGGCTTCACGGCCGGGTGGTCGACGGACTCGAGCTCCCAGCGGCGGGTGGAGGAGACCTTGATGCCGGCCTGGGCGAAGGCCTTGACCACGTCGGCGGGCAGGTCGGGGCGGACCCGGCGGCCGAACGCGGCGGACACCTCGTCGGCCAGCTCGGCCAGGCGGCGTGGCTCGCCGGCGCCCGCGTACCGCTCGCCCAGCAGGTCGTGCAGCACCGCGCGATGGACCTCGGTGCGCCAGGGCAGCCCGGCGCGGTTCATCTCGGCGGCCACCAGCATGCCCGCGGACTCGGCGGCCGTCAGCAGGCGCATCCGGTCGGGGTGTTCGGCCCGCTCGTGCCGCCGCTGCTGCTCGGCGTAGACCGCGAGGAGGTCTGGCAGGGGCAGGTGGACGCCCCGCGGTTCGAACAGTGAGGACTGGGAGCCCGGTTCGGCGGAGCGCTGCGGCGGATCGGGCGGTACGGAGCCGCCGCGCAGCCGGGCCAGGGCAGCCGCGGCCGAGCGTGGTTCCCCGTACCGCCCCTCGTGGCCGAGGAGGAGCGTCTCGGCGGTCTCGATGTCGTAGCACCGCTCGACTCGCACCCCCGTGGCGAGCAGGCGCGGGTAGACCTCGGCGGTGGACCGCCACACCCACCGCGTGACGCCGGGACGGCTCCGCACGGCCTCGGCGGGATCCGCCTCCCGCCGCACCGGCCCGGCGGGCAGCCCGTCCGGACCGAGGGGGGCGACGTCCACGCCACCGTCCTCGGCCGGAGCGAGCGCCCACCGGTCGGCCATGCTGCGAGTGTGCCAGGGGGGTCTGACAACGCCCCCCGTTCGCCGTCCCGGTCCCCGCTTCGGCCCCGGTCCCGGTCCCCGCTTCGGCCCCGGTCCCGCTCGCCGCTTCGGCCCCGGTCCCGGTCGCCGCCCCGCCCCCGACCCCGGGCCCTGGCCCCGATCCCGGTACCGGCCCTGGCCCCGATCCCGGTACCGGCCCCGGCCCGATCCCGGTACCGGCCCGGGCCCGTCCCCGGCCCTGGCCCCGGACCTGGTCCGGGTCACCGTCCCCGGTCCCCGGTCCCCGTCTCGGTCCAGGTCGCTGTCCCCGGCCCCGGACCTGGTCCGGGTCACCGTCCCGGCCCCGGTCGCCGTCCCCCGGCCCTGGCCCAGGTCCCGGCCCTGGCCCAGATCCCGGCCCTGGCCCAGATCCCGGTCACCGCCCCGATCCCGACCCCGGCCCCGGTCACCGCCCCGGCGGCCTCAGACCTCGTCCAGCGTGTCCTTCTGCGCCTGCACGATCTTCTCCAGCACCTCCGCCACGTACCGCTCGGTCCGCTCCTTGCCGATGCCCAGGCCGCTGAGGACGCCCTGGCCGTTCTCGTGCTCCAGCAGGGCGAGCAGGATGTGCTCGGTGCCGATGTAGTTGTGGCCGAGGCGCAGGGCCTCGCGGAAGGTGAGTTCCAGGACCTTCTTGGCGGCCTGGCCGTACGGCACCAGCTCCGGGGCCTCCTCGACGGCCGGCGGCAGTGCGGCGGTCGCCGCCTCGCGGACCGTGTCCAGGGAGACGCCCTGCTCGACGAGCGCCTTCGCGGCGAGACCGTCGGGCTCGGCCAGCAGACCGATGACGAGGTGCTCGGGCACGCCCTCGGCGTTGCGCGCGGACTTGGCCGCGTTGTGCGCGGCCATCACCGTGTTGCGGGCGCGGGGCGTGTAGCGGTTGAAGCCCTGGCTCGGGTCGAGGTCCGCCGACTCCTTCGGCACGAAGCGCTTCTGCGCGGCCTGCCGGGTGACCCCCATGCTCTTGCCGATGTCCGTCCAGGAGGCGCCCGAACGCCGGGCCTGGTCCACGAAGTGGCCGATCAGGTGGTCGGCCACCTCGCCGAGGTGATCGGCGGCGAGCACCGCGTCCTGGAGCTGTTCGAGGGGTCCCTGGTGAACCTTCTTGATCGCCGCGATGAGGTCGTCGAGGCGCACGGATGACGTGATGTTGGGGTTCGTCGTCATGGTGTCAACCGTAGGTTGCGCCCTCAAGGGTGTCAACCGTGAGTTGACACCTGCGACACCCTGCGGTGCCCGGCTTGGGAGCGACGAGGAACACCGTGCGCGTGCCGGGCCGCCCCTGCCGGCGTGGCACCATCGGCCCGTGAGTACGCCCACCACCGTCGACCGCGCGTTCGAGGCCGCCCTGTACGACAACAGCGAGACGGCCCTCGACACCGGCGCGTCCCTGCTCGCCTCCGACCCGGCCGCGGACGCCGAACTCGCCCGGCGCGGTGAGGAGTTCGTGGCGGCGGCCTGGCGGCGCGGCTGGCAGCCGGCCGATGTCGTACGGACCGTCCGGCGCGAGGTGGGCGACGTGCACGTACGCCTGGTGGCGGCGCTGATCCGCGCGCAGGCGCCGCACGACCGTCCGCGCGGCCGCCGCTGGAGCGCGCAGCTCGCGGAGCTCCCCGCCGACGCCCCGCCCCGCAGCGACCGCTTCTCGTACGCCACCGCCGTGCTGGAGCTGTACCGCCTGCTGCTGCGCCTGCCGGCCATCGAGGCCCTCGACGAGTCGCCCGGGGAGCCGAAGGCCGAGTCCCGGATGCTCGGCCGCATCCGCGCCCTGCTCGCCAAGGCGGAGGCCACCGGGTTCCCGGAGGAGGCGGAGGCGCTCAGTGCCAAGGCGCAGGAGCTGATGGCCCGGCACAGTGTCGACGAGGCGCTGCTCGCGGCCCGGGCGCCCTCGCCCGAGACGCCCGGGGCCTGCCGGATCGGTGTCGAACCGCCGTACGAGCAGGCCAAGGCGGTGCTGCTGGACGCCGTCGCCGCCGCCAACCACTGCCGGGCGGTGTGGAACGAGCCCTTCGGCTTCTCCACCGTCGTCGGCTTCGAAACCGACCTGGAAGCGGTCGAACTCCTCTACACCTCACTCCTCGTGCAGGCCACGACCGCGATGACGAAGGCGGAGGCCGCCCAGCGCGCGGCCGGCCGCAAGCGCACCAAGACGTTCCGGCAGTCCTTCCTCGCGGCCTACGCCCACCGCATCGGCACCCGTCTGGAGGCAGCCGCCGAGACCCAGGTGACGCAGGACCTGCTCCCGGTCCTCGCCTCCCGCGACGTGGCGGTCACCGGCCGGCTGGACTCGATGTTCCCGGAGACGACCACGACCCGCCTGCGCGGTGTGCGCGACGCGGCGGGCTGGACGGAGGGCGCGCAGGCGGCGGACCGCGCCCAGGTCGGACACCGCCCGCCGTTGCGCTGACCTGCCGTCAGTCGCCCGAGGACTCGAAGCCGCTCACCGAGGCCTGCGCCGCGCCGCCGCTGCCGCTGTCGTCCCTCCGGGCGACCTCACCGTACGACCACGTCAGGTCGTGCGCGTCCTCGGTGGCGCCCGGCAGGGCGAAGGACGCCTTCCGCACGGCGAGGCTCTTCGCGGAGCCGGCCTCGCCCCGGACGTAGGTGATCGTGAAGGACGTGGTGCCGCCCTTCCCCAGCGTGAGCGGCTGGGCCTTCGCGCCCTCCTCCGGGGACACGGACGTCGTGCTGTCCTCGGCCGCGAGGTCCACGGCGGGGAAGCCCTTCAGGGCGCACGGGGCGCCGTTGTTGGTGAGGGTGACGGTGACGTTGCCGGTGTCCCCGGCCGCCGGGGCGGCACCGGCCCCGACCTCCACGCCCAAGTCGCCGATCGAGCAGGCCGAACCGCCCGGCCGGTCCGCGTTCTTGGCGTCGTCGGTGCTGGTCTTGGCGTCGTCGCAGGCGGTCAGCAGGAGCGTGGCCGCGAGGGCGGCGGCCAGGGCGAGGGGAGGAAGGGTGCGCATGGGGTCCTCTGGTGCGTGATGGCGATGAGCTGTCCGGACGCATGGATCATCTCGGACGCGGGGACCGTCACGCACCCGGGCAGGCCACCCGCCGGAACAGCCTCTGGCCCGCCGTGAAACCCCGCCCCGTTAACCCCCACGCTCCTACCCGAGGCCCCCCGTCGGCAGCCCGGTCGGCAGTTTCCCGCCCTCGGCCTTGGTGTACGTCTCCGCGCCGAGGCGGCCCTCCCAGGTGACCTTGAGGCTCTTGCCGTTCACGGAGTCGACCGTGCCGATCGCCCGGTCCTTGCTGCCGTCCGTGCACTTCAGGCGGATCATCCGCGTCCCGGACTCCTCGCCCGCGGTGCCGGTGCACACGCTGCCGCCGGTGGCGAAGACCGCGGCCTGCTTACCGGTGATCACCAGGGCCACGGCCTTGCCGCCGGTCGTCGCGAGCCAGCTGCCCTCGAGCCCCCCGGCGTCCGACCCGTCGGAACCGGAACCGGAGCCGGCGTCGGAACTGGAGCCGGAGCCGGAGTCACCGCCCGTCCCGGCGGACGCCGCGGCGGACGGGGCCGGGCTGGACGCCGAGCCGTCCCCGGAGTCGCCGTCACCGCTGCACGCGGACAGCACGAGCACGCCCGCCAGGCCCGCGGCCGCCGCCGCGACCCGCGCGCGCCGACGCGCTCCCGGGCGACGCGAGAAGATCACCGAAGTCACTGCAAGCTCCCAAGCTGTAGCCGGCCGACGGCCCCGGTCGGAGCCCGTCGGCCCATGCCGGAACGACCGCAGCAAGCTACCAGGGCCGGTCAAGAGGCCCCGGGGCGAACCCCCAGGGGCCTCTTACCGGCCCGCCGGTGCCGGGAAACCCCGGCTCACCAGGACGACTTGCGCACCCCCGGCAGGTACCCCGCATGCGCCTGCTCCCGCAGACTCACCCGGGACAGCCCGAACGTCCGGAAGTAACCGCGCGGCCGCCCGTCCACCTGGTCCCGGTTGCGCACCCGCGTGGCGCTGGCGTCGCGCGGCTGCCTGCGCAGTTCCGCCTGCGCGGCGAGCCGTTCGGCGTCCGTGGACGAGGGCCGCCGGATGATCTCCTTCAGCTCGGCCCGCCGGGCGGCGTACCGCGCGACGACCTCCTGCCGCTTGTCGTTCTTCGCGATCTTGCTCTTCTTCGCCATCAGACCTTCACTCCCCGGGCGCGGATCCGGGCGACGGCCGCCTCGACTCCGATGGTGTCGATGGTCTTGATCGCCCTGGCGCTCAGCCGCAGGCGTACGTACCGGCCCTCGCTCGGCAGCCAGTAGCGCTTGGTCTGGATGTTGGGGTCGAACCGGCGTGACGTGCGCCGGTGGGAGTGCGAGATGCGGTTGCCGAAGCCGGGCTGGGTGCCGGTCAGCATGCAGTGGGCGGACATGTGGTGACGTACCTCTCTGGCTCAGGAGATGTAAATGGAATTCATTTTCAGTAGCATAGCGGCATGGCACGCAACGAACTCCGACCGGTCATCAAGCTCCGGTCCACGGCCGGGACCGGCTACACCTACGTGACCCGCAAGAACCGTCGCAACGACCCGGACCGACTGACCCTGCGCAAGTTCGATCCGGTCGTCGGCCGCCACGTCGACTTCCGAGAGGAGCGCTGACCATGCGCAAGGGCATCCACCCGGACTACGGTCCCGTCGTCTTCCGTGACCGTGCCGCGAACTACGCCTTCCTCACCCGCTCGACCATGACGAGCGAGAAGACGATCGAGTGGGAGGACGGCAACACCTACCCGGTCGTCGACGTCGAGATCTCCGACGTCAGCCACCCCTTCTACACCGGCACGGCCCGCGTCCTGGACACCGCGGGGCGCGTGGAGCGCTTCGAGCGCCGGTACGGAAAGAAGGGCTGACGCCGTGCCCGAGCTCTCCGTCGTCATCGTCGGCGGGCTGCACGCCGACGCCCGCAAGGCGGCCGTGGCCCGGCTGCTCGCCGACGTGCCCGGCAGCGTCGCACTCCACCACGACCTGGCGACGGCCGCGGCCGGCACGGTCGTACGGACCGTCCGGGACGCCACGGGCGTCCTGGACGCGGGAGAGGCGCCGCTCGTCAACGACTGTGCCTGCTGCGCCCTGCGCGAGGACCTGGTCCCGGAGCTGGAGCGGCTCGCGGACGCCGGGCAGGCGCCCCTGGCCGTCGTCGAGCTGTGGGACTCCGTCGAGCCCAAGGCCATGGCCGAGGTCGTCACGGCCGGCGGGCTGACCGTCACCGGCGTGATCACCGCCGTCGACCCGGCCCTGGTCCTGCCGTACCTCGGCAACGGCGACGACCTGGCCGACGGCGGCCTCGCCGCAGCCGCCACCGACCAGCGCACGGTCGCCGACACCTTCGCCCGCCAGCTGGAGTACGCCCCCGTCCTCGCGATCGCCGAGTCCCCGGAGGCCGACGACGAGGACCGCGAGCTGCTCGCGCAGCTGCACCCGACGGCCCGCCAGGTCCCGATCGGCCACGGTGACCTGGCGGGCGCACCCTCGCTCGGCGCCTTCGCGCAGGACGCGGCCGACGGCCTGACCGTGCCGGCCCCGCGCCGGCGCCCGCTGTCGCCGCTGGCCGCGGCCGCCCTGGCCGGCTTCGACGTGGAGTCGGCGGCGGCCGCCCAGCACCCGGCCTGCGCCCTGCTCCCCGCCGAGGCCGACGCGCACGGCGTCTCCACCCTGGTCTGGCAGCAGCGCCGCCCCTTCCACCCGGAGCGGCTCTACGCCGCCCTGGAGGACCTGACCTGCGCGGCCGCCCGCAGCCGGGGCCGGTTCTGGCTCGCCGACAAGCCCGACACGCTGTTCCACTGGGACGCGGCGGGCGGGGCCCTGTGCGTGGAGAGCGTGGGGCCGTGGCTCGCCTCCCTGCCGGACGCGGCCTGGGAGATGGTCCCGCCGGTGCGCCGCGCCGCCGCCGCGCTGGACTGGCACCCCGAGCACGGTGACCGCGGCCAGCACCTGGTCTTCACCTCGCCCGGCCTCGACCGGGACGGTCTGGAGCGGCTGCTGGAGTCCTGCTTGCTGACCGACGCCGAGTACGCGGCCGGGCGCGACGCCTGGCAGCGGCTGCCACACGCCTTCGACACCCTCCTGGAGGTCTGACCCGAGATGCCCCGCAAGATCGACCGCAAGCCCGTCAAGAACCGTCCCAACCCCTTGGACCAGGCCGGGATCGAGTACATCGACTACAAGGACACCGACCTGCTGCGGAAGTTCATCTCCGACCGCGGCAAGATCCGCAGCCGCCGGGTCACCCGCGTGTCGGCCCAGCAGCAGCGGCAGCTGGCCCGGGCGATCAAGAACGCGCGCGAGATGGCGCTGCTGCCGTACGCCAGCCGGTGAGCCGTACGCCGGCTGTTGAGCCGTACTCCAACCGCTGCTGCCGTACACCGGCCGCTCCTGCCGCGCACCGGCCGCTGACGCCGTACGCCGGCCGCTGAGCGCCTCCGGCCGGGTGAGGTTCCCCACGCTTGACGGGTGGGGGACCTCATGCCTTGGTCGCGAGGCCACACGAGGCGCACGCCGGGCGGTCCGTCAGGGCCGGGTGGCCGACCGCCTGTCCGGCGATGGTCCGACTCCGGCACCGGCCCGCCGGAGGACGTCACAGTCCTCCGCGCGGCCCATTTCTCCCCGGCCCCCGCCCCCTGCGGCCGTCCTCCGCATGGAGCCCGTCCGGCCCTGCCCGAGGCCCCGGACCCCACGCCCCAGCTCCCGCTTCTTCGGCCTCGCCGCCGTCCCGGCGCCCGTCCCCGCCGCCGAGCGGATGCTCCGCCTCCACGACACCTGCGCCGGACCCGCCGACTTCGTCACGGGCATCCGGGAACGCGCGGCGGTGGAGGGCCGTCAAACAGGCAAGAGCTTTCGGTAAAGCGGTCGTCAAAGCTGTAACCGGACGCCCACCCCGCGTGCACGTGCATCTGCCCATGCATCTGCACATGAACAGGGCTATGATCCGGGTCAGTTGACCACCGCATCAATGGCCACACAAGCCAGTGCACCACCGGGGAGCGACCTGTGGACCACGACGTGTACAACGGTATGGCGGCCGCCGGGCTGCGCGGTGTGGCCTGGCAGAAGAGCCGGCACAGCAACTCGCAGGGCTCGTGCGTGGAGTTCGCCCGGCTGCCGGGCGGTGACGTGGCCGTCAGGAACTCGCGCTTCCCGGACGGTCCCGCGCTGGTCTACACCCGTGCGGAGATAGAGGCCATGCTGCTGGGCGTGAAGGACGGCGAGTTCGACCACCTGGTGGGGGGCTGACGCCCCGACAGGCCCCCGCTGTAAAACGGGGCAATCAGTACTTCTACGCGCCGCGACGCGCGTAGAACCGCGGCGCCAGGAAGCGCCGCGGTTTCTCATTCCGCGTTCGGCCCCGAACCGGGCCGCGGCAGCCGGAACAGCGCCCAGACCACCTTGCCGCTGAGCGCGCCCGCGAGCGGGTGCCAGCCCCAGCTGTCGCTGAAGGAGTCGACGAGGAACAGCCCCCGGCCCGACTCGGCCGAGAAGTCGTCGCTCTCCCGGGCGACGGGACTGTCGTGACTGGGGTCGCGCACCGCGCACACCAGCCGCTCGGTCCACCGCACCAGGTGCAGCCGTACGGGAGGTTCCTGACCGGTGGCGCAGCGAGTGCTCGCCGGCAGGCCGTGTCGCAGCGCGTTGGTGACGAGTTCCGAGACGACCAGGCAGACGTCGTCGAAACGGTCGCCCATGTCCCACTGGTCGAGTGTTCCGCGGGTGAATCGCCGCGCCTCGCGCACCGCTTCGTAGCGGGCGGGCAGAGCGCAGGAGGCGGCGTCGGACACGGCCGCGGGGTCCAGCGGCGGAAGGCCCTGCCGTAACGGCTCGAGCATGGTCGATCCATTCGTCCCCATGCGAGGCACTCCCGGGAATTCGCGGTCGGTGCGATGCGGCGGTGGTGCGGGACCATGGTTTCGGATGCGTACAGCAGATGCAAGGGCAGATGCACGTGCACGTGACCGGAATGAGTCGTCCCGTACCGCTTGTTGGTTAATTTTTCCGTCATCTTCGCGGCCCTGTACGCCCGTTCCCTTGCCTCTTTCTTGATGAACGCGCGCGTGCGTCCCCTGGCTCGATTCCGTTTCCGTAACCGGACGAGTACTGCTCGGAGTGTTTTAGTGGCAGACTTCGGCCCCTGAAGACGTTGGGGAGGCTGGCGAACGTGAGCGCGGGAGAGCCGGGATCGGTGGTGCGGCGCATGCTGCTCGGATCACAACTCAGGCGACTGCGTGAGGCGCGGGGCATCACGCGCGAGGCGGCGGGCTACTCGATCCGCGCCTCCGAGTCGAAGATCAGCCGGATGGAGTTGGGCCGGGTGAGCTTCAAGACCAGAGACGTCGAGGACCTGCTGACGCTGTACGGCATCACGGACGAGCAGGAGCGCGCCTCCTTGCTGTCCCTGGCGAAGGAGGCCAACGTAGCGGGCTGGTGGCACAGTTACTCCGACGTGCTGCCCAGTTGGTTCCCCACCTACGTCGGCCTGGAGGGCGCCGCCTCGCTGATCCGGGCGTACGAGGTGCAGTTCGTGCACGGCCTGCTCCAGACCGAGGCGTATGCCCACGCGGTGGTCCGGCGGGGCATGCAGGGTGCGAGCGAGGCCGACGTGGAGCGGCGTGTGGCGCTGCGTCTGGAGCGGCAGAAGTACCTCGTCGACGAGAACGCGCCCGACTTCCACATCATCCTGGACGAGGCCGCCCTGCGTCGCCCGTACGGCGACCGCGAGGTGATGCGCGGCCAGCTCCAGCACCTCATCGAGATCTCCGAGCGGCCCAACGTGCGGCTTCAGGTCGTGCCGTTCAGCCTCGGCGGCCACTCCGGCGAAAGTGGCGCGTTCACGATCCTCAGCTTCCCGGAGTCCGACCTCTCGGACGTCGTCTACCTGGAGCAGCTCACCAGCGCGCTGTACCTGGACAAGCCCGAGGACGTCACCCAGTACGAGAAGGCGCTCAAGGAACTCCAGAGCGACAGCCCGGGCCCTTCGGAGAGCCGGGATCTTCTCCGGGGCCTCCTCCAACTCTCCTGAAACAGAAGTACGATGACGTGTGATCAGATCGTGAAGGCGCGATCGAGGGTCTGCTAGGGATCGAGGGATCACATGTCGTCGTCCTACTTCACCGACCTTGCACAGCAGTACATCGACGGTGAGTGGCGCCCGGGTACCGGTTCCTGGGACATCATCGACTTCAACCCGTACGACGACGAGAAGCTGGCGTCGATCACGATAGCCACGGTCGACGAGGTCGACCAGGCGTACCAGGCAGCGGCCCGTGCCCAGAAGCAGTGGGCCGCGACCAACCCCTACGCCCGCCGTGCCGTCTTCGAGAAGGCCCTGAGGCTCATCGAGGAGCGCGAGGCCGAGATATCCGAGGCGATCATCGCCGAGCTCGGCGGGACGCGCTTGAAGGCCGCCTTCGAACTGCACCTCGCCAAGGAGTTCCTGCGCGAGGCGGTCCAGCTGGCGCTGCGCCCCGAGGGCCGGATCCTCCCCTCGCCGGTGGACGGCAAGGAGAACCGCGTCTACCGCGTCCCGGTCGGTGTCGTGGGCGTCATCAGCCCCTTCAACTTCCCGTTCCTGCTCTCGATCAAGTCGGTCGCCCCGGCGCTCGCGCTCGGCAACGCCGTGGTGCTCAAGCCGCACCAGAACACGCCGATCGTCGGCGGCTCACTGGTCGCGAAGATCTTCGAGGACGCGGGGCTGCCCGGCGGTCTGCTGAACGTCGTCATCACCGACATCGCGGAGATCGGCGACGCCTTCCTCGAGCACCCGGTGCCCAAGGTCATCTCCTTCACCGGCTCCGACCAGGTCGGCCGGCACGTGGCGACCGTCTGCGCCCGGCTGTTCAAGCGCTCGGTCCTCGAACTGGGCGGCAACAGCGCGCTGGTGGTACTCGACGACGCCGACATCGACTACGCGGTCGACGCGGCCGTCTTCAGCCGGTACGTCCACCAGGGCCAGGTCTGCATGGCCGCCAACCGCGTCCTGGTGGACCGGTCCGTCGCCGAGGAGTTCACCGAGAAGTTCGTCGCCAAGGTGAAGACCCTCAAGGCGGGCGACCCGCGCGACCCTCGGACCGTCATCGGCCCGCTCATCAACTCCTCGCAGGCGGACGCCGTCTCCGGCGCGGTCGAGCAGGCCCTCGCCGAGGGCGCCACGGCCCTGGTGCGCGGCGGGCGCGCCGACAACCTCGTCGAGCCGTCCGTCCTGACCGGCCTCCCCGCCGAATCCGCCCTGCTGAGGCAGGAGGTCTTCGGCCCGGTCGTCTTCCTCGTCCCGTTCGACGGCGAGGAGGAGGCCGTACGCCTCGTCAACGACACCCCGTACGGCCTGAGCGGCGCCGTCCACACCGGGGACATCGAGCGGGGCGTGCACTTCGCCAAGCAGATCGACACGGGCATGTTCCACGTGAACGACGGCACCGTCCACGACGAGCCGATCGTGCCCTTCGGCGGCGAGAAGCACTCGGGCCTGGGCCGGCTCAACGGCGAGACGATGCTGGACTCCTTCACCACGCTGAAGTGGATCTCCGTGCAGCACGGCCGGAGCGGCTTCCCGTTCTAGATCCTTCCGGTGCGCCGGGCCCTTGCGGACAGAACCTGACCGCAAGGGGCCGTAGCTTCGTCGGTGTCGGGGGAGAGGCCCCCGGATCCGGCGAAAGGCGGCGGTCATGGTCACTCACGTTCCCGCTGAGGCACACGGCGACGAGCGCGGAGCGCTGCTCTCCTTCATCGAGGAGCAGCGTGGCGGCATCCGGCGGGCGGTGCTGGGGCTGACCGACGAGCAGGCCGTGACCACGCCCAGCGCCAGTGAGCTGTCGCTCGCCGGGCTGGTCAAGCACGTCGCCGAGGTCGAGCAGATGTGGGTCTCGCTGGCCAAGGGCGAGCCGCCGGCCGTCGAGCGGGACCAGAGCAACTGGCACGAGTGCTTCCGGCTGGTCGAGGGCGAGACCCTCGAGTCGCAGCTGGCGTACTGGGAGAAGGTCGCCGCCGAGACGGAGGCCTTCGTCCGCTCGGTGCCGAGCCTCGACGACACCTTCGCGCTGCCGCCCCAGCCCTGGTTCCCGCCCGACGGCCGGGTCTCCATGCGCTGGCTGTGCCTGCATCTGATCCGCGAGACGGCCCGGCACGCCGGCCACGCCGACATCATCCGCGAGTCGCTGGACGGCGCGACGGCCTTCGAGCTGGTGGCCGAGGAACAGCAGGTGGCGGTCGCGTCCTAATCTGGACCGCATGTCAGCGATCCGTCTCCTCGTGCTCGGCGCGGTCCGCATGCACGGGCGGGCCCACGGCTACCAGGTCCGCAACGACCTGGAGTACTGGGGCGCACACGAGTGGTCCAGCGCCAAGCCCGGCTCGATCTACCACGCCCTGAAGCAGATGGCGAAGCAAGGGCTGCTGCACGCGCACGAGGTCGCCCCGTCCACGGCCGGCGGCCCGCCGCGCACGGAGTACGAGATCACCGGGCAGGGGACCGATGAGTACTTCCGGCTGCTGCGCGAGGCGCTGGTCACGTACGACCAGCGGGGGGACGTGAAGACGGCCGCCGTCGGCTTCGTCGTCGACCTGCCGCGGGCGGAGGCGGTCGCGCTGCTGAAGGAACGCACCCTGCGGATCGAGCAGTGGCGGGCCTCCGTCCTGGAGCACTACGTCCCCGAGGAGGGGCCCGGGCAGCTGGGCCACATCGGCGAGATCATGAACATGTGGGTCCACACGGCCGACTCCGAGGCCGAGTGGACCCGCGGTCTCATCGAGCGCGTCGAGGGCGGCGCCTACACCTTCGCCGACGAGGGCGACCCGTTCGTCGGCGTGCTGGCCGAGGACGAGGAGAACCCGTACGCGACGGGGGAGCGGCACCCCGGGGACGATCACTAATCAAATTTGACGAATGGATGGCCCCGGGTTACCTTCGAGCCTGTAGTCAAGTTTGACTAGCGAGGGAGTGTCTGTGGCCGACACGGCGATCACCGTCGAAGGCGCGGAGAAGAGATACGGCGACAAGAGAGCGCTGGACGGGCTCGACCTGCGGGTCGCGCGCGGCACGGTGCACGGGGTGCTCGGCCCGAACGGCGCGGGCAAGACCACCCTGGTGAGGGTCCTGTCCACGCTGCTGCGACCCGACGCGGGCCGGATCGAGGTGGCCGGGCACGACGTGGTGCGCGAGGCGTACGCCGTGCGGCTGCGCATCGGCCTGCTCGGCCAGCACGCCGCGCTCGACGAGGAGCTCGGCGGCCGGCAGAACCTGGAGCTGTTCGGCCGGCTGCACCACCTGGGTGCGAGGCGGGCACGCGCGCGTGCCGACGAGCTCCTGCAGCGCTTCGACCTGGCCGACACCGGCCGCAAGGCGGTCCGGCAGTACAGCGGCGGCATGCGGCGCCGCCTGGACCTCGCGGCCAGCCTGATCACCGAACCGGAGGTGCTGTTCCTGGACGAGCCGACCACCGGCCTCGACCCGCGCGGCCGCGCCGAGGTGTGGGACTCCGTCCGCTCCCTGGTCGGCGGCGGCACGACGGTCCTGCTGACCACGCAGTATCTGGAGGAGGCCGACCAGCTCGCCGACCGCATCTCGGTCGTCGACGCCGGACGGGTCATCGCCGAGGGCACGGCGGACGAGCTGAAGGCGGAGACCGGCGGCGACCGCATCGACGTGGTCCTGCGGGAGGCGGGCCAACTGGGCGCGGCTGTCGCTTTGCTGCCGCTCACCGGAGTCACCGTCGACACCGACCGCCGCCTGCTGAGCGCCCCGGTGACCGACCGCATGGAGGCGCTCGCCGGGGTCGTACGGGCCCTGCGGGAAGCGGGAATCGAGGCGGAGGACGTCGCCCTGCGCCGGCCGACGCTGGACGAGGTGTTCCTGCACCTCACGGGAGACGACCGCCGAGTGAAGGAGGCCGCGTGACCGCCTACGCCCTGACGGACTCCTGGACCATGACCCGCCGGGAACTCGCCCGCTGGGCGCGGCAGCCGGTCCAGCTGGTCGTCAACCTCGTCTTCCCGGTGATGCTGCTGCTCATGTTCGGCTATCTGATCGGCGGCGGCCGGGGCGTGAGCGGCGAGTACCGCGACTACCTGATCCCCGGCATGCTCGCGCTCACCATGGCCTTCGGCCTGGAGGGCACGATGATCGCCGTCACCCGGGACCTCGACAAGGGCGTCATCGACCGCTTCCGCTCGATGCCCATGGCCAACGGAGCGGTACTGGTGGGCCGTTCGGCCGCCGACATGCTCCAGTCGGCGCTGGCCCTGGTGGTGCTCATCGGCGTGGGCGCCGCGCTCGGCTGGCGGGTCCAGGGTGGTCCGGCGGCCTTCCTGGGAGCCGTGGGCCTGCTGCTCCTGTTCCGGTTCGCCATGCTGTGGATCGGCATCCACCTGGCGCTGGTGGCCGGGAAGCCGGAGATGGTCCAGGCCGTGCAGATCCTGGTCTGGCCGGTCGGCTTCCTGTCCAACGCCCTGGCCCTCCCCGACACCATGCCCGGCTGGCTCGGCACGGTCGTCGAGTGGAACCCCATGTCCCACACGGCCACAGCCGTACGGGACCTGTTCGGCACCCCCGGCGCGGAATCCGGGCACGTGTGGGCGGCGGTCGTCTGGCCCCTGGCCCTGCTGGCGGTGTTCTTCCCGCTGGCGGTACGGAGGTTCGGGCGGCTGAGCCGCTAGTGATGGAAGCCGGTGGCCGCGCCCTTGTCCTGCGTGAAGGGGCGCGGCTGCCGGCGCAGCTCCGGCAGCAGCCGTTCCAGGTCCTGGGCGAGCAGCTCGGCGAGGTCGGCCGAGAAGCCGTTGCGGCACACCACCCGCAGCACCGACAGGTCCTTGCGGTGCGGCGGGAAGGTGTACGCGGGCACCAGCCAGCCGCTCTCGCGCAGCCGCCGCGAGACGTCGAAGACGTCGTACGCCGTCACGTCCGGCGCGGTCGTGAAGGCGAACACCGGCAACTGGTCGCCCCGGGTCAGCAGCCGGAAGTCACCGAGCGCCTCGATCCGCCCGGCGAGCCCCGTGGCCACGTCCCGCGCGGCCTGCTGCACGGCCCGGTAGCCGTCCCGGCCCAGCCGCAGGAACGTGTAGTACTGCGCCACGACCTGCGCGCCCGGCCGGGAGAAGTTCAGCGCGAACGTCGGCATGTCGCCGCCCAGGTAGTTCACCCGGAACACCAGCTCCTCCGGCAGCGCGTCCGCGTCCCGCCACAGCGCCCAGCCGACGCCCGGGTACACGAGCCCGTACTTGTGCCCCGAGGTGTTGATCGACGCCACCCTCGGCAGCCGGAAGTCCCACAGCAGGTCCTCGTCGAGGAACGGCGCGACCATGGCACCGGACGCCCCGTCGACATGCACGGGGATGTCGAGCCCGGTCCGCTCCTGCACCGCGTCCAGTGCCGCGCACAGCTCGGCGACCGGCTCGTAGGACCCGTCGAAGGTCGAGCCCAGGATCCCGACGACCCCGATGGTGTTCTCGTCGCACAGCTCGGCGGCGGCCTGCGGGTCCAGGTGGAACCGCTCGCCCTCCATGGGCACCAGCCGGGCCTCCACCTCCCAGAAGTTGCAGAACTTCTCCCAGCAGACCTGCACGTTGATGCCCATCACCAGATTGGGCCGGGCCCCCGGGTACCGGTCGGTGTTGCGCCGCGCCCACCGCCGCTTGAGCGCCATCCCGGCGAGCATGCACGCCTCGCTCGACCCGGTCGTCGAACAGCCCACGGCCGCCCCCGGGTCGGGCGCGTGCCACAGGTCGGCGAGCATCGCCACGCACCGCCGCTCCAGCTCGGCCGTGCGCGGGTACTCGTCCTTGTCGATCATGTTCTTGTCCCGGCACTCCGCCATCAGCACCCCGGCCTCCGGCTCCATCCAGGTGGTGACGAAGGTGGCGAGGTTCAGCCGCGCGTTGCCGTCCAGCATCAGCTCGTCGCGCACCAGCTGGTGGGCGGTCGCCGGTGCCATGGGCCGCTCAGGGAGCCGGTGCGTGGGCGGGGCCTCGGCCATGTCGCCGACCGGGTTGGCGGGGCCGTAGAAGGGGTTGACGGCCAGGCGGCGTTCGCCGGGCTGACGGGGGCCTTCGTTGAGCGGCAAGTGAGCCTCCAGGGGGTTCGAGAGGGGTGTCAGCGGACGGGTGTGCCGTCCGGGTGCAGTTGCATCTGCGGGCGGCCCGTGACCAGCAGCCAGGCCGGCAGCGAGGCGACGCAGAGCAGGGCGAGGATCCCCGGCGAGGCGACCAGCACCGCGGCGACGAAGAGGCTGATCCAGCCCTGCCGGGTGATGGCCAGCAGCATGCCGAGCACACCGGCGGACACACCCACCGACGGATGCACCTCGGACACCAGGGCGTGCGCGCACAGACCGAGGGCGGTGCCGGCGAACACGGCCGGGAAGATGCGCCCGCCGCGGAACCCGCAGGACGCGGCGACGAGCAGCGCGGCCAGCTTCACCACCGTCATGACGGCGAACTCCCCGGCCGACCAGCCGTCCGGGGCGCGTGCCAGCTCGGCGATCTCGTCGAGCCCCTTGAACAGCGTCAGATGGCCGCCCAGGGCCGCGAGACAGCCCAGCACGGCCCCGCCCGCCGGGAGCATCAGCATCGGATGCCGCAGCCGGCGGAACGCCGCGTGGACGTACGGGAAGGCGCGCACGGCGCACATGCCGAGCAGCGCGCCCGCCGCGGCGACCACGAGCGCCGCGAGCAGGTCCGCCCAGCCCGGCCGACCGAAGGACGGCAGGTCCAGGTCGAAGCTCGGGTGGTCGACGAGGGTCGCGGTCAGGGCACCGGCCGCGGCGGCGGTCAGCGGCGCGAACAGGTTGTCCCACAGCAGCCCGCGCGTCTCCTGCCGGGCCAGCACCTCGGAGATCACCAGGGCCGCGGCCACGGGCGTGCCGAACAGGGCGCCGATCGTCGCCGCCTCCGCCAGCGCCGGCCAGATCCGGCCCGGCGCGCGGGGCAGGACCCGGCCGCCCAGCCAGACCGCCAGGCCGACGTTCACGGCGATGATCGGGTTCTCGGGGCCCAGGCTCGGCCCGCCGGCCAGCATCAGCGCGGTCGCCAGCAGCAGCCCCGGCAGCACGACGGGCGGCAGGACCGGGGCGTCCAGCCCGACCGTGGCCGGATCGGGGCCCGCGTGCCCCGGCACCTTCCACACCACCAGCCCGACCGCGACACCCGTCGTGACGAGCATCACGAACATCCACGCCACCGAATACCGGCCGATCCCCAGCGCGTCCGGCACGGTCCGCCACAGCACGCCCTGCAGCTCCTCGGCGGCGACTTCCACCCCCACCAGCAGCAGGCTGGACACCACCCCCACGGCCACGGCGGGCAGGATCGACGGCAGCAGGGCGCGGGCGGGAGTCGCGGGGGTGACGGAGGGCGCCTGCCGCGCGGAGTCCTGGACCACGGGCACACGATAAACGGGCCAAAGGGGACAAACGGGAAACACGCTTGCACCTCACGTGGCGTGAGGCCCCACCGTGAAGCACGGAAGAAGAAGGGAGCGGAAGTGAGCTACTCCGTGGGACAGGTCGCGGGCTTCGCCGGCGTCACGGTGCGCACGCTGCACCACTACGACGACATCGGCCTGCTCGTGCCCAGCGCACGCAGCCAAGCGGGTCACCGGCGCTACAGCGACACCGACCTCGACCGGCTGCAGCAGATCCTGTTCTACCGGGAGCTCGGCTTCCAGCTCGACGAGGTCGCCGCCCTGCTCGACGACCCGGACGCGGACCCGCGCGCACATCTGCGCCGGCAGCACGAACTGCTGACCGCCCGGATCGAGAAGCTGAAGAAGATGGCGGCGGCCGTGGAACACGCCATGGAGGCACGCAAGATGGGCATCAACCTCACGCCCGAGGAGAAGTTCGAGGTCTTCGGGGACAAGGACCCGGAGCGGTACGCCGACGAGGCGGAAGCGCGCTGGGGCGGCACGGCGGAGTACGCCGAGTCGCAGCGCCGCGTCGCCCGTTACACCAAGGAGGACTGGCAGCGGATCCAGGCCGAGATGGCCGACTGGGGCGAGCGCTACGACGCCCTGATGACCGCCGGCGAACCGCCCGCCGGCGAGGCGGCCATGGCCCTGGCGCAGGAGCACCGCCAGCACATCTGCACCTGGTACTACGAGTGCTCCTACGAACTCCACCGCTGCCTCGGCGAGATGTACGTCTCCGACGAGCGCTTCAAGGCGTTCTACGACTCGATGCGCCCGGGCCTCGCCGAGCACCTGCGCGACGCGATCCGCGCGAACGCGGACCGCCACCAGGCGTGACGCCCGCCCGGCCGGCGGTAGGGGGCCGTCGGGCAACGCGCCCTACCGCCGCGCCAAGCAAAAGGTGGTCACCCCGCGTCCTCGGGCTCGATCACCACGGCCGTCCCGTACGCGCACACCTCCGTGCCGACGTCCGCCGCCGCCGTCACGTCGAAGCGGAACGCGAGCACACCGTTGGCACCACGCGCGCGTGCCTGTTCGACGAGTCGCTCCATGGCCTGGTTGCGGGTCTGCACGAGCGTCTTGGTGAGACCGCGCAGCTCGCCGCCGACCATCGACTTCAGACCGGCGCCGAGCTGGCTTCCCAGGTGCCGGGAGCGGACCGTCAGGCCGAAGACCTCGCCGAGCACCTCCCGCACGCGGTAGCCGGGTACGTCGTTCGTGGTGACGACGAGGACGTCGGGCTGGGGGCCCTGTCCGCCGCCGAATTCATCGATGCCCATGGTTCACAGCTTTCTCCGGGACGGCCGACAGTGCATCCTGAGTACCCCCATGGAACCTGGGCCATGACGGCTGCGTTGATACTTTGAGGCAGTCAGCCCCAGCCCGTACCCCCAGCAGCAGGAGCCACATCCCCGTGACCACGCTTGCGCTCGGCCCCGAGTGGCTCGACCCGCACTATCTGATCGAGACCTTCAGCCTGCCCGGCATCCTGCTGATCGTCTTCGCGGAGTCCGGCCTCTTCGCATTTCTGCCCGGTGACTCGCTGCTGTTCACGGCGGGTCTCTTCGTGGCCGAGGGCACCTACATCACGCAACCCCTGTGGCTGGTCTGCACGCTGATCGTGATCGCCGCCGTCGTCGGCGACCAAGTGGGCTACATGATCGGCAAGTTCCTGGGCCCGAAGCTCTTCAACCGTCCCAACTCCAAGCTCTTCAAGCAGGAGAACCTGGACAAGGCCCACGAGTTCATGGAGAAGTACGGCCCCAAGGCGATCGTCCTGGCCCGCTTCGTCCCGATCGTGCGCACCTTCGCCCCCATCGTGGCCGGCGCCGGCCGTATGAAGTACCGCACGTTCGTCACGTACAACGTCATCGGCGGCATCGCCTGGGGCACCGGCGTCACCGTCGCCGGCTACTGGCTCGGCCAGATCGACTTCATCAAGAAGAACGTCGAGTCGATCCTCATCCTGATCGTCCTGCTCTCCATCGTCCCGATCATCATCGAGTACCTCCGCGACCGCTCCAAGAAGAAGCGCGCCGCGTCCGAGACCGCGGCGGCCCAGCCTCATCCCCCCGTCATGGACGACGCGACGACCCAGCTCCGCCGCATCACCCCGGACGACCAGCCCCACCAGCAGCCGCAGCAGCAGCCCCCCTACGGCAACCAGAACGGCTACAACGACCAGCAGTACTACGGCCAGTACCCCCAGGCCCCGGGCTACGGCCAGCAGCAGCCCTACGGCACCCAGCAGGGCGGGGGCCAGCAGCCTTACAACGGTGGTTACTGACGGACAACCCGCGGCCGCCAACGGTCAGGAAGCCCCGAGCCCATAGGCAAAGGGCGCTAGAAACCCCTGGTCCGCTTGGCGGCCCGCCGCTTCTCCGCAGACCCGATCCGCAGGAACATCCGCGAGATCTCGGACCCCAGATTCACCCCGATGGCGATCGCCATGGCCAGAGCCACCGCCTTGGACAGCGACACCAGCCCCTCGTCCACCTCGTTCTGCGCGATCGCCAGCAGCCCGAAGTACGTCGCGGAACCCGGCAGCAGCGGCCCGATCGCGGCAGTCGTGTACGGCAGAGCCGAAGCGAACTGATACCGGGACAACAGCTGCCCGAACAACCCCACGAGCCCCGCGGCCGCCGCCGTGGACGCCACCGGCGAGATGTCCCCCGCAAAGTGCATCGCGCCGTACACGATCCACGCGACACCGCCGTTCAGCGTCACCCACACCACGGTGGATCGTTCCTGCTGAAGCAGCACGGCGAACGCCAGTGACAGCAGCATCGACGCACCGATCATCATCACCGGATCGTCGGAGGCCCCGAGCGCCGCGTCCGGGTTCAGCCGCGCCCCCAGCTGCACGCCGAAATACAGCACCAGCAGCACACCCGCGACGATGCCCACGAAGAAGTACAGGACCTCCAGCAGACGCGCGGACGCGGTGATGTAGAAGCCGGTCAGCCCGTCCTGCACCCCCGCCACGAGCGCTCGCCCGGGCAGCAGCGCGAACAGCCCACCGGTGATCACCGCGGAGGCCTTCACGTCCACATGGCTGAGGGTCAGCGCGACCCCGATCGCGGCCGGCGGCGTCGCGGCCACCGTGAACTGGTAGAACTCCGGCAGCCCGCGCCCTGCGCACAGCCACGCCAGCCGGTCGCCGAGCATCGCGCCCAGCGCGGCCGCGACGAACACGATCAGATCACCGCCGACGAGCACGGAGGCCGCACCCGCCAGCAGCCCGCTCGCGCCGGTCAGCGCCCAGCCGGGGTAGGGGTGCCGGTTACGGCGGATCTCGGCGAGCCGCCGGTAGGCCTCCTCCAGGGAGACCGCCGTCTCGTCGTCGCTGAGGTCGTCCACGAGCTGGTACACGGCCGCCAGTCGCGTGTAGTCGGTGCCCCTGCGGCGCACGGTCCGCGAGGCCGTGACCGGGTCGTCGACGAGCGATGGCTGGTACGAGATCGCCAGCAGCGTGAAGGTGACGTTGGGCTCGCAGCGGTCCAGGCCGTACGACCGGCAGACGGCGAACATGGCCGTCTCCACGTCCTCGGCGCCCTCACCGCCCGCCAGCAGCAACTCGCCGATACGCAGCGTCAGGTCGAGCACGCGCGGCACGGCCGGCCCCGAGTCGTCGCCGCCGCGCTGGCTCGGCTCCGGCGCCGGCCGCTCAGCCACCGGCATGCGCAGCATGGTGCGCATCCGGTCCTGCCAGGGCACGTCCTTGGTCAGGCTGACCACGGGAATCCCGCTCGGCGGGGTGAACGCCGACGGGGCGTGCTTCGCGCTGTACGTGTTCGGCGGGGTGAACGCCGACCCCTCCGGCTCCGCCGAGGGCACCTGCGAGACGTCCAGCCCCTGCGGCAGGGCGAACTCGGACGTCACCTCGGACTCCGTACCGGTCACCCTGGGCACGGCAAGGCCCTCGGGGATCGCGAACTCCGACGTCGTCGACATGTCCCCGTCGACGGCGGCCCCAGCCGGAGGCAGGAACGTGCTCCTCGCCTCGTCCGACTTCGGCTTGCGGTCCTCCGCATCCGTCACTGCCTGGCGCTCCCTGTACAACACGTCAGCCTCAGTACCCCCCAAGCCCCCAAGCCTCAGTATGCGCACATACAGGCGAACGGGCCGCACGCGCAGGCGTACGGCCCGTGAGCATCACGAGGGTCAGTGACCGCCCTGCTCCTTGAAGCGCTTGTAGGAGCGCTCGATCTCGATCTCGGCGTCCGTACGGCCCACCCAGTTGGCGCCCTCGACGGACTTGCCGGGCTCCAGGTCCTTGTAGACCTCGAAGAAGTGCTGGATCTCCAGGCGGTCGAACTCGGACACGTGGTGGATGTCCCGCAGGTGCTCCACACGCGGGTCCGTCGCCGGCACGCACAGCAGCTTGTCGTCGCCACCGGCCTCGTCCGTCATCCGGAACATGCCGATCGCCCGGCACTTGATGAGGCAGCCCGGGAAGGTCGGCTCGTCCAGGATGACCAGCGCGTCCAGCGGGTCGCCGTCCTCGCCGAGGGTGTTCTCGACGAAGCCGTAGTCGGTCGGGTAGGCGGTCGAGGTGAAGAGTCGCCGGTCCAGGCGGATACGACCGGTCTCGTGGTCCACCTCGTACTTGTTGCGCGAACCCTTCGGAATCTCGATCGTGACGTCGAACTCCACCGGTGGCTCCTCCATGATCAACACATAGTTCTGGTGGTTAAGTGTCCCTCACGCAGGTGTGTGATCGCGAAAGGGGTTGGTGGTCGTGCCGGAGCTGCGTCCTTGGCGTGCCGCGAGACCGCACGTGGTACGGATCGCGGATGCCGTACGACCGCGCCTGGCCAGGGCCGCCGCGGCCGCGAAACCACGGATCGCGCGGCTCGCCCGAGCCGGGAAACCGCAGGTCGCGCGGGTCACACGGTCGAAGACCTGGCAGTACACCGCGGGCGCCACCACCGCCGGTCTCGCACTGGCCGCCGGTGTGGTGACCGCCGCCGGCCCCTGGGACTCCTCGGGTCAGCGTACGGCCGAGCGGGACCGGGCCGCGGCCCTGGGCCGCGCGGGTGGCACAGATCACGGCCGTGCCCCCGGCGCGCCCGCGCAGCCCCGGCCCGCCCTCAGCGCCGGGCCCGTGCTGACCGGCCTGGGCGGCGTCAGCACCGTGAAGTCCGCCCCCGACGGCAAGGCCCTGGCGAATTCCCTCACGCCCCTGCTGAAGGACCCGGAGCTAGGCCTCCGGCCCGCGGCGGCGGTCGTGGACGTCACGACCGGCAGGCGCCTGTACGGCACGGGCTCGGACGCCGCGCTCACCCCGGCCTCGACGACGAAGATCGCCACGACCGTCGCGGCGCTGTCCGCGATGGGCGCCGACCACCGCCTCACCACCCGCGCCGCGCTCGAACCCGACACGAAGGAAGTCGTCCTGGTCGGCGGCGGCGACCCCACCCTCACGGCCCGCGAGGCCCCCGGCGGCTGGGCCAGCCTGCGCGCCCTGGCCGACAAGACGGCCGCGGCCCTGGCTCAGCGTGGCATCCGCGACGTGACGCTCTCCTACGACACGACCCTCTACGCGGGCAGCCAGAAGCACCCGATCGGGGTCAACCCCAACCTCGCACTCGTCAGCCCCCTGATGGCCGACGAGGGCCGCACGGACGACTCGACGAGCGGCCCGGTCACCCGCGTGACCGACCCGGCCGCGGACGCGGCCCGCCGCTTCGGGGACCTCCTGAAGTCCCGCGGCATCAAGGCCACGGCCCCCGGCCCGTCGAAGGCCACGACCCGCGCGAAGACCCTGGCCACGGTCTCCTCGCCTCCGCTGTCGGCCCTCGTCGAACGGATGCTGACCAACAGCGACAACGACATCGCCGAGGCCCTCGCCCGCCACACGGCGATCGCCACGGGCCACCCGGCCGACTTCGCCGGCGCCGACCGGGCGATCAACGCCCGGCTGCGCAAGCTCGGCCTGCCCCTCAAGGGCGCCGCCTTCAAGGACGGCAGCGGCCTGAACCGCGCCGGCAGACTGACGGCCGACCTCCTCACCGCCCTCCTGGCCAAGGCGGCCGACCCCGCCCACCCCGAACTCCGCCCGGCCCTCACCGGCCTCCCCGTCGCCGGCTTCACCGGCACCCTGACCACCCGCTACACGGACGGCGCAGCCGGCGTCGTCCGCGCCAAGACAGGCACCCTGACCGGCGTGAACACCCTCGCGGGCACGGTCGTCGACCAGGACGGCCGCCTGCTCGCTTTCGCCTTCATGGCCAACAACACGAGAAACCCGGCGGCGGCCCAGAAGGCCCTGGACAAGGCGGCAACGACGCTGGCGGCGTGCGGCTGCCGATAACTGCCTGCCTGGCCGTGGGCAGTCGTTCCGCTGGGGCGATGGGGGTCCCCCCCTGCTCGAGCGAAGCCGAGAGCTTGGGGGAGGGCGGGCACGGCCGACAACGCCGAGCACCGGCCGAGAAACCCCGGCCATACCGACCCCGGCACGCCGGCTACAACGCCGCCACCCAAAACGCACCCCTGGTTCCACCACCCCCTCGCCGCCCTGCCCCAGCGGCCGGCGCTCACGTACGGTTGACGCATGACGAGCATCGGTGGTGCTTCAACCGGCATGGTCGACTGGAATCTCGCGGTCGCGACCGCGACCCGGCTCGTACGGCCGGGCCCCGACGTCAGCCGCGACGAGGCCCGGGCCGTCGTCGCGGAGCTGCGGCGGCACGCCAAGGCCTCGGAGGGACACGTCCGGGGCTTCACCCGTCTGGGCACGGAGGCCGGCCAGGACACCCCCGTCCTGGTCGTCGACCGCCCGGGCTGGATCCGGGCGAACGTCGCCGGCTTCCGGGAACTCCTGAAGCCCCTGCTCGACAAGATGCAGGACCGGCGCGGCAACACCCCCGGCGGCACGGTCATGAGCGCCGTCGGCGGCAAGGTCACCGGCGTGGAGCTGGGCATGCTCCTGTCCTTCCTGGCCTCCCGCGTCCTCGGCCAGTACGAGACCTTCGCCCCCGCCACGCGCCAGCTCCCGGCCGGGGAGCACGGCGGCGGCCGGCTCCTGCTCGTCGCCCCGAACATCGTGCACGTGGAGCGCGAACTCGACGTCGACCCGCACGACTTCAGGCTCTGGGTGTGCCTGCACGAGGAGACGCACCGCACGCAGTTCACGGCCGTGCCCTGGCTGCGCGACCACCTCGAGGGTGAAATCCAGTCGTTCCTGGGCGAGACCGACGTGGACCCCATGACCGTCCTGGAACGCGTACGCGAAGCCGCCCAGAGCCTGGCCGGGGGCCGCCCCGAGGCCGAGGAGGACGACGGCGGCCGCTCCCTCGTCGAGATCGTGCAGACCCCCGCCCAGCGCGAGATCCTCGGCCGCCTCACGGCCGTGATGTCCCTGCTGGAGGGCCACGCGGACTTCGTGATGGACGGCGTCGGACCGGACGTCGTACCGAGCGTCGGGGAGATCCGCGAGAAGTTCCAGCAGCGCCGCGCCAAGGGCGCCTCCCGCCTGGACCTGGCCCTGCGCAAGCTGCTCGGCCTGGACGCCAAGCTCCGGCAGTACCGGGACGGCGAGCGCTTCGTACGGGCCGTCGTCGACGAGGTCGGCATGGACGGCTTCAACCGCGTGTGGACCTCGCCCAACACCCTCCCCACCAAGACGGAGATCGCCAAACCGGCGGACTGGATCGCGCGGGTGCATCGCAGGACCGAGTAGTGAACATCGAGAGAAGGTCGTGAAGGAAAACGGGCCGACGGCAGGCGAACGCCCCTCCAATCACCCGTCCGAGGGACCGTGAGCCAGGGGTAGGCGTGCAATGCTCGGGGAACGGCCCGGTTCTGTCACCATCTACACACTCTGCGTGACCGACACTCGGGTTCACCCCCCGAAAACTTCATGAAGGGAACCGGACATGGGTCCCCATCCTGCGGTCGCGGCGATACGCCTGGCGGTCCGCCGCGTCCTCCACGACCTCCTCACCGAACACCGCACCGCCGCCGCACTCCCGCACGCCCCCTCGCACGAGCCGCCGCCCCCGCCGCTCGTGCTCGTGGCATGCTCCGGCGGCGCCGACTCCATGGCCCTCGCCTCCGCCCTCGCCTTCGAGTCCCCCAAGCTCGGCATCAGAGCCGGCGGCGTGACCGTCGACCACGGTCTCCAGCCCGGCTCCGACATGCGGGCCGCGGAAGTCGTCCTGCGCCTGCGCGAACTCGGCCTAGACCCCGTCGACTCCGTCGCCGTGACCGTCGGCCGC
Source organism: Streptomyces sp. NPDC050164 (assembly GCF_044459945.1). Classification (NCBI taxonomy): domain Bacteria; kingdom Bacillati; phylum Actinomycetota; class Actinomycetes; order Kitasatosporales; family Streptomycetaceae; genus Streptomyces; species Streptomyces sp. NPDC050164. The sequence goes on from NZ_JBITJK010000019.1 coordinate 96,946, forward strand.
GCGGGCGGGCCGGAAGCCGCCGCCCGCGACGCCCGCTACGCCGCACTCGACACCGCGGCCGAACGCCACGGCGCCGCCGCGGTCCTGCTCGGCCACACGCGAGACGACCAGGCCGAAACCGTCCTGCTGGGCCTCGCCCGGGGCTCCGGCATCCGCTCCCTGTCCGGCATGGCCGCGGTCTCGGGGGCCGGCGGCCGTTACCGGCGGCCCTTCCTGGAACTCGACCGGCAGACCGCCCGCAAGGCCTGCATGGTCCAGTCCCTGCCCGTCTGGGACGACCCGCACAACGCCGACCCGGCCTACACCCGCTCCCGGCTGCGCCACGAGGGCCTGCCCGCCCTGGAGAAGGCCCTCGGCAAGGGCGTCGTCGAAGCCCTCGCCCGTACGGCCCAGCTCTCGCGCGACGACGCCGACGCCCTCGACTCCTGGGCCACCCGGGCCGAGGCCACCGTCCGCGACGCCGCCGGGCTCCTGGAGTGCGCGAAGCTCTACGCCCTGCCGCCCGCCGTACGCCGGCGCATCCTGCGCCGGGCCGCCATCGCAGCCGGTGCCCCGGCCGGTTCGCTGTTCGCCCGGCACATCGAGGAAGTCGACCGGTTGATCACCGGCTGGCGCGGTCAGGGTGCCATCAACCTCCCCGGCAAGGTCGTGGCCCGGCGGCAGGGTGGCAGACTGGTGATTCGGCAAGGCTGAATCACGACCCCTCCGGGCAGTCGGTGGAGGGGCCGCTCAGTCAGGGACGACCGAAAGTGATGCGGGTGGACGCGAAAGACATGGGTGCCGAGCTTCAGCAGGTGCTCATCACCAAGGAAGAGATCGACGCCAAGCTGGCCGAACTGGCCGCGAAGATCGACGCGGAGTACGCGGGCAAGGACCTGCTGATCGTCGGCGTCCTCAAGGGCGCGGTGATGGTCATGGCCGATCTCGCCCGGGCGTTGTCCACCCCCGTCACCATGGACTGGATGGCCGTATCCTCGTACGGGGCGGGCACCCAGTCCTCCGGTGTGGTGCGGATCCTCAAGGACCTCGACACCGACATCAAGGGCAAGCACGTCCTCATCGTCGAGGACATCATCGACTCCGGCCTGACCTTGTCCTGGCTGATCTCCAACCTCGGCTCGCGCGAGCCCGCCTCCCTCAAGGTGTGCACGCTGCTGCGCAAGCCCGAGGCCGCGAAGGTCGCCATCGACGTGGAATGGGTCGGGTTCGACATCCCCAACGAGTTCGTCGTCGGCTACGGCCTCGACTACGCCGAGAAGTACCGCAACCTCCCGTTCGTGGGTACGCTCGCGCCCCACGTGTACGGCGGCTGAAACTCCGGCCGGGGTGCCGTGACGGTGATCGGGAACCCCAGCGTGCTTCCCGCCGTTGGAGCATGCGTAGACGGATCGCCAGTCGTCCCGCGCGGCTTCAGGTGACAATGCTGGGGTACCGTCCGAAGAACAGCCTTTATCAAACTCACTATGGCAGGAGGGACGGGGCGGCACCGCTCCGTATGGATGGACGTGAAGCGATACTTCCGTGGGCCGGTCATGTGGATCGTGCTGGCCGTCCTTGCCGTGGTCGTGTTGATGCAGGTCGTCGGCTCGTCCGGCGGCTACAAGACGGTGGACACCGGCCAGGTCGTCCAGGCGATCAACCAGAACAAGGTGGAGTCGGCCAAGCTCACCACCGGCGATGACGAGACCATCAAGGTCACGCTCAAGGACGGCCAAAAGATCGAGGGCAGCTCGAAGATCCAGGCGAGCTACATCGGCAACCAGGGCGAGGACATCGCCAACACGCTGCAGAACAAGTACCAGAACAAGCAGATCCCGGACGGCTACACGGTCTCGCCGTCCAAGCAGAACCCGTTCATCGGGATGCTGATCTCTTTCCTGCTCCCCTTGATTCTCATCGTGGTCCTCTTCCTGTTCCTGATGAACCAGATGCAGGGCGGCGGCTCTCGCGTCATGAACTTCGGGAAGTCCAAGGCCAAGCTCATCACCAAGGACACCCCCAAGACGACGTTCTCCGACGTCGCCGGTTCGGACGAGGCCGTCGAGGAGCTCCACGAGATCAAGGAGTTCCTCCAGGAGCCGGCCAAGTTCCAGGCCGTCGGCGCCAAGATCCCCAAGGGTGTGCTGCTGTACGGCCCGCCCGGCACCGGCAAGACCCTGCTCGCGCGTGCCGTCGCGGGCGAGGCCGGTGTGCCGTTCTACTCGATCTCCGGTTCCGACTTCGTCGAGATGTTCGTCGGTGTCGGTGCCTCCCGGGTCCGTGACCTGTTCGAGCAGGCCAAGGCGAACGCCCCGGCGATCGTCTTCGTCGACGAGATCGACGCGGTCGGCCGCCACCGCGGCGCCGGCCTCGGCGGTGGCCACGACGAGCGCGAGCAGACGCTGAACCAGCTGCTCGTCGAGATGGACGGCTTCGACGTCAAGGGCGGCGTGATCCTCATCGCCGCGACGAACCGGCCCGACATCCTCGACCCGGCGCTGCTGCGGCCCGGCCGCTTCGACCGGCAGATCGCCGTCGACCGCCCGGACATGCAGGGCCGTCTGGAGATCCTCAAGGTCCACCAGAAGGGCAAGCCGGTCGCGCCCGACGTCGACCTGTCGGCCATGGCCCGCCGTACGCCCGGCATGACGGGTGCCGATCTGGCCAACGTGCTGAACGAGGCCGCTCTGCTGACGGCCCGCAGCGACAAGAAGCTGATCGACAACCACATGCTCGACGAGGCGATCGACCGTGTGGTCGCGGGCCCGCAGAAGCGGACCCGGATCATGTCGGACAAGGAGAAGAAGATCACCGCGTACCACGAGGGCGGACACGCCCTGGTCGCGGCGGCCTCACCGAACTCCGATCCCGTCCACAAGATCACGATCCTGTCGAGAGGCCGCGCCCTCGGCTACACGATGGTGCTGCCGGACGAGGACAAGTACTCGACCACGCGCAACGAGATGCTGGACCAGCTGGCCTACATGCTGGGCGGCCGCGCGGCCGAGGAGCTCGTCTTCCACGACCCGACGACGGGTGCCGCCAACGACATCGAGAAGGCCACGGGCCTGGCCCGGGCGATGGTCACGCAGTACGGCATGACCGAGCGTCTCGGCGCGATCAAGTTCGGCGGCGACAACACCGAGCCGTTCCTCGGACGTGAGATGTCTCACCAGCGCGACTACTCGGAAGAGGTCGCGGCGCTGGTCGACGAAGAGGTCAAGAAGCTCATCGAGACCGCGCACAACGAGGCGTGGGAGATCCTGGTCGAGAACCGCGACGTGCTGGACAACCTGGTCCTGGCCCTCCTCGAGAAGGAGACGCTGGGCAAGGAGGAGATCGCCGAGATCTTCGCCCCGATCGTCAAGCGCCCGCCGCGGCCCGCCTGGACCGGCTCCTCCCGCCGTACGCCGTCCACCCGCCCGCCGGTCCTCTCCCCCAAGGAGCTGGCCCTGACGAACGGTGCGAACGGCGCGACGCCGGCCATCACCACCGCGAAGAGCACCGCGGCGGAGCCCGCCCCGGCGCCCGAGCGAGCCCCGGAGGAACGCCCCGAGAGCTGACCACAGCTCCCGGCGGCCCCACCGGGCCCGGAATGGATGCCGCGCCCCCCAGGTTTTAGCCTGGGGGGCGCGGCTTTTCGCCATCTGCGCAGGCCGCCCCCTGATGGACACAGGAACGAGGCACCAGATGACCGACCCCGTGACGCTGGACGGCGAGGGCCAGATCGGCGAGTTCGACGAGAAGCGGGCCGAGAACGCCGTACGGGAGCTGCTGATCGCGGTCGGCGAGGACCCTGACCGCGAGGGGCTCCGGGAGACGCCGGCGCGGGTGGCGCGGGCGTACAAGGAGATATTCGCGGGGTTGTGGCAGAAGCCCGAGGACGTGCTGACGACGACGTTCGACATCGGGCACGACGAGATGGTCCTCGTGAAGGACATCGAGGTGTACTCGACCTGTGAGCATCATCTGGTGCCGTTCCGGGGCGTCGCCCACGTCGGGTACATCCCCGCCACCAGCGGAAAGATCACCGGGCTGTCCAAGCTGGCCCGGCTCGTGGACGTCTACGCCCGGCGTCCGCAGGTGCAGGAACGACTCACCACGCAGATCGCGGACTCGCTCATGGAGATCCTGGAGCCGCGCGGGGTCATCGTGGTCGTGGAGTGCGAGCACATGTGCATGTCGATGCGCGGGATCCGCAAGCCGGGTGCCAAGACGCTGACGTCGGCCGTGCGGGGTCAGCTGCGGGACATGGCGACGCGCAACGAGGCGATGAGCCTCATCATGGCGCGCTGACGCCGATTCACGGCGCGCTGACGCCCAGCGTCACACGGTCGGGGCCGCCCCCGTGCCGTCGTGTTCGTCGTCCTCCGGGAGTTTGCAGACACGCTCCAGGAAGATGGCGGCCGCCATGACGCCGATGCCCGCGAGGACGGAGAAGCCGGCGGAGATGGCCTGGTCGCGGCGGGCGGGGTTGTCGAGGGATTCCAGGAGGAAGACGCCGGTGCCGCCGTACATGCCGGCGACGAGGGCGGCGACCAGGGCGCTGGCCTGGCCGAAGACGACCGCGCGCGCCGCCATCATGGGGTCGACGCCCTTGGCGTCGGGCTGCCGCTCGCGCTGGGCCTTCAGGCGGGCGCGGAGCGAGAGCGCCGTGGCCAGCAGGACCACGGTGATCAGAGCCAGGACGATGGGGGCGGCCAGCGGGACGCTCGGCAGGGTCCCGACCGAGTTCCACAGGCGGGCGCCCGCCCAGGACAGCACGCCTGCCACGACGAAGACGCCGGCCAGCACCCTGATGCGCAGCTCTTTCACAGTGTCCCTTCGGTTCCCCCGGCTCCGGCCTGGTTGTGCAGCCGTCTCGACCTTAACGGCTACTCGGGCAGCCGGAGTTCCAGGTCCGCGCGGGGCGCCACGCCTTCGCGGGTGACGGAGTCCAGCAGACCGGCGACCGGGCCGCGGCCGGGCAGCTGCGCCTCGGGGTCCAGGTCGTGCCAGGGGGCCAGGACGAAGGCGCGCTCGTGGGCGCGGGGGTGGGGGAGGGTGAGCTGCGGGTCGTCGGAGACGACGTCGGCGTAGGAGACGATGTCGACGTCCAGGGTGCGAGGGCCCCAGCGCTCGTCCCGGACGCGGTGGAAGGCCTCCTCGACCGCGTGTGCGCGCTCCAGCAGCGAGGACGGCGGGAGGGTGGTCTTCAGGACGACGACCGCGTTGAAGTAGGCGGGCTGGCTGCCGGGCTCCACGCCCCAGGGCTCGGTCTCGTAGACCGGGGAGACGGCCTTGATGCGGACGCCGGGGGTGTCCTCCAGGGCGTCGATGGCTCCCTGGAGGGTCTCCAGGCGGTTGCCGAGGTTGGAGCCGAGGGCGACCACGGCCCGTTTCGGATTGCTGAGCGTGGTGTCGGCGGCGTCGACCTTCTCGACGACGGAGGCGGGTACCGGCTGTACGGTCGGGTCGCTGGGACCCTTAAGGAAGGGTGCAGTCATACTCGGCTCCGGGTGATGGTGACGGTCACGTCGTCGAAGGGGACCGTGATCGGGGCGTCCGGCTTGTGGACGCAGACCTCGACCTGCTGAACCCCGTCGTGCTTCAGACATACCTGGGCGATGCGCTCGGCGAGCGTCTCGATGAGGTTGACGGGCTCGCCCTGGACGACGGCCACGACCTCCTCGGCCACGATGCCGTAGTGCACGGTCTTCGCCAGGTCGTCGTCGGCCGCGGCCGGTCGGGTGTCCAGACCGAGGACGAGGTCCACGATGAAGGTCTGGCCGTCCTCGCGTTCCCTCGGGAACACACCGTGGTGCCCGCGGGCCTTCAGGCCGCGCAGCGCGACACGATCCACGCGAATCACTCCTGCAATCGTCGGTCACGGCCGGTCCGTGCCGTGTGCGGTCGGCACACCGGCCTCAGTCGAATCTACCTGCGAGCCTGGACGGGGCCGGGCCACGGGGGCGTGGGTCCGGGCCGGGCCCGGCAGGATTCATCCGGCGTTTCCCCTGGGGAACCCGGCGGCTCACGGGTTGGTAGCCGCCCATACCCGCGGGTTCGTGATTCCAACCACTTCCTGGCACGTACCCACTCAGGTGGGAGTGTCGTCCTGTTCGTCCTCGTCGGTTTCGGCCAGAACGGGGGAAGCGTGGTGCGACCAGAGTTTCCACCCCACGGGCGTGCGCCGGAACACGTTCGTGGCGACCACGAGCTGTCCGACGAGCGGGCCGAGCTCCTCGTCGCCCTTCGGGGCGGGGCCGCCGCTGAGGATGTTCTCCGTGCAGGTCACCAGGGCGGTGTCGCCGGTGACCGAGACGTGCACGTCGGTGAGGAAGAACTGGATGTAGTCGGTGTTCGCCATGATCAGCGCGTACGACCTGAGGACCTCGCCGCGGCCGGTGAGCACCGGCCAGCCGGGGTGCACGCAGGAGACCACGCCGGTGTCGGCCGGGTCGTGGTACGTCTCGTCGACGCCCAGGTCGGAAGGGGTCAGCCAGAGCGACGCCAGTTCCTCGAAGTCGCCTCGTTCCAGTGCCTCGTAGAAGGCGGTGTTGGCGGCCTCGACCTGTTCGACGTCGGTGTGCGGGGCGCTCACCGGGTTCCTTCTGCGCCGGTGCGTGCCTCTGCGATGGCGTGGGCGACGCGTACGGCGTCCGCCGTGGCGCGTACCTCGTGCACGCGTACCGCCCACGCGCCGGCGTGCGCCGCGAGCGCGGAGACCGCCGCGGTGGCGGCGTCGCGTTCGCGTGCGGGCGGGGGCGGGCCGTCCGGGCCGGCGAGGACCCGGCCGAGGAATCGCTTGCGGGAGGCGGCGACGAGCAGCGGGTGGCCGAGGCCGAGGACCCGGTCGAGGCCCGCGAGGAGTGCGAGGTCGTGCTCGGCGTCCTTGGAGAAGCCGAGTCCGGGGTCGACGACGACCCGGTCGGGAGCGATACCGCCCGCCAGAACGGCCTCCACACGCGCGTGCAGCTCGTCGACGACCTCCGTGACGACGTCGGCGTACTCGCCGCGGACGTTGCCGCCCTGGAGGAAGCCGCGCCAGTGCATGACGACGAAGGGGGCGCCGGCGTCGGCGACGGCCGGGATCATGCGGGGGTCGGCGAGGCCGCCGCTGACGTCGTTGACGAGGGCGGCGCCCGCCGCGAGGGCCCGCTCGGCGACACAGGCGCGCATGGTGTCGACCGAGACGGTGACGCCCTCGGAGGCCAGGCCGCGCACGACGGGGACGACACGGCGGAGTTCCTCGGCCTCGTCCACCCGGGTGGCGCCTGGGCGGGTCGACTCGCCGCCGACGTCGACCAGGTCCGCGCCCTCGGTGACCAGGTCCAGGCCGTGCTTGACGGCGGCCGTGGTGTCGAAGAAGCGGCCGCCGTCGGAGAAGGAGTCGGGGGTGACGTTCACGACTCCCATGACCGCGCAGCGGCCCCATTCCGGTAGGCCCGCCACGCGCCCGCGTCCGCTCTGGTTGCTCATATGTTCAGCGTAGGCCCCGGCGGGGGCCGTCAGGCGCTGCGGCCCGGGTCGGCCCCGGACAGGTCACGCCGCTCTGACGCTCCGTTCCGTCGTCGTGCCGTGGGCGCACGGGCGGCGGCCCGACGGGCGTCGGCGGCGCAGGAAGCGCGGCAGGGGCAGGGCGAGGTTGACGAAGCCCTCGGCCTGCATGGCGGCGAAGCCGATGCGGGGCAGGTCGCCGGAGGCCCGGTAGACGACGAAGCGGGGCTCCCAGCGCGGCTGGAACTTGGCGTTGAACTTGTAGAGCGACTCGATCTGGAACCAGCGGGAGAGGAACACCAGCAGCCCGCGCCAGGCGCGCAGCACCGGGCCGGCGCCGATCTTCTCGCCGCGGGCCAGCGCCGAGCGGAACATGGCGAAGTTGAGGGAGACGCGGGCGATGCCGAGCTTCGGGGCGGCCTGGAGGGCGGCCACGATGAGCAGTTCGTTCATGCCGGGGTCGGCCGAGCGGTCGCGGCGCATGAGGTCCAGGGAGACGCCGTCGGTGCCCCAGGGCACGAAGTGCAGGATCGCCTTCAGGTCGCCGTAGGGGCCCGGGTGGTCGTCCTGCTTGTGGGCGGTGGCGATGAGGCAGTCGCCGTCGGAGGGGTCGCCGACGCGGCCCAGGGCCATGGAGAAGCCGCGCTCGGTGTCGGTGCCGCGCCAGTCGTCGGCGGCGCGCCGGATGCGCTCCAGTTCGGCCTCGCCGACGTCACGGACACGTCGGACCCGGGTCTCGTAACCGGCGCGTTCGATGCGTTTGACCATCTGGCGCACGTTGCGCATCGCGCGGCCGGCCAGGGAGAAATCCGCGACGTCCACCACCGCCTCGTCGCCCAGTTCGAGGGCGTCGAGCCCGGTCTCGCGGGTCCACACCTCGCCCCCGGTCTCGGAGCAGCCCATGACGGCCGGTGTCCAGGAGTGGGCCTTGGCCTCGTCCATGAACCGTTCGATGGCGCCGGGCCAGGCCTCGACGTCGCCGATCGGGTCGCCGCTGGCGAGCATCACGCCGGAGACGACGCGGTACGTCACCGCCGCCTTGCCGCTGGGGGAGAAGACGACGGCCTTGTCGCGTCGCAGCGCGAAGTGGCCGAGGGAGTCGCGGCCGCCGTGCCGCTCCAGCAGGGCGCGCAGCCGGGCCTCGTCCTCCTCGGTGAGCTGGGCGGCCGGGTGTTCGGGGCGGAAGGCCAGGTAGATGGTGGTGACGGCGGTGACCAGGCCGAGGGCGCCGAGCGAGAAGGCGACCGTCCAGGAGGTGTTGCCCTGGTAGTCGACCGGGCCCTCGAAGCCGAACAGTCCGTAGATGACGTGGGTGATGCGGTCGGCCAGGCTCGGGTCGCCGACCATGCGCTCGCCGTGGACGCTGACGATGAGCAGGCCCAGCAGCAGCGAACCGGCGCTCATCAGCACGAAGTTGGCGAGCGCCCGCCAGCGGCTGCGCGGGTCGGGCAGGGCCGAGAACTGGTCGCGGTGGAGCAGCAGGGGCGCCAGCAGGGCCAGTGAGATCAGCACGCCCACGATCGAGTGCCGGTACGTGAACTGCGCCACGGCACCGGCGGGCAGCAGGGCAACGGCCGCCCGCCAGGCCCGGCGCTTGCCGCGCTTGAGGCCGTGAGCAAGCAGCAGCAACAGCACTCCGGCGCTGAGCGACAGGGCGGCCGCGAACGGGCCGAGCGCGCCGGGCAGGACCTCGGCGATGGCGTGCATCCGGCTGTGCCTAAAGCGCGGGAAGACGCCCGCGGCGATGTCCAGGACGCCCACCAGCGCGCAGGCTCTGCCGACCAGGACCGGGACGGCCTCGGGGCGTGGTCCGGGCAGCCGGTGGCGCAGGCGGCTCACCCGGCTCGTAACGGCCGCGGTGCTTCCACGACTCGGAACCTCGCCCGACATTTCCTCATCTGTCCTGACAGACATCGCATCCCATAGTTCCGCGAGAGACCTTGGATCCGGTGCCGATTCGGGCATCCGGCGACATTGCGCCCTCTAGGACGGTGTCTCAGGGGGAGAGGTTCACTCCCTTCGTCAAAGCAGTTTCAAAGGTCAAGGAAAGTCCGGGACAAGTGCTCGCGAAGGTGTGAGCGCGGTGTGAGGCCCCGGACGGAAAGCGCGGACGGGTAACCACCGATGGGTTTGGGTCTCACGAGCAACAAGGTGCTGGCGCTGGCGGTACTGTCCGCCGTGCTGCTGTTCGCCGGCACGGTCTGGCTGTGGCCGCGGCTGGCCCGGCGGAGTTGGCGGGCCGTGGGCGGGCGGGTCGGCCTGCTGCTCGCCACGCAGGTGGCGCTGTTCGCCGCGGTGGGCCTCGCCGCCAACCAGGCCTTCGGTTTCTACGCGAGCTGGGCGGATCTGTTCGGGCAGGAGAAGGACCAGGGCGTGGTCGTCGACCACACGCCGGGCGGCGGCCCCTTGGAGGTGGTCGGCTCACGCCGGGTGCCGGGGGCGGGCGGGGTGAGTCCCCGGGCGGGCGGCCGGATCCAGCAGATCGACATCGTGGGGCGTACGACGCGCATCGCCACGCCCGCGTACGTCTATCTGCCGCCGGAGTACTTCCAGCCGCGGTACCGCACCCGTACGTTCCCCACGGCCGTCGTGCTGACCGGTTACCCGGGCACGGCCTCGGCGCTGGTGGAGAAGCTCCACTACCCGCGTACGGCACTGGAGCTGGCCCGGGAGGGCCGGATGCCGCCGATGATCCTGGTGATGCTGCGGCCCACGGTGGCCCCGCCCCGGGACACGGAGTGCGTGGACGTCCCGGGCGGTCCGCAGACCGAGTCGTTCTTCGTCAGGGATCTGCCCGACGCGTTGCGCACGCACTACCGGGTGGGGGAAAAGCCGGGCGGGCTGGGCATCATCGGCAACTCGACGGGCGGCTACTGCGCCTTGAAGATCGCCATGCACCATCCCGGTGTGTATGCCGCCGGGGCGGGCTTGTCCGCGTACTACAAGGCGCCGATCGACGCCACCACGGGCGATCTCTTCCAGGGCGACAAGGGGCTCCGGAATCGCGCCGACCTGTGGTGGTACCTCAAGCACAGGCCCGCTCCCGACACTTCACTGCTCGTCACCAGCAGCAGGTCCGGCGAGTCCAACTACCAGGACACGCTGCGGTTCATAGAGCGGGTGCAGGCAACCGGGCGGACGCGGATCTCGTCGATCATCCTGGAAAGCGGCGGGCACAACTTCAACACCTGGCGGCGCGAGATTCCGGCGACGCTGGAGTGGATCGGCGGGCGGCTGAACGGCCGTTGAAAATGATCTTGGGAATTGGGGCGAGGGCCGATTTCGCTTCTTCCCGAGTTCCGATGGCGTGTGAACGCTTCGGTGTGGCTTTGTTTTTGCGGGGTGGGTCACCATGATTCGCCTACGCGCGGTAAGTTTCTGGCCATGCCACGTGGACGTCACCGCCATTCCCCGCCCTTGCACAGGCTGCTGCCCCCGTCGGCGATCGCAGGCGTCTCCCTCGTCTGCGCCCTGGGGCCCTGGGTGTTCACGGAGCCGATGGTGCTCCGCGGTCTGGCCGCGGCCGCCGCGGCGACGGCGGTCGTCGGCGCGGTCGTGCTCCGCCGCTGGGACACCCAGGCGGGCAAACGCGTCGCCGACCTCACGCGCGCGCGTGCGAGCGACGAGTGGCGCTTCGAGGAGCGGGTCGCCGAACTGGAGGCCGACCTCGAGGAGTCCCGCGAGCTGCGCGTGAAGCTGGAGCAGCGACTGCGCGCCAAGCGCACGGAACTGGCCGGACTGCGAGGCGAGCACGCAGCGCTGCTGCGCCGGTACGCCACCGCCGAGACCGAGCGCGCGAGCGTCCTGGAGGAACGCCGGGTGCTCGAGATAGAGGCGACGGCTCCGGTACGGGCCGCGCTGCCCGCGGGGGCGGCTCAGACGGCGGATGCTCCGGCGGACGCGGACGAGACGGCTGGCGCCGAGGCGCCGGCCCTTGCCGTGGAGGAGCAGACGGCGATCCCCGCGGTGTTCTCGCCGGAGGGATCCCGGCTGTTCCTGCGTGCCGCGGCGGCGCTCGCCCGGCTCGACGGCGACTTCGCCCCGGCCCCGGACCCGGACGGGGGCGGCGACGGCGACGGCGTACCGAAGGGCGACGACGCGGAGCCCGCGCGGGACGACCGGAAGGACGACCGGCGGGAGCAGCCGCAGGAGGACGAGGCGCAGGGGCAGTCCGAGGCGGTCGCCGGGCACGAGCGCGCGACCGCCGGCACTTCCACCACGGCCGAGGCCGAGCGACTCCCGCAGCCTGCCTCCTCGGGGCACTACACCGTGCCGACCGCTGTGGCCGTGGCGCCGCAGACGCCGGTGCGGCGGCACGTCTCCGAAGGCGGGTTCGACTTCTTCGGTACGAAGCAGGGGACGTCCCGGGCCGCCCTGGACGCCGTGCAGAACGAGGACCTGGCCGATGTCGTCGGCCAGGAGGCCCTCGCGCTGCACAAGGCCGAGACCGAGGCCCGGTTCAAGCCGGCGGACGAGGAGTCGCGCGGGATCGGCCAGGTCATCGACCTGACGGCGCACGACGAGACGGAGCAGATCGACGTACAGGGGCTGCGGAGCGCGGTTTCCTGACGTCCACGCTGCCCAAAAGGCCCCCCGGCCGCGGCCGGGGGGCCTTCGGCTTTCCGGTGGGTCTGGTGGGTCACGCCATCCAGCGGTCCGGCCGCGCGTCCCTGCGCCCGGTCCGTGACCGCTCCGCCTGTGCCTGCAGCAGTTCACGCGCTTCGGCCGCGTCCCGCAGCCGTGCCCGCACCGTCTTGTTCGCGCCCGTGTCCACACACACGTCGGCCACGCCCCGGGCCCGCTCCCACGGCCCCTGCGTCATCCGTACGCTCTGCACCTTGGCGTGCGGCACCAGCGCGAGGCTCCGCCGCAGCAGCCCGGACCGCGCGGCGAACACCGCGTCCGTGACGGCGAACCCGTACCCGCGCCACCACACCGGCACGCACCACCGGGCGCGGCGCGGCGACGGCGACAGGGCCGCCTGCTCCGGCACGGTCACCCCGGGCAGCACGCGCGCGACGACGGCCTCCGCGATCTCGCGCGGGGCGACCGGCACCAGCACGGAGTTGGAGGAGCCCGCCACGTCCAGCTCCACGCGCACCCAGCCGCGCCGCCGCCACAGCAGCGGCTCCACGATCCGCACGGTCTGCACCCGCCCCGGCGGCACCGTCTCGTGGGCGCGGTCCAGCAGACCGTGGTCCAGGCGCAGCCCGTCGGGCGACTCGGCCACCGTCCAGTCGTACTCGCCGACGAACCGCCCCACGCTGCTCGCGCCCGCCGCGCCCAGCAGCGGCAGGGCCACGGCCAGGACCGTCCACACGCTCTCCGTGGCCAGCCACAGCACCGGCGGCACGACGAGCGCCGCGGCCAGCGACCCCCAGGTCGCCGCGCTCAGCACCAGCGACATGGCGAGCACGCCGGGCGGCACCCGCAGCATCTGCCGGGACGGCGCCTCCCCGACCTCGTGCGCGGTCTCGGGCGCGAATCCGGCCGCGCGGGCGAGCAGTTCGGCCCGCAGCGTCCGCGCCTCGTCCGCGCCCAGGAAGGCCAGCTCGTCCTTCTTGTCGGTGCCTATGACGTCGAGTTTGAGCTTGGCGACGCCCGCGACCCGTGCGAGCAGCGGCTGGGTGACGTCGACGGCCTGGAGCCGCTCCAGCCGGATGTGCGCGGTGCGCCGGAACACCAGTCCGGTACGGATGCGCAGTTCGGTCTCGGTCACCGCGAAGTGCGTGAACCACCAGGAGGAGAAGCCGTACAGGGCCGCGGCCGGGACGATCACGGCGAGGCCGATCAGCAGCGTGGTCGTGTTCAGCCGGGTCAGATGGCGCTGCGCCCCGTCGGGGTCGTGCACCGCCCAGCCGATCACCACGGCGACCGGCGCCCAGGCCCGCCTGAGCGGTGTGACGGGGTGCAGCCGCCGCTCGGCGATGCCGTTGTCGTCCTCGGTGGCCTCGGCGGCCTCGGGCGCCGTCACAGCCCCGCCGATCGGGCCTCGCCCAGCGCGGTGAGCCGGTCGCGCAGCCGCTCCGCCTCGGCCGGGTCCAGGCCGGGGATGGTCGCGTCGGTCCAGGCGGCAGCCGTGTGCAGCTGCACACTGGCCAGCCCGAAATGCCGCTCGACGGGCCCGGAGGTGACCTCGACCAGCTGCATCCGCCCGTACGGCACGACCGTCTCCTCGCGCCACAGCACCCCGCGGCTGATCAGCAGGTCGTCGGCGCGCTCGGCGTACCGCCAGGAGCGCCAGTTGCGGCCGATCATCACCCAGCCCCAGGCCATCAGCGCCAGCGGCGGCAGTGCGAAGGCGGCCCAGGCGGGGCCGGCCAGCAGGCCCGGCACCAGCCCGGCGGCCAGGCTGATCAGCCCCAGCCACACCACCAGCAGCAGTCGCCGCATCTTCAGCAGCCCGGGCGGCAGCGCGATCCACACCGGCCCGTCCTCGACGGCCCCCGCTTCGCGCTGCGTCCCTGCCGCGCCCTGCGTCTGCGCCGCGCCCTGTGTCCCCGCCGGCCCCGTGTCCTGCGGGCTCCCCGTCTCCATGAGGCCAGCGTACGTAGGAGAGACTGTGTCCATGACTCCTACGACGGAGACCATGGTCGGAATCGGCGGCGCCGCGGAGAGCACCGACATGGTGCTCAACATCGGGCCGCAGCACCCGTCCACGCACGGCGTGCTGCGGCTGAAGCTCGTCCTGGACGGTGAGCGCATCAGGCACGCGGAGCCGGTGATCGGCTATATGCACCGCGGCGCGGAGAAGCTGTTCGAGGCGCGCGACTACCGCCAGATCATCATGCTCGCCAACCGCCACGACTGGCTGTCGGCCTTCTCCAACGAGCTGGGCGTGGTCCTCGCCGTGGAGCGGATGCTCGGCATGGAGGTCCCCGAGCGCGCGGTGTGGCTGCGCACGCTGCTCGCCGAGCTGAACCGGGTGCTCAACCACCTGATGTTCCTCGGCTCGTACCCGCTGGAGCTCGGCGGCATCACGCCGATCTTCTACGCCTTCCGGGAGCGCGAGGAACTCCAGCACGTCATGGAGGAGGTCTCCGGCGGGCGGATGCACTACATGTTCAACCGCGTGGGCGGCCTCAAGGAGGACCTGCCGGCCGGGTGGACCACGCGCGCGCGCGGCGCCGTCGCCGACGTGCGTTCCCGGATGGACCGCTTCGACGACCTGGTGCTGGGCAACGAGATCTTCCGGGGCCGCACCCGGGGTGTCGGCACGCTCGCCCCGGAGGCGGTACACGCCTACGGCGTCAGCGGGCCGATCGGGCGCGCCTCGGGCGTCGACTTCGACCTGCGCCGGGACGAGCCCTACCTCGCCTACGGGGAGCTGGGCGACGTCCTGAAGGTGGTGACCCGGCAGGAGGGCGACTGCCTCGCCCGCTTCGAGTGCCTCCTGGAGCAGACGCACAACGCGCTGGACCTGGCCGACGCCTGCCTCGACCGGCTCGCCGAGCTGCCGCCCGGGCCGGTCAACCAGCGGCTCCCGAAGGTCCTGAAGGCACCCGAGGGCCACACGTACGCCTGGACCGAGAACCCGCTCGGCATCAACGGCTACTACCTGGTCAGCAAGGGCGAGAAGACGCCGTACCGGCTGAAGCTGCGCTCGGCCTCGTACAACAACATCCAGGTGCTGACGGAGCTGCTGCCGGGGACGCTGGTCGCGGACATGGTGGCGATCCTGGGCTCGATGTTCTTCGTCGTGGGCGACATCGACAAGTAGGGGACTTTACGGACACCCCTAGAGCGGCTCCCCGATCCCGACCGGCTGTACCAGCCACCCGAAGTCGCCCAGCCCGCCCGACGCGGTGAGCTCGGCGGCCTCCCCGGCGCTCGCGAGGGCGCGTACGTAGGCGGTGGGGTCGGTGGACGCCAGCGTGAGCGGGGGGCGTGCGCCGGTCACGCCCAGGGCGCGCAGCGCCTCGCGCTGCGGGAGCAGGCGCCCGCCGGGCAGCGCGCACGCGTCGAGCGCGACGTGCGCCGTGATGTCGCACGAGCCGTCCGGCACGGCCGCCGTCTCGCGGCCCTCCCGGAAGCCGGTCAGCGTCCCGAACGGCGGCCGTGTGTCCGCCGCGTGCGCGTAGTCCACGGCGACGGCGAGCCCCCGGTCGAGCGTGGCGACCGCCGCGGCCCAGGCCTCGTCCCTGGGCAGGCCGATCTCGGCCCGCAGTCCCGCCTCGCCGGACAGCGGCCACCAGCGCGCCAGCCACCGCGCCTGCGCCCCGTCGACCGGCTCCCCGAGCCGCTCGGTCCCGTCCTCCCTGACCAGCACCAGCCGCGCCACGCCCGCGGCGTCCACCTCCGCGACGTCCACCGGTACGTTGTCCAGCCACTCGTTGGCGAACAGCAGCCCGGTGATGCCCTGCGGCGGCTCGGCCAGCCACTCGATCCGGTGATCGAGCCCCTCGGGCCGCTCGGCGACTTCCACGGCGTACGCGCGCGTGCGGGCCGCCACGTCGGCCGGGAGCGCGGCGAGCACCCCGCCGGCCAGCTCGCCCCGCCCGGCCGCCATGTCGACGAAGTCCAGCGTCGCGGGCCGCCCCAGCGCCTCGTCGATCCGGCACAGCAGCCCCGCCACGGCCCCGGCGAACAGCGGCGACGCGTGCACGGACGTCCGGAAGTGTCCGGCCGGACCCTCGGCCCGGCGATAGAAGCCGCCCGGCCCGTACAGGGCCTCCCGCGCGGCCGCACGCCACCCGCGCCCCTCGTGTTCCCCGGGTCCCTCGCCCCTCGTCACTGCTGTCACCGGGCCAGGCTAAGGGCACACAACGAACGCAACTCCACCTTGCGGAGTACGCGCGCCCGGTGCGGATCGGTCCTCCGGTTGACCCCTGCACCTTTCCCCCTTCCCTACGCTGGGTTACGTGCAGCGTCTTTATGACTTCCTCCGCAGGCACCCGATGTGGGTCGACGGCTCCTGGGCCGTGGTCCTCCTCGGGATTTACGTGGTCGGCGGAGCGTCGGGCGGCTTCGGCTCCCCGGCCGTCGCCGTTCCGCTCGCGCTGCTGCTGTGCCTGGTGGTGGCGCTGCGCCGCCGCATGCCGGAGAAGATGCTGCTGCTCGCGACCGCGGTCGGTGTGGCCCAGCTGATCACCGATGTCGAGATGGGCCCCCACGACTTCGCCATGCTGGTGATCGTCTACACGGTCGCGGCGGAGGGCGCCCGCTGGGCCTCCCGCTTCGCGCTGGCCGCCGGCCTGTGCGCGGCCCCCGTGGCACAGCTGCGCTGGCCGAACGACCAGACGGGCGTCTTCGGCGACATCGTCCTGGCGGTCTTCATGACCGTGCCCTTCGCCCTCGCCTGGGTGCTCGGCGACTCCATCCGCACCCGCCGTGCCTACTTCGCGCAGCTGGAGGAGCGGGCCGCCCGTCTGGAGAGGGAGCGTGAGGCACAGTCCAAGGTCGCCGTCGCCGCGGAACGCGCTCGGATCGCCCGCGAGTTGCACGACGTCGTCGCGCACAACGTCTCGGTGATGGTGGTGCAGGCCGACGGCGCCGCCTACGTCCTCGACGCCGCGCCCGACCAGGCGAAGAAGGCCCTGGAGACCATCTCCTCCACCGGCCGCCAGGCCCTCGCCGAGATGCGCCGCCTGCTCGGCGTGCTGCGCACCGGGGAGCACGAGGAGGCCGGCGAGTACGTGCCGCAGCCCGACGTCCAGCAGATCGAGGACCTCGTCGAGCAGTGCCGCGGGCACGGACTGCCCGTCGACTTCAAGGTCGAGGGCACCCCCCGCCCGCTGCCCAGCGGCGTCGAGCTCACCGCCTACCGCATCGTGCAGGAGGCGCTCACCAACACCCGCAAGCACGGCGGGCCGGGCGCGGGCGCGAGCGTGCGCCTGGTGTACTTCGACGACGGCCTCGGCCTGCTCGTCGAGGACGACGGCAAGGGCGCCCCGCACGAGCTGTACGAGGAGGGCGGGCTCGACGGCCAGGGCCACGGCCTGATCGGCATGCGGGAACGGGTCGGCATGGTCGGCGGCACTCTGGACGCCGGCCCGCGCCCGGGCGGAGGATTCCGCATCAGTGCCCTCCTGCCGCTCAAACCCGCTCACTGACCTCGGCACACGCCCCTCGCTGACACCTGTAACGACAGACATGGAAGAGGCCCCGATGACGATCCGCGTGATGCTCGTCGACGACCAGGTGCTGCTGCGCACCGGGTTCCGGATGGTGCTCGCCGCCCAGCCGGACATGGAGGTCGTGGCGGAGGCGGGCGACGGGGTCGAGGCCCTCCAGGCGCTGCGCTCGACCGAGGTCGACGTGGTGCTGATGGACGTCCGCATGCCGAAGCTCGACGGTGTGGAGGCGACCCGCCGGATCTGCGCGGACGCCGACCCGCCGAAGGTGCTCATCCTGACCACCTTCGACCTCGACGAGTACGCCTTCTCCGGGCTGAAGGCGGGCGCCTCCGGCTTCATGCTCAAGGACGTGCCGCCCGGGGAACTCCTCGCCGCGATCCGCGCCGTGCACAGCGGTGACGCGGTCGTCGCCCCCTCCACCACCCGGCGGCTCCTGGACCGCTTCGCGCCGATGCTGCCGGGCGCGAAGCAGCCCCAGCACCAGGAGCTGGAGCGGCTCACCGGGCGCGAGCGCGAGGTCATGGTGCTGGTCGCGCAGGGCCTGTCCAACGGCGAGATCGCGGCCCGGCTCGTGCTGTCCGAGGCGACCGTCAAGACGCACGTCGGCCGCATCCTGACCAAGCTGGGGCTCAGGGACCGGGTGCAGGTGGTGGTGCTGGCCTACGAGACGGGGCTGGTGCGGGCCGGCGGGCTCGGCTGAGCGGCGCAGGAGGGCCGGCTATCTGAGGATCCCTTCCAGGAACTCGCTGCCGAGCCGGGCCACCACCGTCACGTCCAGCTGGTGCAGGACGTAGCGCCCGCGGCGACGGGTGGTGACCAGGCCCGCCTTCTTCAGCACGGCCAGATGCCGGGATATCTCCGGGGCCGTCATGCCGTGCGCCTGCGCCAGCTCGCCGGTGGTGTACGCGCTGCGGGCCAGATTGCGGCACAGGCGCATCCGCACGGGGTGGGACAGCGCCGTCATGCGCAGGGCCAGCTGCTCCAGTGTGGGCGGGGCGGCGAGCTCGGGGGAGCCGACCGGGTAGTGCAGCACCGGCTGCCAGCCGTACCGGTGCAGGACCATCAGATGCGGCCAGCCCAGGCTCGTCGGGACGAGCAGCAGGCCGTGGTCGCCTGTGGCCGTACGGCCGTCGCCCAGCTTGTCGACCGTGATGCGGGCGGCGGCCTCGTCGAGCGTCACCGCCGGGGACACCGCGGCGAGCGCCTCGGCCAGGCCCCGGTGTCTGAGGAGGTCCGTCTTGTGGCGGGCGTCCGCCGCGAGCTGATGACGCAGCCGGGACCACGCCTCCGCGAAGAACGCCTCGTCGCAATCCTGGAGGAACTGCCGCAGCCAGGCCCGGATCCGGGGCGGGTCGGCCAGCAGCCGCTCGCTGAACCGCAGCTGCCGAGGCCCGCGCGCGGCGGCCAGGTCCAGCGACCGGCGGCGCACCTCGGGGTCGGACAGCGCCGTGGGCTCGCACGAGCCATACCAGACGGCACAGGTGAACTCCAGCGCCGCGTCCACGAACTGTTCGTCCGTCAGCTTGTCCAGCAGGTCCAGTTCCTCGGCGAGGGTGGCGCACGGCAGTGTGCCCGGGCCCGGGAGGCCGGCGTACGGCAGGAACAGGTCCGAGAACGTCGTCCGCCACAGGAAGTCGGCCTCGCACATCCGGTCGGCCAGATGCGGGTCGAGCCGGGCGGTCACGCCCGTCACCCAGCCCTGGAGGCCCGGGTGGTGTCCCGGCTCGGACAGCGCGTGCAGCGCCATGCCCAGCTCGGCCAGGGGCGAGGGCACGACGGCGACCTTCCCCCAAGCTCTCGGCTCCGCTCGAGCAGGGGGCGCCCCCATCGGCCGCAGCCCCGCGATGTCGATGTGCACGCTCATGACCTCATGGTGCACCCCGCCACTGACAACGCCCCCGTCGATTGACGGGCCTCGTCAATCGACGCGACTCCGCCTCCGGCACGGGCGCACTGTGGGACCACCGGGGCAGCCGCGGAGCCTTCGGACCTCCATCACCCCGTCCCGCAGAAGCGATTGACCATGAGCATCACGCAGCAGCACCTTCTCGACACCTACCGCGCCCGGCAGATCGGCGAGCCCGCCCCGCCCGCCCCCGGCACGCACGACTGGCAGGTCGTGCGGGAATGGCGCGACGAACGGCAGTTCCGGGCGGTCCTGGCGGGCCGCCCGGCCCGCCAGCGGTTCCGGGACGCCCTGAACCGGTGGCGGCGGCGCCCTACCTGACCTCCTCCGGCAGCCGGGCCACGAACTCCGCCACCGCGCTCTTGACGTCCTCGGCGGTCCACTCCAGCCCGGCGGACCGCACATGCACCTCCGTGACCGCCAGACCCGGACCGCCCGGGTGCCAGGCGGAGCCGAACAGGACGGAGCCCGTCTCCTCGGCCGCCCGGACAGCCGCCTCCGCCAGGACGTCCGCGTCGTACGGCAGCCACACCTGGAAGTCGTGGGTGTGCGGCACCTCCGGGTGCACGCGCGCCCACGGCACCCCGGCCGCCGCGAACCCCTCGCGCAGGGCGGCGGCCACCACGCGCGCGTGGGCGACGTACTCCGGCAGCCGGGGCAGTTGCCGCTCCAGCCCGACCAGCGCCGACAGGGCCGTCGGGAACTGCTGGAAGACCAGGCCGCCGTACCGGTGCCGCCAGGCCTTCGCCTCCTCCACCAGCTCACTGGGCCCGGCGAGCGCCGCGCCGCCGAACGCCTCCAGGGACTTGTAGAACGACACGTAGACGCTGTCGGCCAGACCCGCGATCTCCTCCAGGGACCGGCCGAAGTGGACCGTGGACTCCCACAGCCGGGCCCCGTCGAAGTGCACCACCGCGTCCCGCTCCCGGGCGGCCGCCACCACCTCGGTGAGTTCCTCCCAGGAGGGCAGCACGAAACCGGCGTCGCGCAGGGGCAGTTCCAGCATCAGCGCCCCGAAGGGCTCCTCGAAGTCGCGCACCTCGGCGGCCGTGGGCAGCCGCGGCTCGCCCGTCACACGCACCGGCCGCAGTCCGCTCACCTCGCTGAACGCGTTCCGCTCGTGTACCTCGGGATGGCTGAGCGCGTGCAGGGCGACGGTCGGGTTGCCGGTGCGGCCCGCCCAGCAGCGCAGCGCCACCTGCTGGGCCATCGTGCCCGTCGGGAAGAACGCGGCGGCCTCGGTGCCGAGCAGTGCGGCGACCTTCGTCTCCAGCGCCTCGACGACGCCGTCGCCGTACACGTCGGACAGCTCGTCCAGGTCGTACAGGCCCTCCGCCCCGTCCAGCTCCGCCAGCCGCTCCCGGAGCGTCTTGTGGAAGCCGAAGCGCGCGAACACCCGCCGTGCGCCCCGGTGGGCGGCCAGACGCCGCTCACGGAGCCGTGACCTGCGGTCCTCGTCCGACAGTTGCCCGGTCGCCTGCTCGTCCTGTTCCGCCGTGTCGCTCATGGCCCGGATCATCCCGCGCGCGTGTGCGGACGGGCACCCGGTTTTCCATGCGGGAATGCACACCCTGTGGACAACCGAACGCCCCTCGAACCGATCGCGTTAACATGACGAGAAATCGTCCGGTACCCGGAGCGGACTGGAACGGGAAGGCCGCCGTCGAGTGAACACAACCCCACAGCCAGATCCCAGGGACCGCCCCGCGCGGCTCACCGTCGGCGTCGTCGGCGCCGGTCGCGTGGGACCCGCACTGGCCGCGGCCCTCGAGCTCGCCGGGCACCGCCCGGTCGCCGTCTCCGCGGTCTCCGACGTCTCCCGGCGTCGCGCCGCGCAACTGCTGCCCGACGTGCCGGTGATGCCGCCCGCCGAGGTGCTCCAGCGGGCCGAGCTGGTCCTGCTGACGGTTCCGGACGACGCCCTGCCCGAGCTGGTCACGGGCCTCGCCGACACCGGGTCCGTACGGCCGGGGCAGCTGCTCGTGCACACCTCCGGGCGGTACGGCGCGCGGGTGCTCGACCCGGCCCTGCGCGCGGGCGCCCTGCCGCTCGCCCTGCACCCCGCGATGACCTTCACCGGCACGCCCGTGGACGTCCAGCGGCTGGCCGGCTGCTCCTTCGGCGTCACCGCGCCCGAGGAACTGCGGCTGGCCGCCGAGGCCCTGGTCATCGAGATGGGCGGCGAGCCGGAGTGGATCGCCGAGGAGAGCCGGCCGCTCTACCACGCGGCCCTCGCGCTCGGCGCCAACCACCTGGTCACCCTCGTCGCCCAGTCCCTGGAGCTGCTGCGCACGGCCGGGGTCGCGGCCCCCGACCGGATGCTCGGCCCGCTGCTCGGCGCGGCCCTGGACAACGCCCTGCGCTCCGGTGACGCGGCCCTCACGGGCCCGGTCGCGCGCGGGGACGCGGGCACGGTCGCCGCGCACGTCGCCGAGCTGCGCCGGCACGCCCCGCAGACCGTCGCCGGCTACCTGGCGATGGCCCGCGCGACCGCCGACCGGGCCCTGGCCCACGGCCTGCTGAAGCCGGAGCTCGCCGAGGACCTCCTCGGGGTACTCGCCCACGGGACCGACGGCACCGAAGGGGAGGCCTGATGACCACCACCCTGCTCAGCACCGCCGGTGAACTGCACGCACGCGCGCGTGGGGGCCGTCGTGCCGTGGTGATGACCATGGGCGCGTTGCACGAGGGCCACGCCACACTGATCCGCACCGCGCGCGCCATCGCCGGGCCCGACGGCGAGGTCGTCGTCACCGTCTTCGTCAACCCCCTCCAGTTCGGCGAGGGCGAGGACCTCGACCGCTACCCGCGCACCCTGGACGCCGACGTGAAGCTGGCCGGGAAGTCGGGCGCGGACGTCGTGTTCGCCCCGGCAGCCGACGAGGTCTACCCCGGCGGCGAGCCCCAGGTCCGCATCACCGCGGGCCTCATGGGCGAGCGGCTGGAGGGCGCCTCCCGCCCGGGCCACTTCGACGGCATGCTCACGGTCGTCGCCAAGCTGCTGCACCTCACCCGCCCCGACGTCGCCCTGTACGGCCAGAAGGACGCCCAGCAGCTCGCCCTGATCCGCCGCATGGTGCGGGACCTGAACTTCGGCGTGGAGATCGTCGGCGTCCCCACCGTCCGCGAGGAGGACGGCCTGGCCCTGTCCAGCCGCAACCGCTACCTCTCGCCCGCCGAGCGGCGCACCGCCCTCGCGCTGTCCGGTGCCCTGTTTGCGGGCCAGGACCGGCACGCCGCGCAGGAGGCGCTGCGCGCCCGGGCCCGGGAAGTGCCCGCCACACGCGCGCGTGCCGAGGCCCTCAGCGCCATAGGGGAGTCCCGCGCGGCGGCGGACGCGCACGCCGTCGCGACGGCCGTACCGGGCGGCCCGGCCGCCGTCCGCGCCGCCGCCCGCCAGGTCCTCGACGAGGCCGCCCGCCTGGATCCGCCGCTCGCGCTGGACTACCTCGCCCTGGTCGACCCGTCCGACTTCACCGAGATCGGGGACGACTTCACCGGCGAGGCGGTCCTCGCCGTCGCCGCCCGGGTCGGGACGACCCGGCTGATCGACAATGTCCCGCTCACCTTCGGAACCCTCGGAGCCGCCTCGTGACCACCACAGGCATACGACTGCACGCGCCCGCACCCGGATGGTCCATCTCCGCGGACGTGGTCGTCGTCGGCTCCGGCGTCGCCGGCCTCACCGCCGCCCTGCGCTGCGAGGCGGCCGGCCTCACCACCGTCGTCGTCACCAAGGCCCGCCTGGACGACGGTTCCACCCGCTGGGCCCAGGGCGGCATCGCCGCGGCCCTCGGCGAGGGCGACACCCCCGAACAGCACCTGGACGACACTCTGGTCGCGGGCGCGGGTTTGTGCGACGAGGAAGCGGTCCGCATCCTCGTCACCGAGGGCCCCGACGCCGTACGCCGCCTCATCGAGACCGGCGCCCAGTTCGACGAGTCCTCCGGGGGCGGCCTGGAACTCACCCGCGAGGGCGGCCACCACCGCCGCCGCATCGCCCACGCCGGCGGCGACGCCACCGGTGCCGAGATCTCCAGGGCCCTGGTCGAGGCGGTACGCGCGGTCAGGAGGGGCGAGCGCGAAGCGCTCTCGGGCAAGGGTGGTGGTGGGCGACGGGCGGGACTGCGCACGGTCGAGAACGCGCTCGTCCTGGACCTCCTCACGGACGCCGAGGGCCGCACGGCAGGCGTCACCCTGCACGTCATGGGGGAGGGCCAGCACGACGGCGTGGGCGCGGTCCACGCCCCGGCGGTGGTCCTGGCGACCGGCGGCATGGGCCAGGTCTTCTCGGCGACGACCAACCCCTCCGTCTCCACGGGCGACGGCGTGGCCCTGGCGCTGCGCGCGGGCGCCGAGGTGAGCGACCTGGAGTTCGTCCAGTTCCACCCGACGGTCCTCTTCCTGGGCTCCGACGCGGAGGGCCAGCAGCCCCTGGTCTCCGAGGCGGTCCGCGGGGAGGGCGCCCACCTGGTCGACGCCGACGGCGTGCGCTTCATGCAGGGGCAGCACGAACTGGCCGAGCTCGCGCCCCGGGACATCGTCGCCAAGGGCATCATGCGCCGCATGCAGGAGCAGGACGCCGAGCACATGTTCCTCGACGCCCGGCACTTCGGCGCCGACATGTGGGAACACCGCTTCCCGACGATCCTCGCCGCCTGCCGCGCCCACGGCATCGACCCGGTCACCGAGCCCATCCCGATCGCCCCGGCCGCCCACTACGCCTCCGGCGGCGTCCGCACCGACTCCCGGGGCCGTACGACCGTCCCCGGCCTGTACGCGTGCGGCGAGGTCGCCTGCACCGGCGTGCACGGCGCCAACCGCCTGGCCTCCAACTCCCTCCTCGAAGGCCTGGTCTACGCCGAGCGCATCGCGGCCGACATCGCGGCGAACGGCCTCGACGCGCGCGTGCCGCAGCCGCTTGCGCACCCGGAGACCCCCGAGCACCCCCTGCAGACGCCGGAGGCCCGCTTCACGATCCAGCGGATCATGACCAACGGAGCCGGTGTCCTGCGCTCGGCGGAGTCCCTCGCCAAGGCCGCCGACCAGCTCCAGCAACTGCACACCGACGCCCGCGACGCCCTCGCCGAGAACGGCAAGACCGCCGAGGCCGGCGTCGACACCTGGGAGGCCACCAACCTGCTGTGCGTGGCCCGCGTCCTGGTCACCGCGGCCCGGATGCGCGCGGAGACCCGGGGCTGCCACTGGCGCGAGGACCGCCCCGAGCGCGACGACACCACCTGGCGCCGCCACATCGTCGTACGCCTGAACCCCGACCGCACGCTGGCCGTGCACACCACCGACACCACACACTTCCCCACGACCCTCCCGCCTCAGGCCCCCCAGGAGCAGTGACCGACGTGAGCACCCCCGACCTTCCCCTCGCCTCGTCCGGAGGCTGCGGCGACGGCTGCGCCTGCGGCGCGGACGGCGAGGCGTACCTGGAGTGCGGCCTGGACCCCGCACTCGCCCAGCTCCTGGCCGACGCGGGCCTCGACCCCGTCGAGGTCGAGGACATCGCCAACGTGGCCCTCCAGGAGGACCTGGCCCACGGCGTGGACGTGACGACGGTGGCGACGATCCCCGAGGACGCGGTGTCCACCGCCGACTTCACGGCCCGCGAGGCGGGCGTGGTGGCGGGCCTGCGGATCGCCGAAGCGGTGATCTCCGTCGTCTGCGAGGAGGAACTCGCGATCGAACGCCACGCGGAGGACGGCGACCGCGTCGAGGCGGGCCAGAAGCTCCTCTCCGTCACCACCCGCACCCGCGACCTCCTCACGGCCGAGCGCAGCGCGCTGAACATCCTGTGCCGCCTGTCGGGCATCGCGACGGCCACGCGCGCGTGGGCGGACGTCCTGGACGGCACGAAGGCCAAGGTCCGCGACACCCGCAAGACGACACCCGGCCTGCGTTCCCTCGAGAAGTACGCGGTCCGCTGCGGCGGCGGCGTCAACCACCGCATGTCCCTCTCGGACGCGGCCCTGGTCAAGGACAACCACGTGGTCGCCGCGGGCGGCGTCGCCCAGGCCTTCACAGCCGTACGCGAACGCTTCCCCGACGTCCCCATCGAGGTCGAGGTCGACACCCTGCACCAGCTCCGCGAGGTCCTGGACGCCGGCGCCGACCTGATCCTCCTGGACAACTTCACGCCGGCCGAGTGCGCGGAGGCGGTAGCCATCGTCCAGGGCCGCGCCGCCCTGGAGGCCTCGGGCCGCCTGACCCTCGACAACGCCAAGGCGTACGCCGACACCGGCGTCGACTACCTGGCCGTCGGAGCCCTCACCCACTCCTCGCCGATCCAGGACATCGGCCTGGACCTGCGGCCGGCGGAGTAGGGAGCGGGTACGGGCCATGCTGCTGACGATCGACGTAGGCAACACCCACACCGTCCTCGGCCTGTTCGACGGCGAGGACATCGTCGAACACTGGCGCATCTCCACGGACGCGCGCCGCACCGCCGACGAGCTGGCGGTCCTCCTCCAGGGCCTGATGGGCATGCACCCGCTCCTCGGCGACGAACTGGGCGACGGCATCGACGGCATCGCCATCTGCGCCACCGTCCCCTCGGTCCTGCACGAGCTCCGCGAGGTGACGCGCCGCTACTACGGCGACGTCCCGGCGGTCCTGGTCGAACCGGGCGTCAAGACGGGCGTCCCGATCCTCATGGACAACCCCAAGGAGGTCGGCGCGGACCGCATCATCAACGCGGTCGCGGCGGTCGAGCTCTACGGCGGCCCCGCGATCGTCGTCGACTTCGGCACGGCGACGACGTTCGACGCGGTCAGCGCGCGCGGCGAGTACGTCGGCGGCGTCATCGCCCCCGGCATCGAGATCTCCGTCGAGGCCCTCGGCGTCCGCGGCGCCCAGCTCCGCAAGATCGAGGTGGCCCGGCCCCGCAGCGTCATCGGCAAGAACACGGTCGAGGCGATGCAGTCGGGCATCATCTACGGCTTCGCCGGCCAGGTCGACGGGGTCGTCAACCGCGTGGCCCGCGAGCTGTCCGACGATCCGGACGATGTCACGGTCATCGCGACGGGGGGTCTCGCACCGATGGTCCTGGGCGAGTCGTCGGTCATCGACGAACACGAGCCGTGGCTGACGCTGGTCGGGTTGCGACTGGTGTACGAGCGGAACGTGTCGCGTATGTGAGCCGTTGCTCGGCGTTGTCGCCGGGGCGGGGTGGGTGCGCAGCCCGGCGTGGCGGGGTGCCGCTGCGCCCACCCTCCCCCAAGCTCTCGGCTTCGTTCGAGCAGGAGGTACCCCCAGCGCCCCAAGCGGCACGACTGCCCGCAGCTGAGCGGGCCCGCGCCCCCCGACACGTCCCCGACCCACCACCACCGCACAGGCGCAAGCGTCCCGGACCCCCGCCCACCTGGGTGGTCCCCCGCGCCACACCCATCCGCTATGCGGGATTTGTCTGATTAGCGCGTATCGTCGCCGCATGCCCACGCCATACGGATCCCGCGGCGGCATGGCGTTCGGCGTGGAGGAGCTGCGTGTGCTCCGCCGCGCTCTCGCCCTCGCCCTCCACCCCACCTCCGCCTCGGCCGACGACGTCCAGGACTGTCTCCGCCTCGCAGAGTCGCTCGACGAGGCGATGCGGGAGGGAGCCAGGCTGCGTGCCTTCCTCGTGGCCGACCTCGGCCGGTACCGCGCCGCCCTCCCCGGCACCGCCGCCGGTTACCTCACGCTCCTGGAAGAGGCACTGGGCGCCGGATACCACCCGCACCCCGACGACCTCTCCGCCCTCCGTGCCCTGCGCGGCAACCCCACCGCCGCCGCCCTCCTGGACCTCTGCGACCCGCTCACCCCGGCCGCTCAGGCGGCCGCAGTCGACACCCCCACCGTCCCCGCCTCCCGCATCCGCACCGGCCTCCGTCTCCTGCCCCTCCCCGGAGGCCTCTCCGGCACCGCCGAGAACACGCCGGAGAAGCGGCCCGAGAAAAAGCCCGCACGAAAGCCGGCGGCCCCGAAGCCCGCCCCCAAGCCCACGCCGGCCCCCGCCCCGGGCACCCCGAAACCCACCCGCCCGATCCCCACCCCGGGCGAGGTCTTCCCGCGCCGCAAACCCACCCCGCCGCCCCCGGCGAACCCCCAGCAGCTCGCCGCGGGCTGACGTGGCTACTCTGGATCCATGGACTACGTCTCCGCGCTCCTGCCCCCGGTCGTCATGGCCATCTTCTTCATCGGCGTGATCCGGGTGATCGTGAAGACACAGGGCGGCGCCAACAAGGCCAAGGAGGACGCGGCCGTCGACGCCGCCCTCGCGCGCGCGGAGGGTGCCCGCCAGTCCTCCGTGACGCCCCCGAAGGCCGAAGCCTGACCCGACCGCTCTGCCCTCCCGGCGCAGCGCTCCGACGGCGTACGACTCCGTGTGGCCCGCCCCGGCGAGGCTCGCACTTTCGAGTCGTACGCCCTTTTTGTTCCCGTTCGCCGGTGAAGTGCACGTCCGGCACGCGATTACCGAGATCTCCCACTATTGTTCTGAGCTGTGCCTCGCCCATTGGGAGAACTCGAAGACGCGGTCATGTCGCGGGTGTGGAAGTGGAACCGCCCGGTGACCGTTCGAGAAGTCCTGGAAGATCTTCAGAAGGAGCGGTCCATCGCGTACACCACCGTGATGACCGTTTTGGACAATCTCCATCAGAAGGGCTGGGTGCGCCGTGAGGCGGAAGGTCGCGCCTATCGATATGAGGCGGTCTCCACACGCGCCGCCTACGCCGCCGCCCTGATGAACGAGGCCTGGTCGCAGAGCGACAACCCCGCCGCGGCTCTCGTCGCCTTCTTCGGCATGATGAGCGAGGAACAGCGAGAGGCTCTCCGCGATGCCGTACGCATCGTCCAGGTCCCGGAAACCCAGAAACCGACCGAGCCGTCGGAACTGACCGGCCCGCCGGAACGAACGGAACCGCCGGAACGAACCGAACCTGGGGAACGAACCGAACCGGCGGAACGAACCGAACCGGCTGAACCACCGGAGAACCCCGCCTCTGCTCAGGACCCCGGCGGACGATAGCGTCCCGGCATGTCCGCGAAGCGCCCCGAAGCCCCCGCAAAAGCCATCACCGTCCGACGGGCCCGTACCAGCGATGTCCCGGCCGTGCGCCGCCTCCTTGACGCCTACGTCCGCAGCGGCATCCTGCTCGACAAAGCAACGGTGACGCTTTACGAGGACATCCAGGAGTTCTGGGTCGCGGAACGGGACGACAACGCCGAGGTCGTCGGCTGCGGCGCCCTGCACGTGATGTGGGAAGACCTCGCGGAAGTGCGCACTCTCGCCGTGAAGCCCGGCCTGAAGGGCGCGGGCGTCGGACACCAGTTGCTGGAGAAGTTGCTGCACACCGCCCGCTGGCTCGGCGTTCGCCGCGTTTTCTGCCTGACCTTCGAAGTGGACTTCTTCAGCAAGCACGGCTTCGTGGAGATCGGCGAGACGCCTGTCGACACGGATGTCTACGCGGAGCTGCTGCGTTCCTATGACGAGGGTGTCGCGGAGTTCCTCGGTCTCGAACGAGTGAAACCGAACACCTTGGGCAACAGCCGGATGCTTCTGCATCTGTGATCGCCGGGCGGACACACAAGCCAGTTGCAAGCCGGTCGCAAGACCGCCCGGCCGGTTCGTCAAGACTTATTCCGCTCCGCCGCCCTGCCCAGGTGCCCTATGTCCGAAACGCGCATGTTTCCGGACGGAGGCGGGGCTGTCGGTCTCTGCCGAGGGTTTGTGTTTTTCCGGCAAAAGCGGTTTGCTTTCCGAGGTACTGCAGTACTGCATATAACAGGGGACGGCGATACGGCGGACGCCGGCACACCCCGGCCCTGAAGATATCGATGAAAGGAAATCCGGTGGCACAGAAGGTTCAGGTCCTTCTTGTCGACGACCTCGACGGCGGCGAGGCGGACGAGACCGTGACGTTCGCGCTGGACGGCAAGACGTACGAGATCGATCTCACCACCGCCAATGCGGACAAGCTCCGCGGCCTTCTCGAGCCTTACGTGAAGGGCGGTCGTCGTACCGGAGGCCGTGCTTCGGGCGGGCGCGGAAAGGCGCGCGCGGCTTCGAGCGGCAGCCAGGACACCGCGGCCATCCGCGCCTGGGCGAAGGAGAACGGCTACGAGGTCAACGACCGCGGCCGTGTTCCCGCGACCATCCGCGAGGCCTACGAGAAGGCCAACGGCTGAACAGCGGCACTACCGACCCTGCGCACGCAAGGCCGGCGGCTGTGCGCTCGCGCGCCGCAGCCGGAGCCGGTGGCACTGCGTGGCCACCGTGTTCACCAGCCGCACGAGATCGGGGGCGTCTCCACCGCCCCCCAAGGCCGACAACGTCGGCAGCGAGGCCTCGACCTCGCATCCCGGCTCGGGGGGCCGCAACCACACAGCGGCCCCCTGGGAACCGAACCGGACCAGGGGAAGCGGCCGGCCAGGGGATGAGCCGGGCGCGGGGGATGATTCACCGTCCGTCTCGCGGACCGACTGCGCGACCGCCTGGCGAGACAGCAGCCCGCCCCACTCGGCGGCCGACGGCGCGAACCCCACGCAGGGCAGCGACCCGCCGCTCTCACCCGATACCGAGCCCTCCGCCTCGCGCAAGATCGACGCGCTGGCCTCGCAGGGCAGCGACCTGTCCGTCTCGCAGGACAGCAGCCCATACCTCTCGCGCGGCACCGAGCCCTCTGCCTCGCGGATCAGCGGCACCGAGCCCTCTGCCTCGCAGCGCAGCAGCCCACCCCTCCGGCGCGGCATCAGGCCGTCCGTCTCGCGGAACAGCGGCGAGTTCGTCTCGCAGGGCAGCTGCCCGCCCCTCTCGCGCGACACCGAGCCGCCCGCCTCGCGGAGCATCAGCCCGTCCGCCTCGCAGCGCAGCAGCCCACTCCTCCCGCGTGCCGACGGCACATCCATCCCGGGCGGCCGGGGCGGCTCCATCGCACCCCCCGCCCCGATCGCCGTCAGGTCGAGCGGCAGCGTCCCCCACTCCAGCCACTCCAGCAGGCCGGGCAGTTCCTCCGCGGTGCCCGGGGCCACCAGGAGCCGCATGCGGTCGCCGAGTACCGCGACCGGAGAGCCCGGTGCCAGGCGCAGCAGGGCCGCGTGTCCTGCCTCGGCCGGCACGTCCAGGACGTCGTAGCGCACCCCTACCATCAGCCGCAGAGGATCGCCGGGCACCGTCGGCCAGCCCAGTTCGTTCTCGTACCACCGACGGACCGGACAGCTCGCGTCGAGCGGCCGGCGGGGCAGCGGGACGGGTCGAGGGGCGCCGAACATGCCAAGTGCAACAGCCGGAAGGGCATGCGGGTTACGCTGGGTTTCGCGGCGAGCGCACAGAGTGTCGAAATGGGGGCGCGTGAGGGGTGCGGGGAGGCGCAAGGTTGTTCGCCCGTAGCGGAGGGAAGAGGGGTGCTCGGCATGGACTTCCGGTCCGTACGGGTAAGACATCCCTAGTGGGAGGGGGCGACACGCAGAAACGGCAGTCTCACGTTCGCCATGGGCGTACTGGCGAAGGGGGTAACTGCCTGGCCTGCGGGAACATCGTCTCGCACCATCGGGTTGGAGCAGATGTCGGCGTTCGGGGTCAGGAGGCCAAGGACGGTGTCGGCAGTTGGAATGAGCGGTCCCCGCTTGCGGGACTAAGCTGCGGAAGGACAGGGAGGGGAAGTTCCCCCCACTGCCTGACCGCTCTGAGGAGCGATTAACGATGTTCGAGAGGTTCACCGACCGCGCGCGGCGGGTTGTCGTCCTGGCTCAGGAAGAAGCCCGGATGCTCAACCACAACTACATCGGCACTGAGCACATCCTCCTGGGCCTGATCCACGAGGGTGAAGGTGTCGCCGCCAAGGCCCTTGAGAGCCTCGGGATTTCGCTCGAGGCGGTCCGCCAGCAGGTGGAGGAGATCATCGGCCAGGGCCAGCAGGCCCCGTCGGGTCACATCCCCTTCACCCCCCGTGCCAAGAAGGTCCTGGAGCTGTCGCTCCGCGAGGCCCTTCAGCTGGGCCACAACTACATCGGCACGGAGCACATCCTGCTCGGCCTGATCCGCGAGGGCGAGGGCGTCGCCGCCCAGGTCCTGGTCAAGCTGGGCGCAGATCTGAACCGCGTGCGGCAGCAGGTGATCCAGCTGCTCTCCGGTTACCAGGGCAAGGAGACCGCCACGGCCGGCGGTCCTGCCGAGGGCACGCCCTCCACGTCCCTGGTCCTCGACCAGTTCGGCCGGAACCTCACCCAGGCCGCTCGTGAGTCCAAGCTCGACCCGGTCATCGGGCGCGAGAAGGAGATCGAGCGGGTCATGCAGGTGCTGTCCCGCCGTACGAAGAACAACCCGGTCCTGATCGGTGAGCCCGGCGTCGGCAAGACCGCCGTCGTGGAGGGCCTCGCCCAGGCCATCGTCAAGGGCGAGGTGCCCGAGACCCTCAAGGACAAGCACCTCTACACCCTGGACCTCGGCGCGCTGGTCGCCGGCTCCCGCTACCGCGGTGACTTCGAGGAGCGCCTGAAGAAGGTGCTCAAGGAGATCCGCACCCGCGGCGACATCATCCTGTTCATCGACGAGCTGCACACGCTGGTCGGTGCGGGTGCCGCCGAGGGCGCCATCGACGCGGCTTCCATCCTGAAGCCGATGCTGGCCCGCGGTGAGCTGCAGACCATCGGTGCGACGACGCTGGACGAGTACCGCAAGCACCTGGAGAAGGACGCGGCCCTCGAGCGCCGCTTCCAGCCCATCCAGGTCGCGGAGCCGTCCCTGCCGCACACCATCGAGATCCTCAAGGGTCTGCGCGACCGGTACGAGGCGCACCACCGCGTCTCCATCACGGACGAGGCGCTGGTCCAGGCCGCCACCCTGGCCGACCGGTACATCTCGGACCGCTTCCTGCCGGACAAGGCGATCGACCTGATCGACGAGGCCGGCTCCCGGATGCGCATCCGCCGGATGACCGCGCCGCCGGACCTGCGCGAGTTCGACGAGAAGATCGCCGGTGTCCGCCGCGACAAGGAGTCCGCGATCGACTCGCAGGACTTCGAGAAGGCCGCCTCTCTGCGCGACAAGGAGAAGCAGCTCCTGGCCGCCAAGGCCAAGCGGGAGAAGGAGTGGAAGGCCGGCGACATGGACGTCGTCGCCGAGGTCGACGGCGAGCTGATCGCCGAGGTCCTCGCCACGGCCACGGGCATCCCGGTCTTCAAGCTGACCGAGGAGGAGTCCTCCCGCCTGCTGCGCATGGAGGACGAGCTCCACAAGCGGGTCATCGGCCAGAACGACGCCGTCAAGGCGCTGTCGAAGGCGATCCGTCGTACGCGTGCCGGTCTGAAGGACCCGAAGCGTCCCGGTGGTTCGTTCATCTTCGCCGGCCCGTCCGGTGTCGGTAAGACCGAGCTGTCCAAGGCGCTCGCCGAGTTCCTCTTCGGTGACGAGGACGCGCTGATCTCCCTCGACATGTCGGAGTTCAGCGAGAAGCACACGGTGTCGCGTCTCTTCGGTTCGCCCCCCGGTTACGTGGGCTACGAGGAGGGCGGCCAGCTGACGGAGAAGGTCCGCCGCAAGCCGTTCTCGGTCGTCCTCTTCGACGAGGTCGAGAAGGCCCACCCGGACATCTTCAACTCGCTGCTGCAGATCCTGGAGGACGGTCGCCTGACCGACTCCCAGGGCCGGGTCGTGGACTTCAAGAACACGGTCATCATCATGACGACCAACCTCGGCACCCGGGACATCTCCAAGGGCTTCAACCTGGGCTTCGCGGCCTCGGGTGACACGAAGACCAACTACGAGCGCATGAAGAACAAGGTCTCGGACGAGCTCAAGCAGCACTTCCGGCCCGAGTTCCTCAACCGCGTCGACGACGTGGTCGTCTTCCCGCAGCTGACCCAGGACGACATCCTGCGGATCGTCGACCTGATGATCAGCAAGGTGGACGAGCGCCTGAAGGACCGGGACATGGGCATCGAGCTCGCCCAGTCCGCCAAGGAACTGCTCGCCAAGAAGGGCTACGACCCCGTCATGGGCGCCCGGCCGCTGCGCCGGACGATCCAGCGCGAGATCGAGGACAGCCTGTCGGAGAAGATCCTCTTCGGCGAGCTGCGCCCCGGTCACATCGTGGTCGTGGACACCGAGGGCGAGGGCGAGACGAAGACCTTCACCTTCCGGGGTGAGGAGAAGTCGGCCCTGCCGGACGTCCCGCCGATCGAGCAGGCGGCCGGTGGCACGGGACCGAACCTGAGCAAGGACGTGTAAGCGTCACGACCGAGTGAGAGGGGCCGGTGCTGAAAAGCACCGGCCCCTCATCCATGCCCTGAGGACGGGCCCTGAGGCGGACGCCCCGGGCGCGCATGCCCTGCGGCGTTAGGACAGCTGCCCGTCGTAGTCCGGCAGCTTGTACGTCTTCTCGGCATGGCCGCCGGAGAGGTCGGTGGCGCTGTTGCCGATGTTCGCGATGATCGTGTAGCCCTTCTTCTCGACGTCGACGCGCTGGGCCGTCTTGTACTCGGCGACGTTCTTGAAGAGGTCGATGAAGTTCCGGACGTAGAGGCCGGAGACCTGGTAGCCGGCCTGCTTGAGGTTGTACTCGGTGAACGAGTGGATGATGTCCGGGCGGGCGGTCACGAAGAACAGGGCGACGCCGCGCTCCTGGGCGTATCTGGCGGCCTCCAGGACCGGCTTGTTGGCCGGCTGCGGGTAGCTGAAGCCGAAGTCGGTCTCCAGCGTGGTGTTGTCGATGTCGAAGACGATCGCCTGCTTCTCGCCCGGCTTGGCGGCCGCGATCCGCTGCTTCAGATAGGGCAGCGCCTGGTCCATCACCGCCTGGCAGTCCTTCTGCCAGGTCGCGTAGTCGACGTCTGCGGCGGCGGCCGGGGTGACCGCGGCGGCACCTGCGGGGGCCGCGGCGTCGGCCGGTGCGGCCATCGCCACGAGGGCGGCCGCCGAGACGGCGGTCACTGATGCGCGGCGCAACCAGGGGCGTCGGGTCTGCATGTCGTGGGGGTTCCTCTCACGTCCGTGACGCTTCCAACATGTCGTGTGCATGTTCGTGGGCGAGGGTGGCGCGAGGGGAACCGTAGGGTTACCGAACGGTAGGCGCATAGAGGCGTGCGCCACATTTCCGGAATGGCCGAAGAGGGCCTCCGGTGACATGCCGCACAGGCGATATGTCCGTTACTAGGCGGAATAGTGCTGAACGGGTCGGAAGGAAAGGGGCTCTTGCCCTGTGGAGCGGGCTGAAGTGCGGTGCAGTGCCCTGATTCGCCCCTAATGAGTGCCATGTCAAGAGACGTAGAACACTGAACCAAATTACTAACTTCTGTCGTAGATCACGCTTTTGGGGGTTTGTCGGACTTCGGGTTACCA
Source organism: Streptomyces sp. NPDC050164 (assembly GCF_044459945.1). NCBI lineage: Bacteria > Bacillati > Actinomycetota > Actinomycetes > Kitasatosporales > Streptomycetaceae > Streptomyces > Streptomyces sp. NPDC050164. The sequence continues at coordinate 131,711 of NZ_JBITJK010000019.1, forward strand.
AGGGATGGCCATTCGGCGAGCGACTGTGCGTCGGGTGGTTTTCTCCGTCCCCTTCCCCATGAGGTTTCGATGTCCCAGCGCGTCACGCCCCGTTCTTCCCGTACGTCCCAGCTCCGCACCCGTGCGACCGTGCTGGCCGCCGGCCTCGGTGTCTCGGTCGCACTGGGAGCCGGGGTCGCGTCCGCCGCCGACACCACGGCCGCGTCCGGTGCCGCCAGTGCCGTCCAGGCGCAGGCCGCCGTCCAGGCCAAGGCCGCCCAGGCCGAGGCCGCGAAGGTTGAGAAGGCCGCCAAGGCCGCCGCCGCGAAGAAGGCGGCTGCCGCCAAGAAGGCCGCCGTGCAGAAGGCCGCCAAGAAGGCCAAGCCGTCCTGGGTCGACCCGGTGAAGAAGTACAAGCTCTCCGCGAGCTTCGCCCAGAACGGCGGCATGTGGCAGTCCACCCACAGCGGGCAGGACTTCGCCGTGCCGAGCGGCACCCAGGTCGTCGCCGCCCACGGCGGCACCGTCGTCAAGGCCGGCGGCAACGGCGCCGGTGACGGCCCCGCGTACGGCAACGCCGTCGTGATCAAGCACGGCAACGGCACGTACTCGCAGTACGCCCACCTGTCGAAGGTCAAGGTGAGGATCGGCCAGGTCGTCAAGACCGGCCAGGAGATCGCCCGGTCCGGCAACACCGGCAACTCGAGCGGTCCGCACCTGCACTTCGAGATCCGTACGACCCCGAACTACGGCTCGGCGGTCGACCCGGTGAAGTTCCTGCGCGCCAAGGGCGTCAAGGTCTGACGATCCGGACGGATTCCGGACGGCCCCCGAGCCCGCTAGGAGCCCTGCGCTCCCCGGTGGGCCTGGGCCACCAGGTCCGTGGCGACCTCGAGGACGGCTTTGTTCTTCTCCTCGGGGTCGTCTCCCATGTCCTGGAGCAGGAACATGCCGGCGTGCAGCGTGAAGATCGCGCTGGCGCAGCGGACCTGGTCGACCAGGTCCGCTTCCGGGTCGACGATGATGTCGCGCAGATTGTGGATGCGCGCCTTGAAGGAATCGCCGATCCGCAGGTCCCGCACCGTCGCCTGGTTCTCGTGCATGAAGCGGAACAGCGGTGCCGCCTGGGTGAGCGTGTCGGCGTACCGGCGGACGATCTCCTGCTTGGTGGCGAGGGTGGGCGGCTGCTGCCGGCCCCAGTCGATCAGGTCCTCGATCGGCTGCGTGAGGTCCTCGAAGATGCTGACGAGGATCTCTTCCTTCGTCTTGAAGTGGTAGTAGAGCGCCGCCTTGGTGACGTCCAGGTGCTCGGCGATCTCGCGCAGGGAGGTCTTCTCGTAGCCCTGCTCCGCGAAGAGTTCGAGGGCCACGTCCTGGATGCGCCGGCGGGTGTCTCCGCGGCGTCGCTGCCTGGTGCCGTCCATGGTGCCGCCCATCCTCCTACGCCGCTCCCTTTCCATAAAACTTACTTGACGCCCGGCTAGTTCCGCGGCTAGCTTCCGAGTGTAGTCACTAGCCGGTCGGCAAGTAAGTAGCGGTAGCTGGGGAGTGGGAAAGCGATGGCGGACACGACGGAGACACCGGCGGTCGGCGCCGACACCGGGGGGAAACAGCCGAAGAGCGTGCGGGTCGTGCTGCTCGCGCTAATGATCGCGATGATGCTCGCGATGCTCGACAACATGATCATCGGTACGGCGATGCCGACGATCGTCGGTGAACTGGGCGGCCTCGAACACCTCGCGTGGGTGGTCACCGCCTACACGCTCGCGACCGCGGCCTCCACCCCGTTGTGGGGCAAGCTCGGCGACATGTACGGCCGCAAGGGCACGTTCATGTCGTCCATCGTCCTCTTCCTGATCGGCTCGGCGCTCAGCGGCATGGCCCAGAACATGGGCGAGCTGATCGGCTTCCGGGCCGTCCAGGGGCTCGGTGCCGGCGGTCTGATGGTCGGCGTCATGGCGATCATCGGTGACCTGATCCCGCCCCGGGAGCGCGGCAAGTACCAGGGCATGATGGCCGGCGTCATGGCGCTGGCGATGATCGGCGGCCCGCTGGTCGGCGGCACGATCACCGACAACTGGGGCTGGCGCTGGGCGTTCTACATCAACCTGCCGCTCGGCGTGGTCGCGCTGGTCGCCGTCAGTGCGGTGCTGCACCTGCCGAAGAAGCGGTCCGAGGCACGGATCGACTACCTGGGCGCCGCCCTGCTGACCGTCGGCATCACCGCGATCGTGCTCGTGACCACCTGGGGCGGCACGGAGTACGCCTGGAGCTCCGCACGGATCATGGAGCTGATCGGCATCGGGGTCGCCGCACTCGTCGGGTTCGTGTTCTGGCAGACGCGGGCCGCGGAGCCGGTCCTGCCGCTGCACATCTTCCGCAGCCGGAACTTCACGCTGATGTCGGTCATCGGCTTCATCACGGGCTTCGTGATGTTCGGCGCCACGCTGTTCCTGCCCTTCTACCAGCAGGCCGTGCAGGGCGCCTCCGCGACCAACTCCGGGCTGCTGCTCCTGCCGATGCTCGGCGCGATGCTCGTCACGTCGATGGTCGCCGGGCGGGTGACCACGAACACCGGCAGGTACAAGGTCTTCCCGGTTCTCGGCAGCGCGCTGATGATCGTCGGCCTGTACCTGCTGTCCACGATGGACACGGGGACCTCGCGGTTCACGTCCGGCGTCTCCATGGCCGTGGTCGGCCTCGGCATGGGCTGCCTGATGCAGATCACCATGCTGGTCGCGCAGAACAGCGTGGAGATGAAGGACATGGGTGTCGCGTCCTCGTCCACCACCCTCTTCCGCACCCTCGGCTCCTCCTTCGGCGTCGCGATCATGGGCGCGCTGTTCAACAACCGCGTCCAGGACGTCATGGCCGAGCGGGCCGGGGCGCTGGGCTCCAAGGTGACCGAGCAGTCCGCCCAGCTCGACCAGGCGAGCCTGGCCAAGCTGCCGGAGGCGGTCCGCGAGGCCTACCAGCACGCGGTCTCCGCCGGCACGCACTCGGCGTTCCTGCTGGGAGCCGTGGTGGCGGTGGTCGCCCTGGCAGCGGCCGTGTTCGTCAAGGAGGTCCCGCTCAAGGGTGCGGGGCCGAAGGCGAAGGACGAGCCGGACACTCCGGCGGCGCAGCCGCCCGTGGTGGAGGCCGTCTGACAGGACCGTACGAGGCCCCCGGGGTGTGTCAGCCCCGGGGGTTTTGTCATGCCCGGCCGCACACGTCCCATTGTCAGACCCCCGTGCCACCATCGATCGCATGGACAAGATGCGCCAGGTGCGCCTCGCCAAGGACGCCATGGACCGGGACTGGGCCGATCCGGATCTCGACCTGGGCGCCGTCGCCGCGCACGCCGGGTACTCGCGGTATCACTTCATCCGCGCCTTCAAGGAGGCGTACGGCGAGACCCCCGGGCAGTACCTCACGCACCGCCGCATAGAACGCGCCGAGGACCTGCTGCGCACCGCGAACCTGTCGGTGACGGAGATCTGCCACCTGGTCGGCTTCAGCAGCGTCGGCACGTTCTCGACCCGCTTCAAGGCGTGGACCGGCCTGACGCCCAGCGAGTACCGGACGAAGCACGTGGGGCGCGGAGCGGCCCTCATACCGGGCTGCTACGCCATGCTGTGGGCCGGCGGCTTCCGACCGCCACCTGGCTCCGGCACGGGCCCCGGCTCCGGCAAGCAGCGCAATTCCGGAGAAGCGGGCTGACACCCCCGCTGCCTACGGTGGCAGGGCAAGCATCGACCGGCCGCCGAGCAGCAGGAGCACGCCATGATCAAGGGTCTCGCCATCTCGACCGTCTGGGTCCTCGACCAGGACCGGGCCAAGGAGTTCTACACCGAGAAACTGGGCCTGGAGGTCCGTAGGGACATGACCATGGGCGAGGGTGGCATGCGCTGGCTCACCGTCGGCTCGCCGAACCAGCCCGACGTCGAGCTCACGCTGATGGTGCCCGGCGGTCCCGCGATGGACCCCGAGTCCGCCGAGATGCTCCGGAAGCTGGTGACGAAGGGCGCGCTCGGCGCCGGCGTGCTGACCACCGACGACATCCACGGCGACTACGAGAAGCTCAAGGACCGGGGCGTGGAGTTCCTCCAGGAGCCGCAGGAGCGCCCGTACGGCACGGAGGCGCTGTTCCGTGACGACTCCGGCAACTGGTTCTCGTTCACCCAGCCCCGCGAAGGCGGACTCGACCTGGACCAGGACTGGACCTGCTGACCACCCCGAGGGACTACGTCCCCGACCCCGGCAGCATCGGATAACTGCCCGTGTTCGTCGGCGCGTGCTCCGGCAGCCACAGCACGGCGACCGCGCCCTCGGCGGGCAGCTCCTCCGGTGTCCCGGGCGTGCGCACGTTCCGGAAGGTCAGCCGGGCGCCCAGCACCCGGGCCTGACCGGCCGCGATGGTCAGGCCGAGGCCGTGGCCGTGCCCGGCCCGGTCCGTGCTGCCGGTGCGGAAGCGGCTCGGCCCCTCGGCGAGCAGGTCCTCGGGGAAGCCGGGCCCGTGGTCGCGGACCCGGATGACCCGGCCCTCGACGATGACCTCGATGGGCGGCTTGCCGTGCCGGGCCGCGTTGGCGAGCAGGTTGAACAGCACCCGCTCCAGGCGCCGCGGGTCGGTGGTGACCTCCGACTCGTGCACGATCCGCACCTCGGCGTCCGGGTCCTTGGCCGCCACCCGCCGGGCGACGAACTCGCCCAGCATGATGTCCTGGAGCTCCGCCCGCTCCGAGGCCCCGTCCAGCCGGGCCACCTCCAGCACGTCCTCCACGAGCGTGCGCATGGCCTTCGCCCGGTCCAGCACCAGCTCGGTCGGGCGGCCGGGCGGCAGCAGTTCGGCGGCGGTCAGCAGCCCGGTCACCGGTGTGCGCAGCTCGTGCGCGATGTCGGCGGTGACCCGCCGCTCGGCCTCGATCCGCTGCCGCAGCGTGTCCGCCATGGCGTCCACCGCGCTCGCCAGGTCGTCGGTCTCGTCCCGGACGACCCCGCCCATGGCGTCCCGTACGCGCACGTCCGTCTCGCCGCCCGCCAGCTGGCTGGCCGCGACGGCCGCCTTGCGCAGCCGCCGCGAGAGATGCCCGCCGATGAGCACACCGAGCGCGCTGCCGCCGAGGACGACCGCGATGGAGCCGATGATCAGGGCCTGGTCGAGGTCCTGGAGGATGTCCGAGCTGCGGTCGGTGAAGCCCGAGTGCAGGGACATCACCTGCCCGTTCTTCAGCGGCACGGCGGCCCATATGTCCGGCACGCCACCGGGCCGGTCCGCCACGTACGTCGCCCGCTGGCCCGCCTCCACCCGGTCCCGCAGCGCCGACGGCAGGTCCGGGTCGTCGATCTTGGCGTTGGGGAAGTTCATCCGCCCGGACAGCTCGAAGTTGCGCTGGGCGATCAGGATGCGCTCGTCGGCGAGGTCACGCGCGTTGTCCAGCATCGACACCCGGGCGGCGTTGTGCACGACCAGGCTCAGCGCGATTGCCACCAGCGCCCCGACCAGCGCGATGGCCGCGCTCAGCTTCCATCTGAGGCCCGTGCGAATGCCCGCGCGCTCAAAGCCCGTGGCGACCAGGCGCCGGAAGTGCCCCCTCATAACCCCTGCTCAGGCCTTCAACTTGTAGCCGAAGCCGCGGACCGTCTCGATCCGGTCCTGGCCGATCTTCTGCCGCAGCCGCTGCACGTGCACGTCGACGACGCGGGTGTCCCCGCCCCAGCCGTAGTCCCACACCCGCTCCAGCAGCTTGTCGCGGGAGAGCACCGTGCCCGGCGCCGTGGAGAACTCCAGCAGCAGCCGCATCTCGGTCGGCGTCAGCGCCACCGGCTGCCCGGCCCTGCGGACCTCCATGCCCTCGGTGTCGACCTCCAGGTCCCCGAAGGTCAGCACGCCACCGTTCGCCGGGGAGGCCGGCTCCTCGGTCCGGCCGCCGCCCGCGTGCCCGAACCGGCGCAGCACCGCGCGGATCCGGGCGACCAGGACGGCGCCGTCGAACGGCTTGGTCACATAGTCGTCGGCACCCGCCTCCAGGCCCAGCACGACGTCGATAGAGTCGGCCCGCGCCGACAGCATGATGACCGGCACGGTCGAATCGTCCCGGATACGGCGGCACAGGCTGACCCCGTCGAGGCCGGGAACCATGACGTCCAGCAGCGCGATGTCGGGGCGGTCCGCCCGGAACGCCTCCAGGCCCGACAGCCCGTCGGGCCTGGCGGTGACCACGAAGCCGTCCCGTTCCAGGGCGAGCTGCGTGGCCTCACGGATGACGTCGTCGTCCTCGACGAACAGGACGTGGGTCTGGTCTGCCATCCCGGTGCTCTCAGTCCTCGTGTGGTTCGTGGGTGCGTTCTGTCGCGTTCCCTCTGGGGGACGCACGGTCCGTGTGATGCGTTCACCGGTGGATCGCTCCGAGCGGCCCGATCGGTTCACGCGCCCTCGGCCCGCGTCAGCTCGCGGGCTCCGGCGTGGGGGTGTCGCCGACGACCTTCCCGTAGTCGTTGTGCGTGCGGTACTTCTCGTCGAACCGGCCGGAGACCCATCTGTACGTGATCACGTTCTCCCCGGAGGGACTCGACACCGGGTCGCCCTTCTCGTACACCTGCTTGGTCACGACCAGGTCGCCGCGGTCGATCTCCGCGTAGACCGGGGTTTCCTCGGCCTTGAACACATTCTCGTACGAGCCGTCCTGCTCGCGATACACGTAACTGCCGACACCCACAGCGTCACCGCAGGTCAGCACGTTGACGACGACGTCGTCGGCCGCCCCGCCGGTCAGGTCGCCGTAGGACACGTCGACGGGGTACTCGTCGGCGACGCACGGCTTCAGCTCGCGCTTCACCTCGGGGGAGACCTTCGGGTCGTCCTTGACGAGCCGGACCGCGTCGACCGTGTCGGGCGTCTTCGACGGCGCGGCGGACGGTGTGACGGCGGCGCCCGCCACCGAGTCGGAGTGCGCCGGGCCCTCGTCTCGGGCGCCGGTGCCGCCCGCGCCGCATGCGGACACGAAAAGGGCGAGGGCGGTGAGCACGGCCAGGGCCGTACTCACCGCCTGGATGCTGCCCCGGGTCCGTGCAGACCCCTCGCCGGTCAGGCCGCGCACCGCTCCCGCTCCTCACGCTCCAGCGCGCGTGCGTCCAGATCGCGGGACTCCAGCTCCTCGCGGAGCCGGGCGAGCGCCCGGTGCAGCGTGCTCTTGACCGTTCCGGCCGACATGCCGAGGGCGGCGGCCGTCTCTTCTGTGGACATCTGCTCCCAGTGTCGCAGTACGACGACACTGCGCTGCTTCGGGGCGAGCACCTTCATGACGTCCATCAGCAGGGCGCGGTCCGCGTGCTGCTCGGTGGAGTCGTCGACCGAGGCGTCCGGGAGCTGCTCGGTCGGCACCTCCTCCAGCTTGCGGGCCCGCCACCACTCCGTCCGCGTGTTGATCATCACCCGGCGCAGGTAGGCGTCCGCCAGCCGCTTGTCCTCTATGGTCTCCCAGCGGCCGTACGTCCGTACCAGCGCGGTCTGCAGCAGGTCCTGCGCGTCCGTCGGGTCCGGGACCAGACGGCGGGCACTGCGCAGCAGCGCGTCCTGCCGCGTGCGGACGTACTCCTCGAACTCGAGCACCTCGCCCTGCGCCATGGTGAACCGCCTCCCGCTTCCCCGTTACGGGCCGGCTCCGCGCCGCCCGTGTACTGCCTGTGTTCCGTGCTTGTCCCGTGTCTTCCGGGAACGGAATTGAAGGTACGGAGGCGTTGTCACGGCACTGTCCGAAGCAGCCTTCGGCTAGCACTCGGCTGTCCGTCGGTTGTGTAACGGACGTCGGAACGGGGTAGAGCGGTGGGCGTGTTGGGGTGGATTAAGGGTGATCTGTCCACCCCGATCACTGTGACGGGCGACGACCCGCGCCTGTGACCTGCCTGTACGTCAGGTCAGCGGCAGCCGGTACAGCCCGTCCTCGAGCGGCTCCACCAGACCGTCGGCGACGAGGCCGTCCAGGGCGCGGGCCCGCTGCACCGGCTCGTGCCACACGCGGTCCAGGGCCGACTGCGGAACCGGACCGTGCGCCTCCCGCAGCACGGCGAGCAGCCGCCCGCGGACCTGCCGGTCGGTGCCCGCGTACGTCTGGCCGCGACGCGGCGGCCCGTCGTGCTCCGGCTTGCCCGCCAGCCGCCACGCGCACTGCGCGGCGATCGGGCAGCGGTGGCACGACTCGCTCTTGGCCGTGCACACCAGGGCGCCCAGCTCCATGGAGGCGGCGGCCCAGCGCGCGGCGGTCGGCTCGTCCTCGGGCAGCAGCGCGCGGGCGAGCTTGCGCTCGGCGGCGGTGGTGGCGTTCGGCGGGTACTGCACGCCGGTGACCGCGCGGGCGAAGACCCGGCGCACATTGGTGTCCAGCACCGGATGGCGCTGCCCGTAGGCGAAGGAGGCGACGGCGGCGGCCGTGTACTCGCCGATGCCGGGCAGCGCCAGCAGCTGGGCGTGGTCGGCCGGTACGTCACCGCCGTGCCGTTCCGTTATCGCGACGGCGGTGCCGTGCAACCGGAGGGCGCGGCGCGGGTAGCCGAGCCGGCCCCAGGCGCGGACCGCCTCGCCCGGCGCCTCCTTGGCCAGGTCGGCGGGGCGCGGCCAGCGGGCCAGCCACTGCTCGTAGACGGGCAGGACGCGGTTCACCGGCGTCTGCTGGAGCATGAACTCACTGACCATCACACCCCACGCCCCGGCCTCGGGGCGCCGCCACGGCAGGTCACGGGCGTTCTCGTCGAACCAGTCGATGACGGGGGAGTGCAGGCTCCCGCCGGGGGGCGGGCCGGGCGCGGGGTCGGTGGGGCTGGTGTGCGGGGGCTTCGTGGGAGCAGTCATGGCCATTCGATCCTGCCACGCGGGGGCCGCGATCCGGGCACACCACCACCCAGGAGGGACAGGCGTACCTGACGATCGGCAGCGGTGCCGCCCCGCCGTCCGCCTATAGCGTCGGGCGAATGGAACGTCCTCGTCCCGCCCGGCTCGGCGGCTGCGCCCTGCTCTGGGCGGCCCTCGCCCTGCCCGCGCTCACGGCGGACCGGATCGGGCTGAACGAGCCGCGTCCCCTCTGGCAGCAACTGGCCGGTGTGACGGTCCTGGCGGTCGCGGCCGGCCTGTCCCGGCGGCTGCCGCTCGCGGCCTTCGGGCTGGCGGCGGCCCTGAGCCTCGCCGCCACCCCGTCCCTGTTCACCGTCTCCTACGGCCCGGCCCTCGGCGTGTTCGCGCTGCTGCTCGGGCTGCGGGCGGGCCGGGCACGCCCCGCGGCGCTGTGCTTCGCGGCCGTCGGCTGCGTCGGCACCGCCCGGATCGTGCTCGTCGGCGTAGACCCGGTCCCCGAGTGGCTCGTCATGACGGGCACGCTGCTCTTCGGCTGCGTCTTCCCCTGGCTCGGCGGGCGCTACTGGCGGCAGAGCCGCGAGCTGGCCGAGGCGGGGTGGCTGCGCGCCGCCCGGCTGGAGGACGAGGCCCGCCTCGCCGAGGAACGCGCCCGGCTGCGCGAACGGGCCCGGATCGCCCAGGACATGCACGACTCCCTCGGCCACGAGCTGAGCCTGATCGCCCTGCGCGCGGGCGCCCTCCAGGTCGCCCCCGGACTCGTCGGCGAGCACCGGGCCGCGGCGGCCGACCTGCGCGCGGCGGCCGCCGACGCCACGGACCGGCTGCACCGCATCATCGGCGTCCTGCGCGAGGACGACGACGAGCCCGTACCGCTGGCCCCGGCGGGCGAGACCCTGGAGCAACTCGTCGCCCGGGCCGCGGAATCGGGCCTCCCGGTGCGCTGGGAGCCCGCCGGGCAGGGCCCGGCCGCGGCGCCCGGCGGGGTCGCCGAACGGCTGCTGCACCGCGTGGTCCGGGAGGCACTGACCAACGCGGCACGGCACGCACCGGGCGCTCCCGTGACCGTGGCGGTGACGGGGCGGGCCGCGGGGGCGTCCGTCACCATCACCAACGGCCGGGCCACCCAGGACTGCTCCCGGCCCTCCCGGGGCGGCACGGGCCTGCTCGGGCTGCGGGCCGCCGTGACCGCCGTCGGCGGCACCTTCGAGGCGGGCCCGTACAAGGAGGGCTTCCGGGTCCGGGCGTACGTCCTCGAGCAGCGGACCGCGGTCAGACCGGCAGGCCCCGCCCGCGCGCCGTTCACGCACGCCCGGCGTCGTTTCGCCGTCGGCCTCGGCACCGCGGCCGGTGTGGGTGTCGTCCTCGTCGGTGCCGCCTTCGGCTGGTACGCGTACGCTGAGACGCACTCGGTGCTCGAACCCGCCGCGTACGCGAAACTGCGCCTCGGCGCCCCGGCGGCCGACGTCGAGCGCGTGCTGCCCGAGCGTGACGTGAACGACCCGCCCGACGACCGGGCTCCCGCCCCACCCGAGGGAGCCGACTGCCGCTACTACCGCGCGAGCGGCGAACTCTTCGTCTCCGTCGACCACTTCAGACTGTGCTTCGACGCCGGGCGGCTGGTCGCCAAGGACGTGGTGCCGGCCATCAGCCGGTCCGGCGAAGGCCGGGAAGAACACTAGGAGTTCGCACGATGAGCGAGGTAAGCACGGCGATTCGCGTGCTGCTGGCCGACGACGAGGCCATGGTCCGGGCCGGAGTACGCGCCATCCTGGGCAGCAGCGGCGCCACGGAGGTCGTCGCCGAGGCGGGCGACGGCCGCGAGGCGGTCGAGCTGGCCCGTGCCCACCGCCCGGACGTGGCCCTGCTCGACATCCGCATGCCCCGCCTGGACGGCCTCACCGCGGCGGAGGAGATCGTACGAACCGTGCCCGGCACGGCCGTCGCGATGCTCACCACCTTCTCCGAGGGCGCCTACGTGACCCGTGCCCTCGGCGGCGGCGCCACCGGCTTCCTGCTGAAGTCCGGGGACCCGTACGAACTCATAGCCGGCGTACGGGCGGTGGCCGCCGGCGCCGCGTTCCTCTCGCCCAAGGTGGCCCGGTACGTCATCGACGAGGGCCTCGGTGGCGGCCGGCTCACCCGTGAGGCACAGGCACGCGCACGCGTGGCCGTGCTGAGCCCCCGCGAACGCGAGGTGCTCGGCCTGGTCGGCGCCGGCCTGTCCAACCCGGAGATCGCCGCCCGGCTGCACCTCGTCGAGGGCACGGTGAAGGCGTACGTGAGCGCGGTGCTGGACCGGCTGGGCGTGCGCAACCGGGTGCAGGCGGCGATCGTGGCGTACGAGTCGGGGCTGGTGGAGTCGTGACGGCCCGGGCGGCGCAGCGGTGGGGGCGCGTCCCGGCTCGGTGATGCGCACACCGGTCGGCTCAGCGCCGCGCGTGCGAGCCGTACGACGCGACGGGCGCCGCGCCCGGCCCGGTGAACCACCGCACGGCCGGCGCCGACGAGGTGCGCATCGCCTCGGCCAGCCGCGTAGCCGGGCCCGTGCCCAGCCGTACGGCGACGAGAACGACGAGCGTGCCCAGCCCCAGCCCCGCGACGACGTCGTGCGGATAGTGCACGCCGACGAAGACCCGGGACAAGGCCATGAGCAGGGCGAGCGGGGCCGTCAGCCACAGGAGCGCGCGCCGGACCAGGGCGAGGGCGACCGCCGCTGCGCCCGCGATCGTGGCGTGGTTGGACGGGAAGGACCAGTCGCCGTGCGGTGGGCATTCGGCGAGGGACGCGGCCGCACCGGCGACCGCCCGGCACGGACGCTCCTGTGCGACCACGGACTTGAGCACCTCACTGCACACGTACGCCACGGCCGTGGCCAGAGGTGCGAGGGCCGCGATCGCGAACGCGTGGGCAGTGTCGCGGCGGGCACGCCACCAGGCGGTGGCGAACAACGCGACGAAGACCAGCAGTCCGGCCTCCGTCCATATACCGGCCCCGTGCTGTACCCACATCGGGGTGCCGTGGGCGAAGTCGGTGATGTCGCGGTAGAGCGCGCTGTCCTCGAAGTTCATGGTCACGGACGGTAGGCGGCGGGTCGATACCGTCACACCCAGCGATCGTCGCGTGCCGTACCTGTCGAAAGACAGGGGTGGGGCGGTGGTTTCCGGGATGATGATCCGGAAAAGTTGTGGTCCCGAGCGGCGGGTGGGACAAGCGAACGCGCCGATCTCTCGTAAGGTTTGCGCCGTGGGATCTCTGCGCAATCCGGTCGGGCCGCTTCCCTCCTCCATCTACTGGCGTCGGAGGGTCGTACTGGTGTCTGTGGTCGCCCTGTTGGCGCTGCTGACCACCTGGATCGTGACCATGGGCGGCGGGGGCGGCAAGGACCGCGACAACGAGGCCAACGGCAAGAATCCCGCGTCCTCCATCACGCCCGGCCCGTCGAGTTCGGGTCCGGCCATCAGCCAAGCGCCCGGCGGACGCGACGAGTCGGGCGGCACGGGCTCCGGCGGTTCGTCGTCCGGGTCGGGGGACGGTTCCGGCGACGGCTCCGAGGGCGGTTCCGGCACGGGTTCCGGCGGCGGTTCCGGCTCGGGCGGATCCGGTGGGGCCGGCGGATCGGGCGGCGCCGGTGGTTCCGGCGGTGGTACCACGGTGGGCGGCGTCGGCGTGGGCGACACGCTGCCGGCCGGTTCCACGCTGCCCAACTGCACCGCCAGCGTGGTCAAGTTCAGCCTGCGCAGCCGGCACAACACCTACGACCCCGAGCAGACGCCCACGTTCCTGCTGACCGCGCGGAACATCTCCGGCAGCGACTGCAAGATCGATCTCGGGCCGAAGAACGCGGTGTTCACGATCACCCCGGCGAGCTCCGACGACGCCTACTGGTCCTCCAAGGACTGCCCCAAGGCCGCCGCGCACCAGCTGTACCGGGTGCCCGCGGGCAGCGGCATCACCTACACCGTGAGCTGGGACCGCAAGCCGAGCGTCCCCGAGTGCGCCACGCCTCCGGCGGGCTCGGCCGGGACGGGCACGTACCTGGTGGAAGCGAAGGCTCCGGGCTTTGCGAAGGTACAGACGTCGTTCGTGCTGTCGGCCGACTAGAACCCGGTGGCTCAGACACCCGAGGGCGGTACCCCTTGCCGGGTACCGCCCTCAGGCGTGACAGCCGTGTGTCTCAAAACGTGCGGCTAGACGTACCGCTCCAGGATCGACGACTCCGCCAGTCGCGACAGCCCCTCCCGGACGCTGCGCGCCCGGGCCTCGCCGACGCCGTCCACCGTCTGGAGGTCGTCGACGCTCGCGGCGAGCAGCTTCTGCAGACCGCCGAAGTGCTCGACCAGGCGGTCGATGATCGCGCCGGGGAGCCGGGGCACCTTGGCGAGCAGGCGGAAGCCGCGCGGCGACACCGCCGAGTCCAGCGTCTCGGGCGAACCGGTGTAGCCCAACGCCCGTGCCACCGTGGGCAGTTCGAGAAGCTCGGCGTGGGTGAGGGCGTCCAGCTCGGCCAGCGCCTCGTCGACCGTGCGGGAGCGCTTGGCGGTGGGCTCGGGGACGTAGTCCCGGACGACCAGCTCGCGCTCGGGCTCCACACCGGCGATCAGCTCGTCGAGCTGGAGGGCCAGCAGTCGGCCGTCCGTGCCCAGCTCCACCACGTACTCGGCGATCTCCGTGGCGATGCGGCGCACCATCTCCAGCCGCTGGGCGACCGCCGAGACGTCCCGGACGGTCACCAGGTCCTCGATCTCCAGCGCCGACAGCGTGCCCGCGACCTCGTCGAGGCGGAGCTTGTAGCGCTCCAGGGTGGCCAGGGCCTGGTTGGCGCGGGACAGGATCGCCGCCGAGTCCTCCAGGACGCGGCGCTGGCCGTCCACGTACAGCGCGATCAGCCGCATCGACTGGGAGACCGAGACGACCGGGAAGCCGACCTGCTTGCTGACGCGGTCCGCCGTGCGGTGCCGGGTGCCCGTCTCCTCCGTGGGGATCGTCGGGTCGGGGACCAGCTGCACGCCCGCGCGCAGGATCTTCGACAGGTCCGAGGACAGCACGATGCCGCCGTCCAGCTTGCACAGCTCGCGCAGACGGGTCGCGGTGAACTCGACGTCCAGCACGAAACCGCCGGTGCACAGCGCCTCGACCGTCTTGTCGGAGCCGAGGACGATGAGTCCGCCGGTGTTGCCGCGGAGCACGCGCTCCAGGCCGTCACGCAGGGCGGTTCCGGGCGCCACGGCGCTCAGCGAGGCGCGCATCAGGCCATCGGTACCGGCACTCCCGCCGGACTTTCCGGGAGCTGATGCCCGGTCGTTGGCTGCCACTGCACTCCTCCGGTCGCAGGTTCTGGGGCGCCCCCGTGTCGCACACCTGGTTCGCACGGACGGGCGAGACCAGGGCAAAGTCTACCGGCGACCCTCCTCGTCCCGTGGGGCCTCTCTGCGACGGGACCGGGGGAGGACCCGCAGGGCGTCCCCTATGTCCGCGACTTCCAGAACCTTCATACCCGAGGGGATCTTGCCCGGGTCGCCTGGTACGAGGGCGTGTGTGAAGCCCAGACGGTGGGCTTCGGCCAGTCTGCGCTGCACGCCCGTGACCCTTCTCACCTCGCCCGCGAGGCCGACTTCCCCGATCGCGACGAGGTTCTTGGGGAGAGGTGTGTCACTCGCAGCGCTGGCCAGCGCGAGGGCGACGGCCAGGTCCGCGGCCGGTTCCGAGAGCTTCACACCACCGACCGTCGCGGAGTAGATGTCCCTTTTGCCCAAGGCGCTGATCCGTCCACGCTGTTCCAGCACCGCCAGCATCATCGAGACCCGGGAGGTCTCCAGGCCCGAGGTGGTGCGGCGCGGGGAGGGGATCTGCGAGTCGACCGTGAGCGCCTGGACCTCGGCGACCAGCGGGCGGCGGCCCTCCAGAGTGACGGTCAGGCAGGTGCCCGGGACCGGTTCGGCCCGACGGGTCAGGAAGAGTCCGCTCGGGTCGGTCAGGCCCGTGATGCCCTCGTCGTGCAGCTCGAAGCAGCCGACCTCGTCGGTGGTGCCGTAGCGGTTCTTGACGCCCCGGACGAGCCGGAGGCGGGCGTGCCGGTCGCCCTCGAAGTGCAGGACGACGTCCACCAGGTGTTCCAGCAGGCGCGGGCCCGCGATGGCGCCGTCCTTGGTGACATGGCCCACGAGCAGCGTGGACATGCCGCGCTCCTTGGAGGCCCGGATCAGGGCCCCGGCGACCTCCCGCACCTGGGCCATGCCGCCGGGTGCGCCGTCGATCTCCGGGGAGGCCACCGTCTGCACCGAGTCCATGATCAGCAGCGACGGTTTCACCGCGTCCAAGTGGCCCAGCACCGCCGCCAGATCCGTCTCGGCGGCCAGGTAGAGGTGGTCGTCGATGGCGCCGATGCGGTCGGCGCGCAGCCGGACCTGGCTCGCCGACTCCTCGCCCGTGACATACAGCGTGCGGTGCTCGTCGCTCGCCGACTTGGCCGCCACGTCGAGCAGGAGCGTCGACTTGCCGACGCCGGGCTCGCCCGCGACCAGCACCACCGCGCCGGGCACCAGTCCGCCACCGAGCACGCGGTCCAGCTCGGGCACGCCGGTGGAGCGGGCGGTGGCCTGGCGGCCGTCCACCTGGCCGATGGGCACGGCGGAGGTGGTGACCCGCCCCGGTGTCGTCGTACGGACCGCGGGCGTGCCGTACTCCTCGACCGTCCCCCAGGCCTGGCACTCGGGGCAGCGGCCGAGCCACTTCGCCGTCTGCCAGCCGCACTCCGTGCAGCGGTAGGACGGGCGGTCCTTGGTGGTCTTCGTACGGGCAGCCATGGACGAAACCGTAGCCGCAGGCGCTGACAACGCGGGGACCGACCGGGTCGGCCACCTGCGCGCCAGGGCTCCGCCACCCCGCGCCAGCGGCGGAACCACTGGTTCATGTCCCCATTTGAGGGATCGTTTCACCCGTACGGATTAAATGTGCTCAAGCCGCCGGAAGGTGTCACTCCCGGCCCCCTACGGTCGCCGAATGATGAGCAGTACTCCGGAGATCTCGACCCGCTCGACCCGCACGGCCGGCCCGCACCGGGCGCACCGGGAAGCGCGTGACCGCGGGGCGGCGCGCACGCTGGCGCAGCGGCCGCCCGCGCGCTACGAGCCCTACCTGGACGGCCTGTTCACGTACTGCCTGTCCGTGCTCTGCGACCACGACGCCGCCACCGCCGCCCTGGGCGACGCCCTCGCCCTCGCCGAACGCCGCGGCAAGCACGTACCCGACGCCCCCGCCGACCGCAGGGCGTGGCTGTACGCGCTGGCCCGCTGGGCGTGCCTGCGCAAGCTGGCCGAGGCCAAGCAGAAACGTCAGAGCAGCCACGCGGTGGGCCGCCCGCAGCGCGCCGACCGGCCGGCCGGCCCGGCCGTCTCCGAGGAGGTCCGGGAGCGGCGGCGGCGCGAACTGGCCCTGCTGGCCTGGCCGGAGGCCGCCGGCACCACCCCGGAGCAGCGCGAGGCGCTCGAACTGGCCGTGCGCCACCACCTCGCCGCCCAGGAGGTCGCCGCCGTCCTGGGCATGGACCCGGCCGCCGCCCGCGACCTGCTCGCCTCCGCTGCCTGCGAGGTGGAACGCACGCGTGCGGCCCTGGCCGTGGTCGAGACCGGGGCGTGTCCGAGCGTCGCGCACCTCGTCGGCGACGACCGGCCCGTGCTCGGCACGGCCCTGCGCCGCGAACTCGTCCGGCACGTCGACGACTGCCCGCGCTGCCGCCGCACCGCCGAGCGCGCCATCCCCGGCCGCTGGCCCGGCACGAGCGTCACACCCGCCGAACTGCCCGTCCTGCCGGCCCCGCGCGCGGCCCTGCACGTCGCCATGGCCCACCACCCACGCGCGCGTGGCGCCGGACCCCGCTTCGACCGGCGCGGCTTCCCGATGGATCCCAAGGACCGTGCCGCCCGAAGGGACCGCCTGCGCGCGCGTGCCGTCACCACGACCGTCGTCGCCACCGTCGTGGCCGCCCCCGTGCTCGCCCTGTGGACCACCTACCGGGGCACCCCCGTCGGCGAGGGCCACGACGTCCGCTCCGCCTCCGCACGCGAGGCGGACGACCCGTTCGGCCTGGACGGCGAGATGGCCGGCGGCGGCTACGAGAACACCGGCAACGCGAGCACCAGCCCCGGTCCCCGCTTCGGCAAGAACGGCAAGGCCGACGTCTCCGTGGAGGTCATCGGCGTCGCCGGCGCCGGCAAGAGCGCGGCCGGCCTGGAGGTCACGGCCGGCAACAGCGGCGACACCACCCTCGTCACCCTGAGCGTCACGGGCCCGGCCCCGGTCCGCTGGTCCGCGTCCACGGGAGCGGACTGGCTCTACCTGAGCCAGTCGTCGGGAACGCTCCGGCCCGGCGAGTCGTTGACGATCAAGGTGTACGTCGACCAGCTGCGGGAGCCCTCCGGCCCCTGGCACGCGCAGGTGGCGGTCGCACCGGTGGGCGCCGTCGTCCACATCGAGGGCTTCGGCACCGCGCCCAGCCCCTCCGACCCCGGCCCGCGTCCGGACCCCCGCCCCGGCGGCCCGGGCGACCCGCCTGAGACCCAGCCCGACCCGACGCCCACGACCTCGGCCCCACCGGACCCGGCGCCGACCACCCCGCCCCCGTCACCCGACCCGGACCCCACACCCACACCAACGGACCCGGACCCGGACCCGGACCCGACGGAACCGACGGGCTCGACGCCCCCGCCCTCGGACGGCGGCGACCCGAGCCCGTCCACGTCCTAGACGGCCCTAGCAGCCCCGAAAGTCCTGAAATCCGAAGTGGTCGCGGACCTCAGTCGACCGGATCCGCCGGATGCGGCGCCAGCAACGGCAGCTGCGAGGCCAGCCGCTCCTCGCACAGCTCCACCAGCCGGTCGTAGCCGGCCTTGCCCATCAGCTCGATCAGCTCCGGCCGGTAGGAGACGTACACCGGCTCGCCCGCGCCGTGCGCCGAGGTCGCCGAGGTGCACCACCAGTGCAGGTCGTGGCCGCCCGGCCCCCAGCCGCGGCGGTCGTACTCACCGATCGACACCTGGAGCACACGCGTGTCGTCGGGCCGGTCGATCCACTCGTAGGTCCGCCGCACCGGCAGCTGCCAGCACACGTCCGGCTTGGTCTCCAGCGGCTCGCGGCCCTCCTTCAGGGCGAGGATGTGCAGCGAGCAGCCCGCGCCGCCCGCGAAGCCGGGCCGGTTCTGGAAGATGCACGAGCCCTGGAAGGGACGTGTCTGCCGGTCGCCGTCCTCGTCCTCGGAGATCCAGCCGCCCCGCGTGCCCTCGGCGTGGTGCTGCCAGATGTCCGGCGTGAGCCTCGCCACATGCTCGGCGACCCGCTTCTCGTCGTCCTCGTCGGAGAAGTGGGCACCCAACGTGCAGCACCCGTCGTCCGCGCGGCCGGCCTGGATGCCCTGGCAGCCGCTGCCGAAGATGCAGTTCCAGCGAGAGGTCAGCCATGTCAGATCGCAGCGGAAGACCTGCTCGTCGTCCGCCGGATCAGGAAACTCCACCCAGGCACGGGCGAAGTCGAGGCCCTTCTCGTCGGACCGCGGGACGCTCGGTGATTTGTCGCGCTTCGCCTTTTTCGTCTTTGGCACGGGTCCAGAGTACGGGCCTTGTGCCCGCACCGAGGACGGAGGACGGCACGGCTGGCAGTAGCGTTCCGTACATGAGACTCGGTGTCCTCGACGTGGGATCGAACACGGTGCATCTGCTCGTGGTGGATGCGCACCCCGGCGCGTGCCCGTTGCCCGCGCACTCGCACAAGGCGGAACTACGCCTCGCCCAGCTCCTCGACGACGACGGCGCGATCGGCCCCCAGGGCGTCGACCGGCTGATCTCGGTCGTCCAGGAGTCGCTCCAGGCCGCCGAGGACAAGGGCGTCGAGGACCTCCTGACGTTCGCCACCTCCGCCGTGCGCGAGGCCCGCAACGCCGACGACGTCCTCGCGCGCGTGCGCACCGAGACCGGCGTCGAGCTCCAGGTCCTCACCGGCGAGGAGGAGGCCCGCCTCACCTTCCTCGCCGCCCGCCGCTGGTTCGGCTGGTCGGCAGGGAAACTACTGGTCCTGGACATCGGCGGCGGCTCCCTGGAGATCGCCTACGGCATCGACGAGGAACCCGACGCGGCCGCCTCCCTGCCGCTGGGCGCCGGCCGCCTCACCGCCGGCTGGCTGCCCGGCGACCCGCCCGCCCCCGACGACGTCCGGGCCCTGCGCCGGCACGTCCGGACCGAGATCGCCCGCACGGTCGGCGAGTTCAGCCGCTTCGGCGGGCGCGACCACGTCGTCGCCACGTCCAAGACCTTCAAGCAGCTCGCCCGCATCGCCGGAGCCGCCCGCTCCGCCGAGGGCCTCTACGTCCAGCGCGAACTCAAGCGGGAGTCCCTGGAGGGCTGGGTCCCGAGGCTGGCCGGCATGACGGAGGCGGAACGAGCCGAGCTCCCGGGCGTCTCGGAGGGCAGGGCGGGCCAGCTGCTGGCGGGGGCGCTGGTGGCCGAGGCCGCGATGGACCTCTTCGGCGTGGAGCGCCTGGAAATCTGCCCGTGGGCGCTCAGGGAGGGCGTGATCCTGCGTCGCCTGGATCACATGGAGTCCGTTTAGGGGTCCTTGCACCATGCCCGCCCGTGGCAAACACCACAACGGCGAACAGGCACCCCGCTCCACCCCGACCACACCCCGTAATCTGTCCTGCATGGCAGAGCCAGCCGTAAAGATCCCGGACGCGAAGGTCGCCCTGTCGACGGCCTCGGTCTACCCGGAGTCGACGGCCACGGCCTTCGAGATCGCCGCGCGCCTCGGCTACGACGGAGTCGAGGTCATGGTCTGGACCGACCCCGTCAGCCAGGACATCGAGGCCCTGCGCAGACTCAGCGACTACCACCAGATCCCGGTCCTGGCCGTGCACGCCCCCTGCCTGCTCATCACGCAGCGCGTCTGGTCCACGGACCCCTGGACCAAGCTCCAGCGGGCCCGCGCGGCGGCCGAGAAGCTCGACGCGAGCACCGTCGTCGTCCACCCGCCCTTCCGCTGGCAGCGCCAGTACGCCAGGGACTTCGTCGCGGGCATCTGGCGCATGGCGAACGAGACGGACGTACGGTTCGCCGTCGAGAACATGTACCCCTGGCGCTACCGCGACCGCGAGATGCTCGCGTACGCCCCCGACTGGGACGTGACGAAGGACGACTACCGCCACTTCACGATCGACCTCAGCCACACCGCGACGGCCCGCGCCGACGCGCTGGACATGGTCGACCGGATGGGCGACCGCCTGGGCCACGTCCACCTCGCCGACGGCAGGGGCTCGGCCAAGGACGAGCACCTCGTGCCCGGGCGCGGCACCCAGCCCTGCGCCGAGGTGCTGGAGCGGCTCGCCCTGACCGGCTTCGACGGGCACGTCGTGATCGAGGTCAACACCCGCCGCGCCATGTCGAGCGCGGAGCGCGAGGCCGACCTGGCGGAGGCGCTGGCCTTCACGCGCCTGCACCTGGCCTCGGCGGTGAAGGTGCCGAGGCGATGAACGAGGGCGCCGAGCCGACGACCGAAACGGCGAGACGATGAGCGACCTGCCCCCGGGCGGGCCCCCGGCCGGCACGGGGATCACCGCCCGTCGCCGTGGCCGCCCCCCGCGCACGGAGTCGGCCGACACCCGTGACCGCATCCTGACCGCCGCCCGCGACGAGTTCTCCGAACGCGGCTACGAGAAGACGTCCGTGCGCGGCATCGCCAAGGCGGCCGGGGTCGACTCGGCGCTCGTGCACCACTACTTCGGGAAGAAGGAGCAGGTCTTCGAGGCGGCGATCACCCAGTCCTTCGGACCCGCCCTGCAGGCACCGAAGGCCATCGAGGAGGGCCCGCTCGACGGCGTGGGGGAGCGCCTGGCGCGCTTCTTCTTCGGCATCTGGGAGAACCCGGCCACCCGCACGCCCCTGCTCGCCGTCGTCCGCTCCGCCGTCACCAACGAGACCGCGGCGGCCGTCTTCCGCCGCATCATCGCGACCCAGGTCCTGCGCCGCATCGCCGTACGACTGGACCTGCCGGACGCCGAACTGCGGGCCGAGCTCGCCGCCGCCCAGCTCGTGGGCACCGCGATGCTGCGGTACGTCATCAAGGTCGAGCCGCTGGCCTCGGCGGATCCCGAGCAGATCATCGCGCGGCTGGCACCGGTCGTACAGGGCCACCTCACCGGGCCCTGAACCGCCGTCGGCCGAGATGGGCATCCCGCATTCCGGACACTCCGTCCCGCCCTCTGGATGACCGGCGTACGCTCGGTAGCAGTCAGAAATCTCCGAATCATCTGACGCAGTCTCTGAAGGAGCGAGCGACGATGCCCGAGCTGAGGTCCCGCACAGTCACTCACGGCCGCAACATGGCGGGCGCCCGCGCCCTTATGCGCGCCTCCGGTGTACCGGGTGCGGACATCGGCCGCAAGCCGATCATCGCGGTCGCCAACAGCTTCACGGAGTTCGTGCCCGGCCACACCCACCTCCAGCCGGTCGGCCGGATCGTCAGCGAGGCGATCGTCGAGGCCGGCGGCATCCCGCGCGAGTTCAACACGATCGCCGTCGACGACGGCATCGCCATGGGCCACGGCGGCATGCTCTACAGCCTCCCCTCCCGCGACCTGATCGCGGACAGCGTGGAGTACATGGTCGAGGCCCACTGCGCCGACGCCCTGATCTGCATCTCCAACTGCGACAAGATCACCCCGGGCATGCTCAACGCGGCCCTGCGCCTGAACATCCCGACGGTCTTCGTCTCCGGCGGCCCGATGGAGTCCGGCCGGGCCACCCTGGTCGACGGCACGGTCCGCACGCTCGACCTGGTCGACGCGATCTCCGACGCCGTGAACGACAAGATCTCGGACGAGGACATCCTCCGTATCGAGGAGAACGCCTGTCCGACCTGCGGCTCGTGTTCCGGCATGTTCACCGCCAACTCGATGAACTGCCTCACCGAGGCCATCGGCCTCTCCCTCCCCGGCAACGGCTCGGTGCTGGCCACCCACACGGCCCGCAAACAGCTGTACGTCGACGCGGCCAACACGGTCATGGACATCACCCGCCGCTACTACGAGCAGGACGACGAGACGGTCCTGCCGCGCAACATCGCCACCTTCGCGGCCTTCGAGAACGCGATGGCCCTCGACATCGCGATGGGCGGCTCGACCAACACGATCCTGCACCTGCTGGCAGCGGCCCAGGAGGCCGGCGTCCCCTTCGGCCTGGAGGAGATCGACGCGGTCTCCCGCCGGGTCCCCTGCCTGGCCAAGGTGGCGCCGAACGTCGCCAAGGACCGCACGTACTACATGGAGGACGTGCACCGCGCCGGCGGCATCCCCGCCCTCCTCGGCGAGCTGCACCGCGGGGGCCTGCTCAACGAGGACGTGCATTCGGTCCACAGCCCGTCCCTGGACGACTGGCTGAAGACCTGGGACGTGCGCGGCGGCTCCCCCTCCCCCGAGGCGATCGAGCTGTGGCACGCGGCCCCCGGCTGCGTCCGCTCCGCCGAGGCCTTCTCCCAGTCCGAGCGCTGGGAGGCCCTCGACGAGGACGCCGAGGGCGGCTGCATCCGCTCCGTCGAGCACGCGTACTCCAAGGACGGCGGCCTCGCGGTCCTCAAGGGCAACCTCGCGGTCGACGGCTGCGTGGTGAAGACGGCCGGCGTCGACGAGTCGATCTGGACCTTCGAGGGCCCGGCGGTCGTCTGCGAGTCGCAGGAGGAGGCCGTCGAGAAGATCCTGCTGAAGCAGATCAAGGAGGGCGACGTCGTCGTCATCCGCTACGAGGGCCCCAAGGGCGGCCCCGGCATGCAGGAGATGCTCTACCCGACCTCGTACCTGAAGGGCCGCGGCCTCGGCAAGACCTGCGCCCTGATCACCGACGGCCGCTTCTCCGGCGGCACGTCCGGCCTCTCCATCGGGCACGCCTCGCCCGAGGCGGCCGGCGGCGGCACCATCGCCCTCGTCGAGGACGGCGACCGCATCCGCATCGACATCCCGAACCGCTCCATCGAGCTCCTCGTCGGCGACGCCGAGCTGGCCCGCCGCGAGCAGGCGCTGAACGGCGTGTACGCCCCGAAGAACCGCGACCGCAAGGTCTCGGCGGCGCTGCGGGCCTACGCGGCGATGGCGACCAGCGCGGACAAGGGCGCCGTGCGCGACGTGACGATGCTGGGCTGAGCGCTCCACGCGGCAGGGCCGCCCCCGGTCTCCCGGAGGCGGCCCTGCCGCGTGCGCTTCCCACGCCCTACCAGCCGGACGGATCACGCCCGTTCACGGCGAAGACGGTCCCGTCCGGCGCACCGGCGTAGACGCGGTCGTCCACGAGCAGGGGCTCGGGGAGCGCGGCCGGAACCCGGTCCGACCTGTCGCCCAGTCGCACAGACGTCTCGCCGACGAGCGTCCCGCGCCGCGCGTCGACGGCGAGCAGCCGCCCGTCCGGCACGGTCACGTACACGTACCGGTCGCCCGCGACCGGCGTCGACCCCCGCACGACACCCGTCTCCAGACTCCACCGCTGCCTCCGCGCCTCCAGATCGACGGCGACCAGCGACCCACCCGTCGCCATCAGATGAACGACGCCCCCGCGCACACTCCCCTCCACCTGCTGCAACGGAATACGCAACGGCACCCGCACACTCGCCCGACTCTCCGGGTCGTAGCGGACCACGGCCCGCGCCTCCCCGCGCACGGCGTCGACCGCCACGAACACGACGGCCCCGTCCACAGCCCCGAGAGGCTGCAACGCCCCCTCCAGCCGCGCGTCCCAGCGCACGTCGCCCGTGCCCGGATCCACCGCCGTGACCTTCGTGCCCGACCCGTCGCCCGACACGCTCGCCGCGTACGCCAGCGGATCACCGGGGAACGAGACGAAGTACGGCGCGTCCTGTCCCGGAATCCGATGACGCCACTTCACGTCACCCGAGGCGCTTTCCACGCCGGTGACCGTGCCGTCGGCCGCGGTGAGCAGCAGCATCCCGCCGACGGCCCGCAGCCCTCCGTACCCGGGCAGCTTCTGCCGCCGCTCAACGTCACCCGAGCCGGGGTCGAGCATCGTCACCCGCGGCCCCTGGCCCAGCCCGGCTGGCACCAGCCCACCCGACACGACCGGAGCCCCACTCGGCGGCCCGCTCGCGGCGACCCCGTCCAGAGGATGCCGCCACAGCAGCCGCCCGTCGACAGGATCGAGAGCGAACACCAGCCCGGTCTGCGCACACAGCAGCTTCCCCGCCGCGTACGAACACTGAGGCGTGCCCTTCCCGGACAACGGCGGCGCCTCCCACCCGGTGAACGCGGCCGACGTGGTCCGCGGAGCGACCTCGGGCGCCGGCCCACCACCCCCCAGCAAGCCGACCGACACCAGCGCACCGACGACGGTCAGCCCGATGGCCCCCGCACCGAGAGCCGCCCGCTTACCGAGCCGCACCCTGGACCGGCGCGACGGCTTCTCGCCCTCGGACACACCGGGCGCAGGCCCCCCGCCCTCCTGCTCCGCGGCCGGTGCTTCTTCCTCTTCCTCCGCCGGAGCCTCGTCCACCCGCTGCGCCGGTATGAACGCCTGCGTGTCGTACGAGGCCGCCACCGACCGCAGTTCCCGCATCAACTCGTCGGGGGAGGGCCGGTCCTCGGGCTCCTTGGCGAGACACCGCAGCACGAGCGGCGCCAGCTCTTGGGGTACACCGGCCAGCTCGGGCTCGTCGTGCACGACCTGATAGGCGACGACGTACGGACTGTCGGAGTCGAACGGCCCGCGCCCGGTCGCCGCATGCACCATCACGGACCCGAGGGCGAACACATCGGCGGCGGGCCCCACTTCCCTGGGCCGCCGGAACTGCTCGGGCGCCATGAACGGCGGCGTACCGATCAGCTTCCCGGTCTCGGTCCGCAGTTCGCTGTCCTTTGGCCGGGAAATGCCGAAGTCGATGACCTTCGGTCCGTCCTCGGCGAGCAGGACATTGCTCGGTTTCAGGTCTCGGTGCACCACCCCGACCCGGTGGATGTCACGCAGCGCCTCCGCGAGCCCGGCCATCAACCGACGCAACTGCGCCGGGGCCAAGGGCCCGTTCCGCTTCACCTCCTGGGCCAGCGTCGGGCCCGGAATGAACAGCGTGGCCATCCAGGGCCGTCCGGCCTCGGGATCGGCATCCACGACGGGCGCGGTGAAGGCCCCGCTGACCCGCCGCGCGGCCCCGACCTCCTGCCGGAAACGCCCCCTGAACTCGGGGTCCTCGGCGAACTCCGCGTGCACGACCTTCACGGCGAGCTTCATCCCGGAAGTGCTCCGGGCCAGATGAACGACCCCCATGCCGCCCGAGCCCAGACAGGACTCCAGCCGGTAGTGACCGGCGTACTCAGGAAGTTCCGCTTCCGGGCCCGCTCCGACGTTTCGCTGTGGCGCCATGGGACCACCCCCGTGCTGTTCGTCCGCGCGCGCGACGCACGGAGCCTAGTCGATGACTCGTGCGAGGCAGAGGCGGCTTGCTAGCCTCCGCCGGCGAGTTGCGCACAGGTGTTTGATGGCGTGATTCAGGGGAATCAACGGGATCCCATGGAAACCATGGGGTGCAACGGGGGAGGTTTTTCATGTCAGTCGAGCCTGTCGAAGAGACCGAGCGCGGCACCCACAAGCCCGGCATGCCGCTGGTCACCACACTGGCCGCGGCGGCCACGTACTTCTCGATCGCACCAGGCGTCCGCCTCAACGTCCGCAGCGGTCCCGGCACCGGCTACCCGATCGTCAAGATCCTGCCCGAGGGCTCCCGAGTCCCGATCCACTGCCAGACACCCGGCACCTGGGTCACGGGCCCGTACGGCACGACGAACATCTGGGACAACATCGCGAGCGGCCAGTACGTCTCGGACGCCTACGTGAACACGGGCAGCGACGGCTACATCCGCCCTCGCTGCGGCTGACCTGCGGTAGCCGGGCTGGGCTTCTCGCCGTTGCTCGGAGTTGCCGCTGGGGCGGGGTGGGTGCGCAGCCCGGCGTGGCGGGGTGCCTCCCCCAAGCTCTCGGCTTCGCTCGAGCAGGGGATACCCCCATCGCCCACCCGTGCCGCCCCAGCGGCACGACTGCCCGCAGCGGTTGGCGCGTCAACGGACAGTCAGTCGGTTCGCAACCCCATCGGCCGTTCCGAGGACGGACACTCCCCGGCGCGGCCCCGACTCACCACCACAGCGCAGTCGAAGGCGCGCACCCCCACCACACCCGCACAGGCCGCCGCAGGCACACCCCACCACTCCACCCCCCGAGCCATAATCGACCGGTGAGCGCAGAGAACGGCCCCCTCGGCCCCCACCCCGAGCCAATCCGCTTCTTCGGCACGACCTGGCTGAACCACGACAACGGCTACACAGCCCGCCGCATCGGCGTCGCCATCGGCTCACTCGCCACCGCAGTCGTCTCCTGCCTCGTCCTCCGCCTCGCCTACCAGGGCCTCCAGATCGCCGCGATCGGCAGCTTCGTCACGCTCCTCATGGTCGTGATGTTCGCGATCTGCAGCGCGATGGCCTTCCGCCACACCTGGGGCGGCTTCACCCGCCGCCCCGACCCCGACCGCCAGGCATCCCTCCGCGGCCTCCTGACCATCGGTTTCGTCGGCTCCCTCCTCGCGTACTTCTTCCGCTCCCTCACCGAGGCCCCCGGCGAAAAGCTGCACCGCGAGGAGTACGAGGCAGCCCGCAAGCACCACGAGCAGCGCACGACCCGCCGCTCCGGCAACCCGTCGAAAAAGCGCCGCCGCACATAACCCGCCGGCCTCTCACCGAGATCTCACCACCCCCGCCCCCACCCCCGGCCACCATGGCCGTATGACCACACACCCCTCCACCCCCCACCCCACCGGAGCCGAAACCACCCCCGAATCCCCAACCACCGAACCCCCCACCCCAACGCAGCCCACCCCAACACCCCCCACCCACACCGCCCGCGCCCACTCCTTCAACACCGCCGCAGCCCAATACGCGGCCAACCGCCCCTCCTACCCCCCAGCCCTCTTCGACGCGATAGAAGCCCTGGCCGACCACCCCCTCCCCGGCTCCCGCGTCGCAGACATCGGCGCCGGCACCGGCATAGCGACCGCCCTCCTCCACGCAAGAGGCGCGAACGTCATCGCCGTGGAACCCGGCGACGGCATGGCGGCCCAGTTCCGCAGCACCCTCCCCGGCATCCCGATCATCCGCGGCACCGGCGACGACCTCCCCCTCGCCGACGCCTCCGTCGACCTCGTCACCTACGCCCAGGCCTGGCACTGGACCGAGCCCGCCCGATCCGTCCCGGAGGCCCTCCGCGTCCTGCGCCCCGGCGGCGCCCTCGCCCTCTGGTGGAACACCGACGCCCTCGACGTGCCGTGGATCGCCGCGGCCGCCGCCCGCACAGAGCGCCACTTCGGCATCGACGTCGCGGCCGAGAAGCGGAACGTCGACGCCCGCGCCGCCGACCCCACCGGCTGCCTCGACTTCACCCGCCGCACGGTCCGCTGGAGCCGCCGCGTCCCCGTCGACACCCACCTCGCCAACATCGGCAGCCACTCGGTCTTCCTGGTACACGGCGAGGAACACACCGCGGCCTTCCTGGCCGAGGAACGCGAGCACCTCCGCAAGGCCTTCCCGGACGGCATCGTCGAGGAGGTCTACGAGGTGGTCCTCCTCCTCGCGAAGACCCCCGCTTGACGCACCCCACCCCCAGGAGCATTATTCATCACATGATGAATAATGCTCCCGACCCACCACGCCCCGACACCACTCAGCCCACAGCCATCCACGCCGAGAACCTCACCGTCGCCCGCGGCCCCCGCACGGTCCTGCGCAACCTCCGCTTCACGGTCCCGCGCGGCCAGATCACCGGCCTGCTGGGCCCCTCCGGCTGCGGCAAGTCCACCCTGATGCGCGCCATCGTCGGCACCCAGGCCAAGGCCACCGGCACCCTGGACGTCCTCGGCAGGCCCGCCGGCCACCCCACCCTCCGCACCCGCATCGGCTACGTCACCCAGGCCCCGTCCGTCTACGACGACCTGACGGTCCGCCAGAACCTCGACTACTTCGCCGCGATACTCGACCCCGGCCGACCCGCCGCCGAACGCCGCCACGACAACGTCACCCGCGCGATAGCCGACGTCGACCTCACCACCCACGCCGACTCCCTGGCCGGCAACCTCTCCGGCGGCCAGCGCAGCCGCGTCTCCCTGGCCGTAGCCCTCCTCGGCACCCCCGAACTCCTGGTCCTCGACGAACCGACCGTCGGCCTCGATCCGGTCCTGCGCCGCGACCTGTGGACCCTCTTCCACGACATCGCGGCGAGCCGCGGCGCGACACTCCTCGTCTCCTCCCACGTCATGGACGAGGCAGAACGCTGCCACCGCCTCCTCCTCATGCGCGAAGGCGAACTCCTCGCCGACGACACCCCGGAGGCCCTGCGCACCCGCACCGGCGCGGAGACGGTCGAGGAGGCCTTCCTGCACCTGGTGGACGAGGCAAAGGCGGCAACCCGCACAAAGGAGACGACGCGATGACCCCCACGCCCACGACCACCCCCACCCCACCGCAGGCCCTGAACATCTCCCGAACCACCGCCACAGCAACCCGCGTCCTGCGCCAGCTCGCCCACGACCCCCGCACCATCGCGCTGCTGATCCTCATCCCCTGCGTGATGCTGCTCCTGCTGCGCTACGTCTTCGACGGCAGCCCGCGCACCTTCGACAGCATCGGCGCGTCCCTGCTCGGGATCTTCCCGCTGATCACGATGTTCCTGGTGACCTCCATCGCCACCCTGCGCGAACGCACCTCGGGCACCCTCGAACGCCTCCTCGCCATGCCCCTCGGCAAAGGCGACCTCATCGCCGGCTACGCCCTCGCCTTCGGCACCCTCGCGATCATCCAGTCCGCCCTGGCCACGGGCCTCGCCGTCTGGTTCCTCGGCCTCGACGTCACCGGCAGCCCCTGGCTCCTCCTCCTGGTGGCCCTCCTCGACGCGCTCCTCGGCACGGCCCTCGGCCTCTTCGTCTCGGCCTTCGCGGCCTCGGAATTCCAGGCGGTCCAGTTCATGCCGGCGGTGATCTTCCCCCAGCTTCTCCTCTGCGGCCTGTTCACACCCCGCGACGACATGCACCCGGTCCTGGAGACCATCTCCGACGTCCTCCCCATGTCCTACGCGGTGGACGGCATGAACGAGGTCCTCCGCCACACGGACATGACCACCACGTTCGTACGCGACACCCTGATCGTCGCCGGCTGCGCCCTGCTGGTCCTCGCCCTGGGCGCGGCGACACTGCGACGCAGGACGGCATAGCCCCGGAACCGCCGGTCACGGCCCCCGACATCCCGCCCAGCGGACACCCGAACACCCGAGTCCTCCCCGGTGCGAGGATGTACTCCGGACGACGCACCCCCGGAGGCACCCCGCGCCATGACCCAGAAAGTCGCAGTCCTCGGCACCGGCAAGATCGGCGAAGCCCTGCTCAGCGGAATGATCCGAGCCGGCTGGACCCCGGCCGACCTCCTGGTCACCGCCCGCCGCCAGGAACGAGCCGAAGAACTCCGCACCCGCTACGGCGTCACCCCGGTCACCAACCCGGAAGCCGCGAAGATCGCCGACACCCTGATCCTCACGGTCAAACCGCAGGACATGGGCACCCTCCTCGACGAACTCGCCCCCCACGTCCCCGCCGACCGCCTGGTCGTCAGCGGCGCCGCCGGCATCCCCACCGCGTACTTCGAGGAACGCCTCGCCCCCGGCACCCCGGTCGTCCGCGTCATGACGAACACCCCCGCCCTGGTCGACGAGGCGATGTCCGTCATCTCCGCCGGCACCCACGCCACCGCCGACCACCTCGCCCACACCGAGGAGATCTTCGGCGCCGTCGGCAAGACGCTCCGCGTCCCCGAGTCCCAGCAGGACGCCTGCACGGCCCTCTCCGGCTCCGGCCCGGCCTACTTCTTCTACCTGGTCGAAGCCATGACCGACGCCGGCATCCTCCTCGGCCTGCCCCGCGACAAGGCCCACGACCTGATCGTCCAGTCCGCGATCGGCGCCGCGACGATGCTCCGCGACAGTGGCGAACACCCCGTCAAGCTCCGCGAGAACGTCACGTCCCCCGCCGGCACGACGATCAACGCAATCCGCGAACTCGAGAACCACGGCGTACGAGCCGCCCTCATCGCCGCCCTCGAAGCCGCCCGCGACCGCAGCCGCGCCCTGGCCTCCGGCAACAACAGCTGAGCGCCGCGGGCGTCGGGGGCGCCCCCCCCGACGCCCGCACCACCTCACACCCTCAGCGCGGCCCCACCCGCGTCCGCCGCCTCCGGCACGGCCGGCAGCAACCCGATCGCACGATAAGCGGCATCCACGGTCGGCCGAGCCATCCCCCGAGCCCGCTCCGCACCGTCACGCAGCACCCGCTCCACCTGACCGGGATCCGCACACAACTCCTTGTGCCGCTCCTGCACCGGCCTGAGCACCTCCACCACGGCCTCCGCGGTGTCCTTCTTCAAGGCCCCGTACGACGTATACGCCCCGCTCAGCTCCTCAGGACTCCCACCCGAGCACGCGGCGAGGATCTCCAGCAGATTCGCGAGCCCCGGCCGGGCCTCCCGGTCGTACACGACCTCCCGCCCGCTGTCGGTCACGGCCCGCATGACCTTCTTCCGCACCACGTCCGGCTCGTCCAGCAGATAGACGATCCCCGGCCCGACGTCGTCGCTCTTGCCCATCTTCGACGTCGGATCCTGCAAGTTCATCACCCGCGCCGCGACCCCGGGACGCGTGGCCCGTGGCACCACGAACGTATGCCCGTACCGCTGGTTGAACCGCACCGCCAGATCCCGCGTGAGCTCCACATGCTGCACCTGGTCGTCCCCGACCGGCACCTCGTCGGCCCCGTACGCCAGGATGTCCGCCGCCATCAGCACGGGATACGTCAACAGCGACAGCCGCACGCTCCCGCCCCGACGCTGCTCCCGCGCGGCCTTCTCCTTGTACTGGATCATCCGCCGCATCTCACCGTCGGTGGCCACGCACTCCAGCACGTACGACAGCCGGGCGTGCTCGTCCACATGACTCTGCACGAACAGCGTGCAGAGCTCCGGATCCAGCCCGGACGCCAGCAACAAGGTCGCCGCCTGCCGGCTCAGCCTGCGCACCCGCGCGGGATCGTGGTCCACCGTCAGCGCGTGCAGATCGACGACGCAGAACAAGGCGTCGGCCTCGTACTGGTCGACGGCAGCCCACCGCCGCATGGCTCCCAGGTAGTTCCCCAGCGTCAGATGTCCCGTCGGCTTGACCCCGCTGAAGACCCGTGTCATCTCTCCTCCACCTCCTGGCCGGGACCATCGCCCCGGCGGCCGCCCCTCGGTGGTCTGGAGGGAGAAACAAGAACGGCCGCCGAAGCGGCGGCCGTTGAGTGCATACGTGAAGACGGCCGCCGTCAGGCGGCCCACCACAGCTGGGTACACGTACGCGTCGTCATGCACCTCAGACTACGCCCCCGGAGTGCCGTCCGCCCTTGAGTTGACACGCCCAGACCCGATCCGTAGTGTTCTCCGAGTTGTCCGACGTGAGCGCCGACTCCGGTCGGTCCCCGGACAGCCACTCCGCAGGTACCAACCACTACTCGACGCAGTAGCTCTGTTGTCGTTTCATTGGCATGCGTATTTGCGGAATGAGGAATCCCCGTCCGAAAGGACGCGGCCCCCGATTGGCTCGGGAGCCAGGGAATCCGCTAAAGTCTCACTCGTCGGAACGGCCCAACAGCCGCGAAGGCAAACCCTGCTGACAGGGAATCGGAGCCGAAAGGGTCTGATAGAGTCAGAACCGCCGGAAAGGGAAACGCGGAAGCGGGAACCTGGAAAGCACCGAGAAAATCGGATCGAGAAAAGATCTGATAGAGTCGGAAACGCAAGACCGAAGGGAAGCGCCCGGAGGAAAGCCCGAGAGGGTGAGTACAAAGGAAGCGACCGTTCCTTGAG
>NZ_JBITJK010000020.1:0-156351 GCF_044459945.1 Streptomyces sp. NPDC050164
TGTGCGTCGCGGTGTACGACGGTCTGGCCCACCCGGCTCAGGAGCATGTCCGTTCGGTGGCGGCCCGGTCCGCGGACGGTCCGCACCTGGACATCAGTGCCCATACGATCGCCGGCATGAGCGCTGGTATCGGTCACAGCCACGGCTGACGCCCGGCGGTCCGACCCTGAGTTCAAAGGGATTTGGGTCGCAGTGATTGACAGATGAGGGTCCGATCGCGACTCTTCTGTCATTCGAAGCGGTGTGGGAGCGTTCACAGTCAGTGAGGCGCGCACAGAGCAGATCGCATGCATCGCTCCTCTACGCCTCGGGCCTTTGTACCTCCGCATCAGTGGCGACAGGAGGCATCTCCATGCGTGAGTTACGGATGGCCAACGCAGCCCGGGCACGCGCAGGACGCCCGCTATGGCCGGGGCATACCGGAGGTCGGCCGCCCCGGCCTGACGGACACGGAGCTGCGCGGCCACTTCGTCCGTCGGCGGCAACGCTGAGCATCCTCAAGAACGCCGACCCCTGTTCAACCAGAGCAGCCGTTCGCGATGTCTGTTCGGTCACCACTGGAGCGATCAGAGGGTGGGCCGCTCGCTCGGAAGGTGGTGCACGCGCCCATGGCAGTGTCACGAAGGCGGCTTCTTGCGCTGGGGGCCGGAGCGGCCGCCGGAGGGTTCGGGCTGGCCGGCTGCGGGTCGCAGCGCTCGCTCGGCGGCTCTGATGAGATCACGTTCTGGACCTGGGACCGGTCGGTCAGCGACGAGCTGGTCGCCCGGGCCGAGACCAAGGGCATTCCCGGGGCCGAGGGCTTCCGGGTCAGCCGCACGAAAATCGGCGGCAACTACAACACCAAGGTGCGCACCACGCTCGCCGGCAAGTCCATGGTGCCGGACATCATTGGCATCAACTCCGACGTGGCCACCTTCTTCCCCAACCAGGACGTGTTCGTCGACCTGAACGACTTCGGCGCGGCCGAGCTGAAGAGCCGGTACCTGGACTGGAAGTGGAACCAGTGCATCACGCCCGAGGGCCGGATGATCGCGTTCCCCATGGACACCGGCCCCACCGCGCTGTTCTACCGCACCGACGTGCTCAAGGAGGCCGGGATCACTACCGACCCGGAGGAGCTGGCCGCCCGGGCCCCGGACTGGGACGGCTTCATTGCCCTGGGCAAGGAGCTGCAGAAGTCGCAGGAGCGGGCGGTGATCTGCCCCCACCTCAGGCAGATCTGGGACGTCCGGATCGGCCAGCTGGGCAGCAGGTACCTGACCGAGGACGGCCGGTACATCGGGGACCGCGACGAGATCCGCGAGATCTTCGAACTGGGCTACCGGGTGTCCAAGGAGGGCCTGTCGGCCGGTGCCCTGGACGGCTCCAACGACGTGGAGGGCGTGGTCACCAGCGGCCGCCAGGCGGTCGCCATCGGCGCAGCGTGGTGGGGCCTCGCCTTTCCGGAGGCGGCCGCGCCGGACACCGAGGGCAAGTGGCGGGTCACCGACCCGCCCGGCGGCGCCGGCAATCAGGGCGGCTCCTTCCTGGCGATCACGAAGTACTCCAAGGATCCAGAGGCGGCCTACGCGTTCATCACCTGGTTGCAGTCCCCGGAGAACCAGGTCAAGGCGTTCACGGAGATGTCGCTCTTCCCGTCCTCTCCGCGCTCCTTCGCCATGCCGGCGATGCGCGAGCCGCGGCCCTTCTACGGCGGGCAGCGCACCATCGAGGTGTTCGGCGAGTCGGCCCGGCAGGTCAAGACCGTCTACCGGAGCCCGTACGACCGGGTGATCGACCCCGTCATGTTCGACGAGATGGCCAACATAGACGCCGGCAAGAGCGTCGAGGCGGCCTGGAAGGACGCCCAGGACGCCATCGAGCGCGAGCTGACCCGCGAAGGGGTGCTCTGACATGAGCTTCACCGAGACCCTGCGCGGGAGCGCCGGCAAGCTGCGCGGGAACGCCGTCAAGCCGCCGCCGGACGGATCCAGGCCGCAGCCCGGCTGGCGCCGCTACTGGCCGATGTACGCCGCGGTGTCCCCGTTCTTCCTCCTCTTCGCCGTCTTCGGCGTCTTCCCGGTCGCCTTCTCCATCTACCTGTCGTTCATGTCCTGGGACGGCATCGGAGACATGAAGTCGATCGGCTGGGAGAACTACGAGTACCTGGTCACCGACCCCGACTTCTGGCAGTCGATCGCCAACACCCTGATCATCTGGGTCCTGGCCACCGTCCCGATGGTCTTCCTGGCGCTGGTCATCGCCTACGCGCTGCACACCACCGTGCGGTTCAAGGCGTTCTACCGGATGGCCTACTTCGTCCCGAACGTCACCTCGATCGTGGCGATGACCATCGTGCTCGGCTCGGTCTTCAGCGACAGCTCCGGGCTGCTCAACAGCATGCTGCGGGCGATCAACGCCGGCGAGGTCGGCTGGCTGTCCGACCCGTGGGCGATGAAGGTCTCCGTCGCCGCGATCACCATCTGGCGGTGGCTCGGCTACAACACCATCATCTGCCTGGCCGGCCTGCAGGCCATCTCCAGCGACGTGTACGAGGCGGCCAGGGTCGACGGCGCCAGCAACCGCCAGACGTTCTTCCGGATCACCATCCCGATGCTCCGCCCGGTGATCCTCTTCGTCGTCATCACCTCCACCATCGGCGGGCTGCAGTTGTTCACCGAACCGCAGGTGATGTTCCCGGACGACAGCGGGAACATCGGCGGGCCCGGCGGCGAGGCCACCACCATCGTGCTCTACCTCTACCAGCAGGCGTTCATCTTCAACCGGTTCGGCTACGGCGCGGCCATCGGCTGGGCGCTGTTCATCCTGATCGCGGCGTTCTCCATCATCAACTGGCGGCTGGTCGCCGGCCGCAGCGAGGACGCGACCGGCACCGGCAAGGGGAAGAAGAAGGGGAAGGGGAGGTCCCGTGCGCGCTGAAACGGCCGCCCGAGTCCGGACGATCCTGGGCCACGTCATGCTGATGTTCGGCGTGCTGATCACGATCTTCCCGTTCTACTGGATGTTCGTGATGGCCTCGAACACCACCGGGGACATCTTCGCCTACCCGCCCAAGCTGATCCCCGGCTCCCACCTGTGGGAGAACATGAACAAGGTGTTCGACGGGATCGACTTCTGGGGGTCGATGGGCGTCACCGTCGTGGCCGCCACAGCCGCGACGTTCCTGGTGCTGCTCTTCGACTCACTGGCCGCCTTCGCCTTCGCCAAGTACGACTTCCCCGGGCGCAGGGTGCTGTTCTGGATCGTGCTGGCCACCTTCATGATCCCGATGCAGCTGGCGCTGGTGCCGCAGTTCGTCACCCTGGCCTGGCTCGGCTGGGTCGGTTCGCTCAAGGCGCTGATCATCCCCGGTGCGGCCAACGCGTTCGGGATCTTCTGGATGCGCCAGTACGCGCAGGGGGCGATCGCCGACGAGCTGATCCAGGCGTCGAGGGTCGACGGGGCCGGGTTCTTCCGCCAGTGGTGGACGGTGGGGCTGCCGGTGCTTCGCCCGGGGCTGGCGTTCCTGGGGATCTTCACCTTCTTCCACGTCTGGAACGACTACCTGTGGCCACTGATCGTGATGACCGACCCGGGCAAGGTGACGCTACAGGTGGCCGTGCAGCAGCTGAACGGCGTCTACACCACCGACCAGTCGATGGTCATCGCCGGAGCGCTCATGTCGGTGATCCCGCTGATCGGGGTCTTCCTGATCGGCTCGCGCCACTTCATCGCCAACCTGGCCGCCGGCGCCATGAAGTTCTGAAGAGGCACGCGCATGGTCGGCCCCTTTCGAAAAGCAGTCTCCGCACCTGCATCGAGTTCTTCAGGCAGGCACGAGCCCTGCCCCTGCCCTGCCCGGGAGGATCCATGAAACGTTCCATCAAGGTCTCGTTAGCCGGAACAACAGCCCTACTCCTGTCCGTCGCGGCTACGACGCTCGCGGTCGACGCGGGTGCCGCGACGCCGACGGACGGCGTCGCGGCGGCGGCCGCCAGACCGATGGAGAACCTCGGCCGGGGTGTCGTGGCCGTGCGGTCGAGCAACACCAGTGTTCTCGTCTCCTGGCGGCTGCTGGGACTCGATCCGGACGGCATCGGGTTCAACGTCTACCGGTCCACTGCCGGAGGCCAGGAGGTCAAGCTCAACTCCGCGGTCCTGACCCAAGGCACCAACTTCACCGACTCCACGGCCGACTTGACCCGGTCGAACAGCTACCGGGTACGGCCCGTGATCAACGGCGTGGAGCAGCCACCGAGCGGCGCCTTCACCCTGACGGCCAACCACGCCGTCGAGCCGGCCCTTCGCATACCACTGCGCGCCGGTGGCCCGGTGAAGTTCGTCTGGGTCGGCGACCTCGACGGCGACGGTGAGTACGACTTCGTCCTGGATCGCCAGACATCGCCGCAGACGCTCGAGGCATACCGGCGCGACGGTCAGCTCCTCTGGTCGGTCAACATGGGCCCGAACAGCACCAACCAGAACAACATCGAAGGCGGATCGTCCACCATCGACGTCGGACACAACGACGGCGTGACCGTCTACGACTTCGACAGCGACGGCCGCGCAGAGGTCGCCGTGCGGATCGCCAACGGCGTCCGCTTCGGCAACGGCACCACCTTCACCCACAGCGACAACAACCGCCAGTTCATCGCGATCCTCGACGGCATGACCGGGGCGCCCCGCGCGACCGCTCCCGTGCCGACGGACTACCTGGCGGACGGCCCGATGTACGCCCGGTTCGGTGTGGGCTACCTCGACGGTTCCCGGCCCAGTCTGGTCGCCTTCATGAAGAACCGCAGGGGCAACGGGGCATTCAACCTCATGATGGGCGCCTGGCAGTTCACCGGCCAGTCCCTGACCCAGCAGTGGAAGTGGCTGCGCGGCAACCAGAACACACCCGACGGGCACAACACCCGCGCCATCGACGTCGACGGCGACGGGACCGACGAGGTCGCCGAGATCGGGTTCGTGCTCAACGGCGACGGCACCCTGCGGTACTCCCTGGGCCCGGCGGGCGTCATCCACGGCGACCGCTTCCACATCGCCAAGATGGACCCCAACCGCCCGGGCCTGCAGGGCTATGGAGTCCAGCAGGACAACCCCAGCGGTCTGCGCGAGTACTACTACGACGCCGCCAACGGCTCCATCATCTGGCGGCACACCGCCTCGGGCACCGCCGACGTGGGACGCGGCATGGCCGGCGACATCGACCCGCGGTTCCCCGGCATGGAGGTCTGGTCCTTCTCAGGCCTCTACAACGCACCCGCCAACCGCCTCACCGAACCGAACACCTCGCTGCGTCCCTGGCCGCAGTTGGGCCTGTGGTGGGACGGCGACCTCACGATGGAGCTGCTCAACGACGGCAAGTTCGAGAAGTGGGACCCGAACAACCCCAAGCCCAGCAACAGCCTGACACGGCTGCTCACCACCTCGAACTACGGAGCGGTCGACGCGAGCCAGGACGTCCAGCCCACCTTCTACGGCGACATCCTCGGCGACTGGCGTGAGGAAGCCGTGTACACCAACGCGAGCCACAACCAGCTGATCATCTTCACCACCGATCGCCCGACGAGCACACGGCTGTACACGCTCGCGCACAACCCCGCCTACCGCAACGCCATGACGTTCAAGGGATACATGCAGTCCCACCACGTCGACTACTTCCTCGGTGCCGGCATGACCCGGCCACTCCGGCCGAACATCACCTACTCCGGGAGCTGACGCTGTGAGAACCGCGAAGTTCGTCACCCCTGCCCTCCTGCTCTCGGTGGTCACGGCGAGTTCCATCGCGATCGTCCCCGGCTCGGCGTCCGCGAGCGGTGCGGCGGCCGGAAACACCTACTACGTCGCCCCGAACGGGAATGACGGCGCAGCGGGTACGCAGGCCGCTCCGTGGGCATCGATCGCCCGTGCGCAGTCCGTCGCCAAGGCGGGTGACACGGTCTACCTCCGGGGCGGCACCTACACCTACACCCGAGCGAACAGCGCCTGCTCCAGCCAGTCCGCCAGAGTCGACGCGATCACACTGAACAAGAGCGGAAGCTCGGGCAACCCGATCCGGTACTGGGCCCACCCGGGCGAGAAACCGGTCTTCGACTTCTCGCGGATGACGGACAACTGCCGTATCAAGGGCTTCAACGTCACCGGCAGCTGGATCCACCTCAAAGGACTGGAAGTCAAGGGCGTTCCGCAGAACAACAACCGGAACGCCGAGTCCTGGGGCATCTGGATCTCCGGCAGCAACGGCGTCTTCGAGCAGATCAACAGCCACCATCACATGGGCACCGGCCTGTTCATCAACGGCGGGGGCGGCAACCTCGTCCTCAACTCGGACTCGCACGACAACTACGACCTGCGCAGCAATGACGGGCCCGGCGAGAACGCCGACGGGTTCGGTGCGCATTACACGCCGGCCGGCCGCGCCGCGAACGTGTTCCGGGGTTGCCGCGCGTGGTGGAACGCCGATGACGGGTTCGACCTCATCTCCACCTACTCGCCCGTGCTCATCGAGAACTCGTGGGCCTGGCGCAACGGGTACGTGCCGGGGACGACGACCCCCTCCGGCAACGGAGCCGGCTTCAAGTCGGGCGGCTACGGGGGCGACTACGAAGCCAACGCGCCGAAGCACACCGTCCGCTTCTCGGTGGCGTTCCTCAACAAGGCGGCCGGTTTCTACGCCAACCACCACCCGGTCGCCAACGACTTCTTCAACAACACCGGCTACGGAAACCACCCCAACTTCAACATGCGTGGCGTCACCTCGAGCGGCGCCGCCGTCGGCCGGGGCAACCTGCGCAACAACATCGCCTACACCGGAACGCCGACGTCGTACATGACCGGCACGAACGCCGCGTACAACTCCTGGAACCTCGGCGTCCCCCTGTCGGACTCCCAGTTCCGGAGTGTGTCGACGTCCGGCTGGGACGCGCCCCGTCAGACCGACGGGAGCCTGCCCGTGCTGCCCCACCTCCGTCCCGCGGCGAACAGTGCCCTGATCGACAAGGGCACCGACGTGGGACTGCCCTTCAGCGGAAGTGCGCCGGACCTCGGCGCCTTTGAGAACGATGGAAGGTGACATCTTGAGGCAAAGACCGCGTGTCGTTTCGAAGTACTGGAAGTTGGCCGCCGCGGCGTTGTTGTCCCTGGCGTTAGCGGCACCGCTCTCGCAGAGCACCGCGGTGGCGGAGACACCTGCAACGCGGACACAGGCAACACAGACGCAGGCAACGCGGACACCGGCGACGGTGCCCCAGGGCCAGGGTGCTGCTGCAGAACCGGTGAAGGAGCGCGGCCTCGAGTACCTGGTGTCCGACTACCAGACCCGCACTCCGTCGAAGTACACGGCTGACTCCTGGAAACCCTTCGCCAAGGCGTTGACCACCGCGGCCGATGTCGCCGACGACACGTCGGCCACCACGTCGGAGGTCGCCGACGCGAAGACGGCACTGATGACCGCCGCCGCCGATCTGAAGGCCGCCGACGAGGGCACGTTCCAGACCATCACGAACAACACCTTCTGGAACGACACCAGCGGCAACCCCATCTATTCGCAGGGCGGTGGGGTCTTCAAGTTCGGCGACACCTACTACTGGTACGGCGTGCACTACACCGGCGCCGAGCTCTACCGGGCCAATCCGACGAGGAAGTACGACGGCAACGTCAGCTTCGTCTCGATCCCCGTGTACTCGTCCAAGGACCTGGTGAACTGGAAGTTCGAGAACCGGGTCGCGACGCGCTCCACCGGCGTGGGCAGCGGCGCCAACCTGGGTGGTGCGGGCTGGGTCGGGCGGCTCGGCGTCTCGTACAACGAGAACACCGGCAAGTACGTGCTCGCCGTGCAGATGTGGCACACGGGCAGGGGCGGGCACGGCGTTCTGCTGCTGCAGGGCGACTCACCCACCGACACCTTCGACTACGGCTACTTCCAGACCCAGATCACCAACTCGCCCACGACCGGCACCGGGGATCAGACCGTCTTCACCGACGACAACGGCAAGGACTACCTGATCTTCTCCAACCGCGAAGGACGGTCGCGCGGCTTCGTGGCCAAGTTCCGGGAGTCCGACTCGCTGCGGATCGAGCCAGGCGTGGAGATCCGCCGCGGCGCCGGTCGCGAGGGCAACGCCATGTTCAAGCTCGACGGCAAGTACTACCACGCGGCGTCGGACCTGCACGGCTGGAACACCTCGGTCAACTACGTCAATGAGTCGACCAGCAGCAACGTTCAGGGCTCGTACAGCAGCGAGTACGTCCTTGCCGGCACCGAGATGGACTACAGCCACGTGACCCAGACCGGGTTCTTCGTGACGGTCAAGGGCACCAAGCAGAACACGGTGATCTACGCCGGCGACCGCTGGGCCGACTTCGCCTGGAACGGCATCGGGTACAACCAGTGGGTGCCGATCACCAAGTCCGGCGCGAGGCCGCAGTTCCACTCGGTGAGCCAGTGGCAGTTCAACGCCACGACCGGCGAGTGGCGTGTCGGGCCGGCGAACAACTACATCCTCAACCCGGACATCCAGGCCGACCGCATCATCGTCTCCAGTGTGCGCGGATGGCGGAACCTCGGCGGTTCGGTGACCAACGTCAACGGTGGTGTGAACGGGTCTCGCTTCGCCCTCCAGGTGAGCAACAGCGGCGGCGTCGAGCAGCGGATCGCGTCGGTGCCCGCAGGCACCTACACCCTGTCCCTGCACGCTCGGGGCAGCGCCGGACAGGTCGTGATCACCGGCGCCAACGGCAGCCAACGCACCCTCGGCATCCCGTCGTCGAGCGGCTGGGCCAAGCGCGAGCTCACCGGCATCGCGCTGCCCAGCGGGGCCGCCACCGTCACCGTGCGGGCGTCGGGTTCGGGCGGCGTCACCGTCGACCAACTCTCACTGGTCAAGACCTCTGCCGACACGCCATCACCGGTGGGGCAACGCTACGAGGCAGAGACCGCGCCGGCCCAGTGCCAGGGCACGATCGACTCGAATCACGCGGGCTATTCCGGTAGCGGGTTCTGCGACGGCACTGCCGCCGCGGGGGCCTTCGCGCAGTTCACGGTGACCCCGGCGACCGCCGGTACGGCGACGGTGGCGGTCCGCTTCGCCAATGGTTCCACCAGCGGTGCGAGGCCGGCGAACCTGGTCGTCAACGGATCCACGGTGGGGACGGTTTCGTTCGAGTCCACCGGTGCGTGGACGACGTGGTCGACCAAGACCGTGACCGTCCCGCTGAACGCCGGCAGCAACACCATCCGGTTGGATCCGACCACGGCAGCCGGACTGCCCAACGTCGACTACCTCGATGTCGGTGCCGCGACCGGCTGACATCCCGCGCTCTGCCGGTCTCTTCGACCGGCAGAGCGTGCGGGGTCGCGTCCTTGAGACCACGGCACCGGCGTGACCACGGGTGGGCTGCGCTCCGAGCAATGCCACATGAGAACGACAGCCGACCGCGTGCGGAACAGCACGTGGCGCAGGTACGTCACATCGTCAGGAGAAGGACATGAGCAGCAAGCGGCTGCCCCGCGTCATCGCGGGCACGACGACGTTGGTCACCATGGTGTCCGCGACGTTACTCATGGTGCCCACGCCGGCCCATGCGACCTTCGGAACCGCGGACATCAAGCCGATCGAAAGCAATATCGCTGCCAAGGACTGGGCCTCGGCGACAGCCGGCGACGGCTCGTCGAACGCCGGACTGGCCATCGACGGAGACCCGACGACGTCCTGGCAGCCCGGTCGTGCCGGCGCGCGGCAGTGGCTCACCGTCGACCTCGGTGGCTCCTACGACAACCTGCGTAAGGTCAAGGTGATGTTCCCGGACCGCGGCGTGGCCCACCGGTACGTCGTCGAGGCCTCATCCGACGGTCGCCGGTGGAAGACCATCGCCGACAGGTCCCGTAACCGAGCCGTGTCGCGGGGGGAGGTGCACCTGTTCACCCGGCCGGGAACGCGCTTCGTCCGGCTGGTGTTCACAGGTGGGCAGGACCGTGCCCGGGCTGGTGTCAGCGAGCTCCAGGTCTTCAACTACCTGCGCGACGACCTCACCCTGGGCGCCGATCTGTCCTGGATGGACGACGTCCAGGACCAGCAGTACTGGGTCGACCCCCTGGCCCAGGACCGCGGCGCCGGGCCCCACCTGCTCGACGTGGCCAAGGATCGCGGCATGCAGCACACCCGGCTGCGGATATTCAACGAGCCGCGCAGCGAGAGCACCGGTCAACCGACGCCGATACCGCGCCAGGGTCCGGATCGCTCACTGGTCTCAGCCAAGCGGATCAAGCAGCGGGGCATGGGCCTGGGGATCGACTTCCACTACGCGGACTCATGGGCGGACCCGAGCAAGCAACCAAAGCCACGCGCCTGGGCCGAGCTGGAGTTCGCGGACCTGTCCCAGGCCGTGTACGACTACACCGCCGACTACCTGAAGCGGTTGAAGCAGCAGGGCACCACGCCGGAGAAGGTGGCCGTCGGCAACGAGATCATCAATGGCTTCATGTACGGCAGCGAGGCGGCCCACATCGGCACGACGAGTCCGCCGTACTTCGTCGACCAGGCGGATGTCTACCAGTCCAAGCCCGGCGGTGGCCTGCTGTGGAAGTACTGGCGGTCAACCGACCCGGTGGAGCAGAAACTCTACGACCAGGCGTGGGACCGGTTCACCACGCTGGCCGCAGCCGGGATGAAGGCCGTCCGCGACGCGTCACCGAAATCCAAGGTCGAGATACATGTGATCGTCGACAAGGACAAGCTCGCCAAGACCATGGAGTTCTGGCACCAGTTCCTCACCCGGGTGAAGGCGAAGGGCCAGAACCCCGATGTGCTGGCCATCTCGTACTACCCGGAGTGGCACGGTACGCCCGAGGCGCTGGATCGCAACCTGAACGCTATGGCCACCACCCATCCCGGCTACGAGATCGACATCGCCGAAACCGCCTACCCCGCCTCGGGCGGTGAGGGCTCGCCGGTCCCCAACTCACCTTACCCGCGAACGATTCAGGGGCAGGCGGACGCTGTCCGGAGAGTCTTCCAGGCCGCCAACGACGTGGTCGACAACCGGGGTTCAGGTGTGCTGGTCTGGGAGCCGGCCGGCTACCAGCCGATGTTCCGGGCCGTGCCCGGACTGGCGAACACGTGGGAGCCGCACGCGTCCATCAACGTCTTCAACGCCAGCCGCGCCAAGCACATCCTCCAGGACACCTTCTACACCGCCACCGTGGTGGGTGCCGCCCCGAGGCTGCCCTCCTCCATCCGCATGCTCACGACCGCCGACAACAGGATCACCAGTGTCCCCGTCCGCTGGCAGCCGTTGCCGCCCGGCGCGACCGACAGGCCGGGTGAGGTGACAGTCACCGGGACGACCCGCACAGGACCGGTCACGGCGGTCATCGACGTCGTTCCCAAACGCGGCGAACACGACTCGACCACCTCATAGCTTCCATCGCCTCCCGGTCGCGCCGGCGCTGCGGGTGGTGTTCCGCTCTCCACCTGGCACGCGGTCCGAGGCAACGACTGGGAACGCCGAACGCTCCACCCATCCCCCACCCAAGGAGCCATCGCATGACCATGCGACGACGGACATTCCTCAGCATGAGCGCGGCCGGAGCGACGGGCGTGGGCCTGTCCCTGCTCGGCGCAGGACAGGCACCGGCCGCCGCCGGGCCGCTGGCCACGGCGCCTACCACGCCGTTCGCGGTAGGCGTGCGCCGGTACAACTGGACCCGCGGCAGCCGCCCGTGCACCACCTACGTCTACTACCCGGCCACCGGCACCGCCGGCGGCAACCCGGTGACGGACGCCCCGGTCGCAGGCGGGGTCTTCCCCGTGTACAACATGACCCACGGCTACGGAAGCAGCCCGCAGAACTCGCTGTTCATCATCCGGGCCCTGGCCTCGGCGGGCTTCATCGTCCCCGCCCCGCACTTCAACCACAACTTCAACGACGTCAACAACGGCAACACCTCCAAGGACGTCTCGCAGATCATCACCAACACCCTCGCGCTCAACGCGAGCGGACCGCTGGCCGGGCACATCAACACCGGCATCGGCGTCGGCGTCTCGGGCCACTCCCTGGGCGGCATGGTCACCCACGGTCTGCTGACCTCCTGGCCCGACAGCCGGATCATCTCCGCCAACCCCCAGTCCTGCGTGGACATGGGCAACCCGTCCAGCTCGGTCTCGGCCAAGGTCCTGTTCGTGCACGGCGACCGGGACTCGACCACGTCGTACTCCTCGGCCCGGCAGGCGTACTCGGAGATGACCTGGCCGAAGGCGTTCCTCACCTTCGTCGGCGGCAGCCACACCAGCTTCTGGAGCGACCAGCGCTTCCCGAGGACCGTCGTCGACTGGGCCCGCTGGACGATGTACGGCGACACCGCCGCACGGGACCGCCTCCCGGCTGACGCGGCCGGATCCAACACCAGGTGGGAAGCCCGGCTGGGTGACACACCCGGCGGCCCGGCCGCCTACACCCTGGTGGCCCAGCACAGCGGCAAGGCCGCCGACATCCACGAGGCCTCCACCGCCGCCGGCGCCCGGCTCGTCCAGTGGGCCACCAACAGTCGCTCCAACCAGCAGTTCGAATTTGTGGACGCCGGCGACGGCCACGTCCGCGTCAAGGCCCGGCACAGTGGCCTGTTCCTCCAGCCCACGGGCACCGCGACCGGCGCGGACGTCGTCCAACAGGCCGGCAGCGGCGCCACCGGCCAGCAGTGGCGCGTGGTCGATCACGGCGGTGACGTGATCAGCCTCGTCAACCGGGAGTCCGGCCTGGCCATGGATGTCT
The DNA here is from genome assembly GCF_044459945.1 of Streptomyces sp. NPDC050164. Taxonomy (NCBI): domain Bacteria; kingdom Bacillati; phylum Actinomycetota; class Actinomycetes; order Kitasatosporales; family Streptomycetaceae; genus Streptomyces; species Streptomyces sp. NPDC050164. The sequence goes on from NZ_JBITJK010000020.1 coordinate 12,754, forward strand.
GGGAGTACTCGACCGCCGACGGCGCCCGCATCTCCCAGTGGACCTACACCGGCAACCCCAACCAGCGCTTCACCCGCCGCCGCGTCTGACCCGGGACCTGTCGGGGCACCGCTCGGGCAAGAGGGCGGGCGGTACCCCGACATGGCGCCGACAACCCTTCGCGACCACATTGGACGGGCCTTTCGAAGAGAGGATGCCTTGACATCCGCTGCGGCTCGGCCGGCGGCCGCCGCGGTGGGCGGGCCGCCGGATGACTCGGTCAGCGCTGGAAGGGCATCGTCCAGCAGTTGGACGCGGTCGGTTTCCCCTCCAGGCGGTCGGTGAGCCAGGAGATCGCCGCTCCCTGGTCGGTGATGAGGGGGGCGAGGTGGTTGGTGAGAATCCTGTCGCCGAGGTTGGGCAGGTCGACGGCCTCGTACGTAACGTTGCCGCCCTTGCGGCACCAGTCCACGGCCAGTTGGCGGGCCTGGCCGTGCGGAACGACGTCGTCGTGGATGCCGGTGGCCACACGGACCGGACCGGCCGGCTTGAGCGTCCCGATGCGCTGATCGTCGAGGACGGCCTGGGCGCGGGGTTCGGCGGCGATGATGTCGGCGATGGATTTGCCGCTGGTCGTCCACGCGGTGCTCCGGGCGAAGCCGTAGCGGAGGATCGCGTCGCCGACGCACATGGTCGACGTGTCGGCGAGGGCCTTGCGTCCGGCGTCGTTGAGGTTCGCCTCGATGAGGGTGCGCACCTCGGGGTAGGCCTGGGCGAAGCCGTTGATCGACCAGCCCAGGGCACTGACCAGAGCGCTCCCGTCGATCCCCTTCATGGTCGCGGTCAGGTTGGCGGGCGGCGCACCCGAGTAGGTGCCGGCCAGTTGGACGTCGGGCGCGTAGGTGGGCTGAAGTTCGGCCGCCGACGCGCTGGCGCCGCCGCCTTCGCTGTAGCCGTACAGGCCGACGCGGGAGCCGGAGGTGAGGGACGTGCCGGGGAGGGCGCGCGCCGCACGGACGGCATCCAGCACCGCGTGTGCCTCGTCCAGGCGGTTGACGTAGGTGTGCAGACGATCGGTGGCGCCCAGGCCGACGTAGTCGGTGACGACGACGGCCGCTCCGGTGGCGAGGAGACGGTAGATCGCCAGGTTGTCGTAGGCGATGGACAGGGTCTCTCCGCTGACGGTGAGCGGGTGTTGCAGGGCGAACGAGGGCGCGCACTGGTCGCCCTGGCCCATGGTCCCGGAGGCCACCGCCACCAGGGGCCGGGGCCCGTCGCCCTCCCACTGCGCCGACGGCTCGATGTAGGCGCCGGTCACCGCGACGGCCTGGCCGCTCGAGTCGGTGGACTTGTACATCAGGCGGGTGGCTTTGCCCGGCAGGGGGCGCCCGTCGAGGCCGGGCAGCGAGAGCCCGAGGGGGAGGGGCTCTTGCCGGATCAACGTGCCGTTGGAGGCGGGTAGTTGGGCGGGCGGGGTGTAGAAGGCCGGGATGGCGACTCCCCGGGACACGACAGGTTCGGCGTCGGTCCCGGTGGCGGCGTCGACCGGGGTCGCGCTGACACAGACGCAGGCCACAGTGGCGATCGCGGCGGCGGTCAGGCGGTTGAACGTGGAACGCGGACGGGTTCTGTAGCGGCTCACAGTGCACTCCTCGCGCTGCTTCGTTGCAGGGTGCGCGAAAAACTAGCACCGGTAGTTAAAGTCTGTAGCGTCCACGTAAGTTCGCCCCGGTAACGATTTGCGGGAGTGAGCGCGGCTGATGCGGTCAGGACCGGCCTGAGCAGCCGCACCGTCCACCGCTGCGAGACATCGCCCACCTACCTCGCATAACTCCGCGAACGCCTCGGTCGTTCGGACACTGTTACGACGCCCCACGCTCGGGCGGCGGTGGCCGTTCGGCTGATCCGGCCGGGTCACGGGATGTTTACTCTGGCGCCGTGAACTCTTGGCACGTGATCGCCGGGCCGACCGCCCCAGGCGTTCGTCGGCGCAGAAGGCTGTACGCGGTCTGTGTGGTCGTGATGATTTTGGCGGCCGGCACGGATCTGCTGGAAGCGGGCCTCATGGCGGCACTGGGACCGCATGACGAGTACAGCGTGACGCCGTGGCTGCAGCCCGCCACCGTGCTACCGCTGTGCCTGGCCGCGGTGCTCTGGCCCACGGCCAGACGGCCTGCGTGGGTCAGCCCCGCCCTGCGCATCGCCGTACCCGCCGGGGCCTCGGTGGCGTTGACGGTGGTCGCTGTCCTGACCGACTGGCCGATGGCGTTCGGCCTGGGGGAAGTGGCGTCCCTGCTGTACCTGTTGCTGGTCGCCGTCCGTTCCTGCCCCGGGTGGTGGGCGACGGCGTTCGTGGGGCTGTTCGGCGTGGCCGTCGTCATCCTGCCCGCCAGGCTTTCCACGGACTCCACCGGAGCCGGAGGAATCGGGCTGGGGCTCCTGTTTCCGGTCACGGTGACCGCCGGACTGGGCGGCTACCTGCGCTTCCTCGATCACCGCCGCCGCGCGATGGTCAACAGGACCCGCCGGAGTGAACGCCTCGCGATGGCCGCCGACCTGCACGACTTCGTCGCCCACCACGTCACGGGGATCCTGGTCCAGACGCAGATGGCCCAGATGATGGCCAGCGACCCGGACCAGCTGCGTCCCGTGCTGCGGAACATCGAAACATCCGCCACCGAGGCCCTGGCCTCCATGCGGCGCACCGTCGGCCTGCTGCGCGAGGCCCCGGCCTACACCGCCGCAGCCGACGGCACGAACCGTCCGCTCGGCGATCTGGCGGCGCTCCCGAGCCTGGTCGAGGGCTTCCAAAGCGGGTCCGTCGGCCCCAAGGTCGTCGTGCACCGTGATCCCGCCGTACCCGACGATCTCCCTCCCGAGGTACAGGCAGCCGCCTACCGCATCGTCCAGGAGACCCTGACCAACGTCCGCCGCCACGCCGCCGACGCCGACGAGGTCACCGTGGACCTGGTCCACGACGGCCGCGCGCTGACGGTGGCCGTGCGCGACGACGGCCGCGGCGGCACCCGGATCCCGCAGGCCGCGCGGGGCGGCGGCTTCGGTCTCGTCGGCCTCACCGAACGCGTCACCGCCCTCGGCGGCGAACTGCGCACCGGCCCCCGTGCCACCGGCCAGGGCTGGGAGGTCACGGCGGTGCTGCCGACGGCCTCATCAGCCAGGACGTGACGCGCGGGCGGCCTGAGTGACGTGACACAGGCCCGGGGCCTGGCCGGTGCGGACGCCGTCGCGTGCGCGCGCCGTTGCCCCAGCTGGAACGGTTTAGCGGCTCGTGCGAGTGAGGGGGTGGTCGATGGTCTGGGCGGAGCGCAGGAGGCCCGCGCCGAACTCCCCGTCGTGACCGCCGAACTCGCCGCGCTCTACGGTGCACAGGCCTGACAGCACGGACAGAGGCACTGGAAGCACGCCTTCCTCCTGTGCCTGTGGGGCCGCTCTGTTCACGGCGATCGGCGCCGGCCGGCCTGTCCACGTCCGCGACGGGGCCGGCGGCAGTCCCGGGAACAGGTCAGTAGGCGACGGTGATGCGGCGGCGGATGGCCTCCTTCTTCTCCAACTGGTCGACCAGAGCGACGGCATAGTCTTCGGCACTGATGAAGCTGCGGCCGTTCGCGTCGAAGAGGAGTTCGTCGCCGCCGAGCTGGAACTTGGCGGTGCGGTCGCCGGGGGCGATCTCGTCGGCCGGGGAGATGTACGTCCAGTCCAGGTCGGTCACCTCGGCACGCAGCAGCCGCAGGACCTCGCGCTGGGCGAGCGACTCCGCCTTGTAGATCGCCGGAAAGTCGGGGGTGTCGACCCGGTCCGCGCCCGACGGGGTCTTGAGGCTGCCGGCGCCGCCGACGACGACGAATCGCGACGCCGACCATGATCGACAGCGTGCCCTTCTCCGCCCCCGCCACCCCGCCGCTGACGGCCGCGTCGAGGACCGTACCCCGCGCGGGGCAAGGTCCGCTGCCAGGGCCCGGACCCCGATGGGGGAGACGGTCCCCATCACGATCAGGATGTCCATCACCCGCACGGCCGGGGAAAGCGGACCGTCTGGGCCCTCCAGCACGGCGGTGACCTGCGGAAGATCGGGCAGCATCGTGACGACGCCCCGGGTGGTGGCCGCCACTCGGCCGGACTGGCGGCCGTGCGGGCACCGGCGTCGCGGGTCGCCCGGAGCGGGGCGGGGTTGCGGTTCCAGGCGATGACGTCGAAGCCGGCTCCCGCCGGGTTCCCGGCCATGGGCAGGCCCATGGCACCCAGCCCCAGGAAGCCCACGGCGGCCCGTGTCCCGTCCGCCTCCGGCCGGGCGGTCACGACGGCCCTCCGAACGCGGTACGGGCGTAACGTCTGGGGCGACATCGGCCTGTCCGAACTCGTCCGGGCAGGGGTCGACAGGCACTACCTCCCGCGCGTAACGGGTGAGCTGTCGGCCGAGGACGTCGCTGCGGCGCAGGCGGCGGAGAGTGCCTCCAGGTCGAGGTTGTCCAGCAGCGGTACCCCCATGGCGGTGATGGCCAGGGCGTGCACGGGGGAGGACACGCCCTCGACCGGAGAGGGCCGCACGTCGCTGTCGCCGACACCGCCCAGCAGGGCGATTTCCAGGCACCGAGCTCCCGGCGGCGACGAAAGTGACCCGAGCGCAGCAGGACGGCGTCACCCTCGCCGATGGTCACACCGAGGACCTTCTCGGCCGCCAGGACGTCCTCGGCGTGCACGGCCGTGCCGGGCTCCAGCCAGTCGCGGCCGAGCACGGCGGGCATGTCGATCCGGACACCCCGGGTCGCCAGGGGGCCGAGGGCGTCGACCGCGCCGAACCGGGCCCCTTGGCATCGACGGACTCGCGCGCGTGACGCCCGTCGTACAACTGCCCGCGGTATCCCTGCCACCGTCACCGAACTGCCGAGGGCGCCGGCGACGACACCGGCTCAGGCCTGCCCAAGGGGCCCTCCCAACCGCCCGACGACGCCCGTCTCGCCCGCTTCGTCGGCGCCGTCCGGACAGCGTCCACACCGCTACTTCGTCGTGGTACACGCTGACGACGGGGACCACATCGGCCTCCCGGCCGACTACACCCCCGCCTGCTTCGGCTTCACCATGGCGGGGGTGCATCCTCGCCCGCGCGGTCCTGACCGGCACCGCCGAGACGCCCGCCTGACTGCCGTAGCGACGACAAGCGGCGAGGAAGTTCGTGTCACGCCCGCTGTTCGGCGAACCGGACCCGGCGGACGAGGATCTCCCGCGACTCGGTCCACACACCGACCAGGCGCCCGGTGAACCCGCCCGCCACTTCGGTGGACAGATAGCGTCCGTCCAGGCGGGCGAGGACATCGGTACCGGTTCCGGCACCGATGCCCAGCTCGATGTCGTCCGGTCCGTTCCAGGTCGGCTCCGTGGATCGGATGCGGAGGAGGACAGGGGAGCCGGGCAGCGGGCGGGATCCGAGAACTGCTCGGACCTGCCCGATCCGTGCGACGGCCGTGACTTCGCCGTCGGCGACGCGCAGCCCGTACCAATGGGCACCATCGAGCCGTAGCGCGACGGTGAACGCACCCTCTCCCGGCTCGACGAGGAAGTCGGCCTCCCAGTGGTCTCCGCCGACGCGGGTGAACAGGCCCGAGGGCTCACCGGTCTCGCTCGGTGCGTGCCCCACGACCACCCCTTCCGGCACGCTGTGGACGAACCGGTCGGGACGCTCTCCCGGCGAGACCCACCTCAGATGCAGTCCGGGCGCGGAGAAGTCGTCCTCGAAGTCCCGCTGCCCGGTGGGGACGCGCAGGCTCGCCGGCTCGAACCGCGGCCAGTCCGCCACCCAGGAGACGTCGGCGAGGAACGTCTCACGCCCGTTGACGTGGAAGCGCGGACTACGGCCTCGCGGCCGTGTGCCGAGATACACCGCAGCCCAGGTCCCGTCGGGACGCTCGACCAGATCGGCATGACCGACGTTCTGGACGGGATGAGCCGTGCTGCGGTGGCTGAAGACCGGATTGTTCGGGGCGGCCTCGAACGGCCCTCGGGGGCTGCGTGAGCGCGCGACCGACACCACATGGCCCCGGTCGGTGCCGCCTTCGGCGATGACCAGGTACCACCAGTCGCCGCGCCGGTACAGGTGCGGCCCCTCGGAATGGGCCAGACCGGTGCCGTGCCAGATCCACCGAGGCTGCTCGAGGACGACGCCCTGCTCCGGATCGACCGCGGCCTGCCTGATGCCGATCTCGGTCTCCGACCACGAGCAGTAGGTGACCAGGCACGTTCCCTCCTCGTCCCAGGCCAGGTCCGGGTCGATGCCGTCGAGTCCGGTCAGGCACACCGGCGCGGACCACGGCCCGGCCGGGTCGGTCGCGTGGTAGATCTGATGACCACCCCGAGCGTCGTCGATGTTCGTGGTGATCAGCCAGAACCGTCCCTCGTGGTGGCGCAGCGTCGGGGCGTAGACGCCGCGGCTCGACGGCGACCGGCCCGCGGGGAACTGATCGTCCCTCGTCAGGGCGTTGCCGATCTGACGCCAGGACACCAGGTCCCGGGAATGCCAGATCGGGACGCCGGGGCTGTACTCGAACGACGAATTGGCCAGGAAGTAGTCGTCGCCGACCCGGCACACCGATGGGTCGGGGTACATCCCGGACAAGATCGGGGCGGTCGCCGCGTCGGCGCTCCCACCGCCCTCCGGCAGCGTCGAAGTCATGCGGAACACTTTCCTTCGTTCGAACCCAGGCAGAGCGGAACCCGTTCGGACACGTTCGGGGAGTGAGGCGTCACTGAGGCTCTGCCGATGGCCCGGCCCGGCGGACCGGGTCGTAGGCGCGCAGGAAACCGCACATGCCCAGGGTCTGCCGGGGCGGTTGGGCGATACGCGAGACGGTCGCCTTGTACAGGTGGTTGAGGTCGCCGTTGCGTAGCGAACCGATCTGCCGCAGCGCCGCCTGTGCGGCGGCCAGCGCACCCTCGTCGACCGTCTTCTCCCAGGCGTCCAGGCGTGGCTGGACGAGTCGCACGGCTGCCGCGCAGAAGTCCTCGTACGCCGAGCGGTTGCCGCGCCGCCACTGCCGCGTCAGCTCCCTGAACCCCTCGACGGCCAGGTCCCTGCGTTCCCGGGCGCGCTCGGGGGCGGGGTTGCCGTCGGAGTCGAGGAGCGAGGCCGCGTCCGGGTAGGTCTCGGGGGAGAGGTGCACGGGCGGGAAGGTCATGACCGCATCACCCGCCTCGGGAAGGCCGCTGTTCTGCATGACGACGACCACCCGCAGGTCTTCGTCGTTGATGGCGCGGTGGATCGTGCCCGGGGTGAACCAGACCGTGTCTCCGGGACGCAGCTCGGTCGTCGTGTGGCCCTTGTAGTTGAGGGTCTCCAGTCGACCGCGGCCACTGACCACGACGTAGCACTCCGCGCAGACGAGGTGCATGTGGGGGGAGCCGCCGTGTTCGTCGTCAGCCGTGGGCCAGGGGTACACGTCGAGCTGGCTCAGCCCCACGGCTCCGGGGAAGTCGGGGAGGGCGGTCATGGCGCGAACCTCTGGGCGATCGGCTCGAGTTCACGGCGGCCCACCGTGCGGTCGATGAACACGAAGCGGTGGCTCAGGCGAAGGGTCTCACCGGGTTCGAGCTTGATCTCGGTGTCGAAGGCGGGCGACGGGTTGAGGCAGGCGAAGGCACTGCTGCGGGCGAACCACTTCAGCGGGACGGCGGCGCTGGTGGTGCCGGCGTAGGCGAGGACCGTGGCACCGCCGTCGATCTCGTCGTGCTCGCCGGTGATGGCCGCCCAGGCGCCCTGGGTGCCCATGACGGCGTCGCCCTCATGGCCCCCGTCGGCGATGACGTCCGCGCCGGTCCAGGCCCGGGGCCCGCGCCAGAACAGTCCTGTGTAGCCGGCGTTGGGGCGGCCGTGTGTGGTGGGGCTGCCCAGTGCCAGGGGCTCGTGGTGAACGTTGGTCAGGGCGGTGGTGAAGTCCAGCGCCCAGACACCGTCGTCGGTGTCGGCGCTGTGGAAGCGAAGGGTGCGGGCCTCGTCGATCCACACCTCGTCGCTGGAGGCGAACCAGTCCAGGGCCTGGACGACCGACACCTCGTTGCCGCTGTCGTCCTGCCGGTCGAAGGCGCGGTGCACCTGCTGGCCGTGGTTCTCCCGCCAGACGTAGCCATGGCCGGGCGCGCCCTGTTCGAAGGTGGGCCCGCCCCAGAAGTTGTCGCCGGACAGGTGCGACCAGGTCATCTGCAGGCCCTTGTGCCAGCGGTGGTCCCAGGGCCGGTAGACACCCACGGGCGCACCGGAGAGGGTCTTCAACGGGTAGAGATACGGCTTGGGGGATTCCTCGAGAGGACTGTCCGGCCGGTAGACGTACGTGGCGAGGTCCGTCCCCGCGGCCGACACCACGAACTCGGTCCCGGCGTCGTCGTGCTGGATCCTGAAGTGGGCGTCAGACACCGGTCTTCTCCTTGGCGTCGTTGTCCTGGGCGGCGGCGAGGCGACCGCTCATGGAGTGGTAGAAGGGGTTGGCCGTGGTGATCATGTCCGGGGTGACGGCGCGCCCGGTCGTCGCCGACTCGTACAGGGCGGCGATGAAGGCGAGGACGCGGCGACCGTCGTCACCACTGGTCTCCGGGCGTTCTCCGGCGCGCAGCGACCCCAGCAGTACGCGCAGTTGCGCGGCATGCGAACTGGCCTCGTCGTCGAGCGGTGCTCCCAGCTCTGCGGCCGTGGCGTCGGCCCGGTGGGGTGCGGGGGTCCACGTCCAGTGGGAGTTGTCGTAGCCGTAGAGGTGGGACAGCTCGACCGTGGCCTCCGGGAAGTCGAAGCGCAGGTAACTGGTCTCGCGGGGGGAGAGCAGGCTGTTGACCATGGACACCATGGCGCCGCCGGCGAAGCGGACCATCGCCATGGAGACATCCTCGGTCTCCACATCGCGAGCCAATGTGCCTACGGCGGCGCGGACCTCGGTCCATTCCCCCATCAAGGACAGCATGAGGTCCATCTGGTGGATGCCGTGGCCCATGGTGGGACCGCCGCCCTCGGTCTCCCACTTGCCGCGCCACGGGACGTCGAAGTAGGCGTCGTCCCGGTACCACAGGGTGTGGCAGACACCGACCAGGGGAGCGCCGAGGCTGCCGGTGCGGATGCGCTCCCGCAGAGCCCTGGCGGCTGACCCGAACCGATGCTGGAAGACGTAGGAGGCGTACGGGCCGCCCTCCCGTTCGTGGGCGCTGACGGCGTCGTACTCGGCGACCGAAAGGGTGGGGGGCTTCTCGCACCACACCCACGCACCGGCGTCCAGGCAGGTGGTGACGGCCTCGCGGTGGGCGACCGGGGGAGTGCAGACGATGACGAGGTCGGGGCGCTCCTCCCGGAGCATCTGCCGGAGGTCGTCATGGGCGGCGGGGATGTCCCACTGGGCGGCGAAGGCCTTGGCGCGTTCCTGGTCGACATCGACGACCGCGATGACGGTGGCTTCGCCGTTCTGGGCCTGGACGGCGGGCATGTGGCAGCCACCGGCAATGTTTCCGGCGCCGACAATCGCCACCCTCACAGGCTGTCTGTCCTCAGTCATGTGGCTCTCTCGTAGAAGCTCGGGTGCTGCGATGGGCGCGGCACCGGGTCCTGGCCTCGGCGTGCCATGTCTTCCTCTCCGACACGTCGATGTGCCACCAGGGGCGTTCACGGGGGCGCGGTCGAACAGAACGACATCGCGCGGATGAAGCCGGCGCTCGCCGACGTGACGTGGCAGCAGCAAGAACGTAGTGATCGGTCACCTTTGAGGTCAAGAGTTACGCAGTGATCGTTCACATTTTGCTGTGAGAGTCTGACTCCGCCAGGTCAGGGGCGGTGCGCCTTGAAGGTGAAGGCCACGCCGGATGCCCGACGGGGCCGAGCCCTACCGGGGGGCTGGGCCGCTCGAATCACGCGGAACGATGCGGAACAGGTCGTCGACGTCAGTCACGGGCGCGGGCTCGCCGCGCAGGAGGGCGAGCAGCGACAGCATCGCCTGGCGGCCGACCTCTGCCCTGTTGATGTGCACCGTCGAGATGGTCGGCGAGAAGTACTGGGTGAACTCCTCGTCGTCCCAGCCGAACACGCTGACGTCCTCCGGGACGCGCCATCCACGGTCCTGGAAGCCGCGGATCACACCCATGGCGACGTAGTCGTTGGCGGCCAGCACAGCCGTCACGCCGGAATCGGACGGCAGGTCCCGAGCGGTGTCGTATCCGGAGCGCATCGACCAGTCGCCGTCGACGACGCCGTAGGACTCCAGGCCCAGTCGCTCGATCGCCTGCACGTACACCGCACGCCGGTTGCGCGCCGAGGCCCACTCCTGCGAGCCGGCGACGTGGAGGAACCGGCGGTGCCCCTGGTCCGCGAGGTGACGCATGATCTGCTCGGCGGGCCGCCCGTCGGCCAGCCGTCCCCGGGAGTGCAGATTGTCGTCGTACTCGCCCAGCACCACGACAGGCCGTTGCCCGGAGCCGGCGCCGGCGGGCATGTCCGCCAGCGGCACCAGAGACAGCACGCCGTCCGCCTGCTGGGCCTCCAGCAGGGACATCACGCTCTGCGCTCGCCGCGACTCCCCGCCCTCCAGGCCGATGACGTCCGTCAGGTAGCCGGCCTCGTGCGCGGCGGCCGACGCACCCCTCAACAAGGGAATCGGAACGAAGCTGCTCAGTTCGGGCAGCACGATGGTGATCCGGTTGGACCGCTGGGTGCGCATGGACCGCGCTATGAGGTTGGGCCGGTACTTCAGCTCGGCCACGGCACGCTCGATCCTCGCCCGCGTCGCCGGCCTCATGCCGCCGTCGTTCTTGAGGTACCGGGAGACGGTCTGGTGCGACACCCCGGCCCTCCGGGCCACCTCCCAGATGGTGGCCCGCTTCTTCTCCGGTCCGTTTCCTTCCCCGGCCGCTCGCTCGGTCTTCCTCACTCGCAAGGGACGTCCCGCCCGCTCGCACAGGGATTCCAGCAACTGCGCACCGGACGCCTTGGCGGGCAGGCCGTAGGCACCGGCGAAAGACCCGACCCGCGCCGCCAAGTCGTCGACATCCACCAGGCCAAGGGAATCGGCTTCGGCGACGACCGCGCCGATACCGGCGGCGTCGGCACGGACGCGCAGCAGGTCGACGACGGTCCGCCGCACCGTGGTGACGGGCAGGCCGTCGACGACGGTGATGTCGTCGGCATCCGTCCGCGCGCAGTGCAGCACCACACTCTCGTCACGGGTGGTACGGCGTACCGGAACGGTCAGCTCCACGCGATCGGCAGGCCACTCGCCCAGCCGGTGCACCGCGCACGCGGAGGCGTGCGAGACGACGCCCGACTTGGGGCCCTCGGCACCGCGCTGCCGCACCGGAGTCCTCGGATCCAGCCGCAGCCACGCGACCTTGATCCTGAGGTGCTCCGGCGGGGGCGACGCGACCATGCGGTACACCCCGTGGCCGACGCTCTCCAGGAGCCCGGCGCGTTCCAGCCTCAGGAGCTGCACTCCCTGCACGCCGTCCAGCTTCGCCTGGGCGGTGGTCACCAGGCCCCACTGGTCGGCGGCCCTGTCCTCCAGCGCCTTCAGCACATCAGCCTGCCCCATTCAGCAATCATTACACAGGCGTACGCACGAATATTTCGCGAGGAGGGACACCCTCGGTGATCGAGGCCGCCATGCACCGTATACAGACGGGTGCCCGAGACGACGGTGTCCGGTTCGCCGGCCGTCACGGCCGGCGAACCGGACACCCCGCTGATCAGACGGCCCCGCGACGCGGGGGTACCGCCTACTTCGCTTCAAACACCCAGACCGTGCTCGTGTCCTGCGTTCCGGTGTTCCACTTCACCTCACCCGCCGAGGTCCTGTACAGGTACGCCCTTCCGGTCTGGTTGTTGTTCACGCGGAGCCCGCCTGCCGCAACCCCTTCCAGGGTCCACAGTGAGCTGGCCGAGATGGTGCCGGAATTCCAGATGACGCCGTTGTTGCTGGACACGGTTTCCAGGTAGTTGCGCCCCGTCCTGGCGTTCTTGATGGTCCAGGATCCGGACGAGTCCTGGGCGACGATCCAGTCCTGGTCGTCGTAGGTGGTCTTGGCCGCCAGCAGGACCGCACCGTTGAGGTCGGTGTCGAGGTACAGGCCCGAGGAGGAGTGCCTGAGCTTGTAGGTCGCGCCGCTGACCAGGTAGAGGACCCGCACGCATTCGCCGGCCGCCAGGTCGATGGCGATGTTCCCCGATACCGTGCTGTACGTCTTGGTGCTGTCCTTCACCCAGTTGTCGTTTCCGTCGTAGCGTCCGGCCTCGACGGACCGGACGACGCCGGTGGTGCCCGGCAGCGTGAACGTGGCCTGGGTCGTGGTGGTGAAAGCGAACTCGGCCGCACCGCGCCTGACGCCGAGTGCCTGCGCACCGCTCGATGTCGTAAACGTGATGTTGACGCCGCCCACGGGCTTGGTGGTGGTGGTGCTGGCGGTCGCGCTCCGGTTGAACGTCTGCAGGTCGGTTCCGCCGCGTTCCACCGGACGCTTGCTGGCGAGGTCCCGGTGGATCTTGTTCAGCACGTGGTTGAGCCGGGCGACCTTGTCCGAGACGGCCTTGCGGGTGACCACCTTGGTGGTGGGGTTGAAGTCGTACAGGCCGTGGTTGCTGCTGCCCGTGCTGGAGTCCGGGTCCAGGGCGGCGTACAGATTGAAGGCGGTGTTGCCGGCGATGGCGTTGAACTTCTCGACGTCCGCTGCCGGGGTTCCTCCGAAGTTCTCCATGATCATGGGGAAGTTCTTCCCCTGGGCCCAGACGGCGTCCCTCCCGTAGTTGTAGAGCGTGTCGAGGCCCGTGGTGTACGGGTCCTTCCCGAAGAAGTCGATGGTCGCCGTCCCCTGGGCCCTGAGGACCTCGTTCTCGGCGACCGGCACCGTGTCCCCGCTGCCGGCGATATTGGTCCGGGTGTACACCGAGTAGTCCGACTGCTTGATCACCTGTCCCAGCTGGGTCAGGTAGTTCAGCAGCACGTCCTTGCGGAACTTCGTCGCGTCGGTGTATCCGCCGCTGTTCCAGAGGTCGGTGCTGTAGGTGCTGTAGCTCCGGTCGATGGACTGGCCGCCTTGCTGCTTCGACACGTTCGGTTCGTTCAGCACCTGGATGCCGACGACGGTGTGAGCGGTGTCGGCGGACGCGAGGTGGGTCATGAGCCGGCCGAGTACGAACTTCTCCCTGGCGAGCAGGTTCGGATCGGTCTTGTCAAGGAGAGGGTTGCCGTTCAGGGTCAGCTTGGTGCCGTCGGACCTCACCACGGCCTGGTAGTCGTTCATCACGTAGGCCGGCATCCGGGCCGCCAGGGACGAACCGGTCGATTCGTGGCCGAACCACAGGAGTTCCAGCTTGAGGCCGAACTCCCCGCACCAAGCCAGGTACCGGTCGATGTCGGTGAAGTCGAAAACGTCCTTCGAGGTCTCCACCTTCGACCACCAGATCGGGATGTTCACCACGGTGAATCCGTCGTCGCGGATCATCTGGAGCACGGGCTTCAGCTGGGCGTCCGTCCAGCCGAACGTGTACTTGTGCTTCTCGTACCGGAACTGGACCCCACTGTGGTAGAAGGGCTTGTCGTCAACCATCAGTACGAGCTTGTCGTACGTGGACTTCGAGGTGTCGACGTAGGACACCACGCTGGCAGCATGGGCCTGCGGGAGGTTTCCGACGAGATTGAGGGCGGCACCTCCCAGGGTCACTGCCCCGGTTGTGGTGAGGAATCTGCGGCGGGACCACAGATCGCGGTTCGACTTCATGGGACTACCTCCGTGTTACGGCGATCAGCCGCCGAATGATGAAACTGCTGGTGTCGTCAGTCATGCGTTGGCGCGCGGACTCCCGGGGGGAGAGCCCTGGGAGGGTTCCGCTCAGAAAGGCGGGCGGGTGGGTAAGGCCCCGCGCTTGAACTGCTGGTGGGTGCCGGTGCCGCAGGTGAACTGGACCAGCTTGGCGCCGTTGGTGGTGGACGCGGCGCTGACCTCCAGGCACTTGCCGCTGAGCCGGGAGACCAGGCGGACGTAGCCGTCGCCGGCGTCCTGGAGCTGCCACTGCTGGTTGGAGCCGCTGGAGCAGGGCCACTGGATGATCTTGTTGCCGTCGGCGGTGGAGTTGTCGGCCACGTCCATGCACTTGCCGCTGTGCTTGGCCATGAGCTGGACGTATCCGCTGCCGAGGTCCTTGAACCACCAGGCCTGGTTCATACCGCCGTTGCAGGTGTACTGGGTGAGCTGGATCCCGTTGTCCACGGACCTGCTCGGTACGTCGACGCACTTGCCGCTGTGGCGGGCGGCGAGGGTCTCCCACGGTCCGCCGACGCCGTCGACCTTGCCGGTGGCGGTGTCGCTGGAGAGCTGCGGGAACCAGTCCATGGTCATGGTGGTGTCGGTGGGGAACTCCAGCGGCAGCCAGACGTACTTGGAAGCGTTGAGACGGCCGCGCGGGCCTGGTTGTAGTCGCTGCCGTTCTCCTTGTGCATCCACATCACGAACTTGCTGGTGGTGCTGTTGAAGATCACCTTGGGCCGCTCGATGTTGGCGACGGCCAGCTCGGGGTCGGTCGCCTGGGTCAGGACGTGGCGTCTGAACTCCCACCTCTTCAGGTCGGTCGAGCGGTACACGGAGACGCACCGGAAGGTGTTGTCCTCGTTGCGGTTCTCACCGAACCAGTAGTAGTACGAGCCGACCTTGATCACGCCACCACCGTGGGCGTGCACCACCGCACCCGTGGTGTCGGTGAACTGGGTGGCGTTTGCGATAGTGACAGTCGCCGCGTGTGCGCTGCCGGTCAGAAACGTCTGCGGCAGCAGGGCGATGAACAGGGTGAGGGCCAGGAACCAAGCGCGGCGCATGGAATGTGCCTCCACTTTCGGGGTGCCGGTCGCCACACGAAGGCAACACGGCAGAACACAAGCGATCAAAAGCTGGCTGAAACCAACGATGCCGCACATCAGACTGGCGGAAATGCTTGTGTGTCAATGGGGTGAACGAGGTTAGTGCACCGCAGTTGGGGACCGGCGGCGGCCCTGCGGTGGCCGCAGCGGGGCCGGATCGCCTCGTTCTACGAGGTTGATGGCCCCAGCAAAGGTGAACGATCACGCGCAGACATCTTGACCCTCAAGGTGATCGATCACTATCTTGCCTCTGCAGTTGTCGGGCTCCACATCCTCCCCGGTGATTCTTACCACTGAGCAGGTACCACCGGCGAGCATCGTCGTGGGGCACTCGACGCGTCGGTGACGTGACCGCACAGCAATGCCGGCACACGGTCGCACCGCTGTTACGAGGAGGCCGTCTTGGCAGGGCTGTCACTGTGGTGCGTCCGCCTGTGCCGCGCTGAGCGGCGAGACTTTCGGGCGGTGGGCGTCGCGTCCGCGCTGTTAGGTGTGGCCTGAGTCCGGGTGGCGGAGACCTGTCCGGCTCGGCGCCCTGCTCGGCTCCGCACGATCCGAGCCTGGCGAGTGCCGAGTCGGCTCAGTTCCAGCGAGCCGCGGATCCGAGGCGGACCACCCGCCTTCCGCTGGCGCCATGGTCAGGACTCCTTCTCCTCACCGGGCACCGGTCGACATCACCGCAGATCAAGGGAGATCAACGTGCACACCGTCATAGGCAGACCGGGCTCCTGGCACCGAAAGTTGGCCGGCCCCCTCGTCGCCGGAGCCCTGCTCCTCTCGGCCCTCCTCACTCCTTCCGCCGCCTCGGCCGCGGAAACCCCCGGCGCGACGCTGATCAACGAGGCTTTCGAGGCTCAGACCGATCCCGCGAACTTCGGATTCCCGGTCGGAGCCGGGATCAGCAACGGCGTTCTGAGCGTCACGCAGAACATGGGCAACTACACGACTTCCGTGCGACCGTTCGCGTCGTCGACCCTGCAGGAGAAGACGCTGGATCTGCGCTTCGACTGGAAGACGGACATCGCCAGCACCGCGATGAAGACCGGTATGGAACTTCGCGACGACAGCGGACGGCTCGTCTTCGGGATCGCCGCGACCGCCGCCGAACTCCGCTACGCCGTGACCGGGCCCGACTCGGACTCCACCTCCGCCCCGGACTCGCTCAACCCCACCTGGACCAAGATCGCTTTCGACCGGACCAAGTGGTACACGGTCGATCTGCACATGGACTTCACCCTCGGCAAGGTCCAGTACGCGATCATCAGCAAGGAGGCCGCGCCGAGAGTGATGGCCTCCGGGACGGGGGGCATCACGGGCAAGAACCTCTCCAAGCTCGTCGCCTGCAACTACTACGGAACCGGCAAGCAGTCGATCGACAACTTCCGGCTGGTCCGGCCCGCGAACTCCGCCTATGGATCCCTCGCCGGCAAATCCGTCTACGCCTTCGGCGACAGCATCGTCTTCGGGCACCAGTACTCGCGCAGCTTCCTGAACTTCGTCGCCGAACGTGAGGGAATGACGCTGACGAAGTACGCCAGGAACGGCGCGACCGTGGGTCCGGCGCCCAACGCCAGCGGTGGGCAGATCATCACTCAGGTGCGGTCGGCCAGCTCACAGGCGCCCGATTTCGTCGTCTTCGACGGTGGCACGAACGACGCCATCGAGATCCACGACAATCTGACGTACGCGATCGGCACCATCAGCGGCTCCAAGGATCCCGCCACGTTCAACACGGGCACCTACGCCGGTGCGCTGGAGAACACCATCTACACGATGCGGCAGAAGTGGCCGGCCGCCCAACTCGTGTACGTGGCCGCCCACAAGATGGGCTCGCGTGACTGGGACACCCAGCTCGCCCTGCGCCAGATCAACCTGCAGGCCGCCCTGAAGTGGGGCGTTGCGGTCGCCGACGTCTTCGGGAGCACGACGCTCGACACCCGTGTCGACGCCCAACGAGTGGCGTACACCTTCGACGGCCTCGTCAACGGCTTCCCGGGCAGTGGTGGCAGCGGCACCCACCCGAACATCTCCGGCATCACCGACTTCTACGTGCCGGAGCTGACCGCCCAGCTGTCCCAACTCATCCCGACGACGATGAAGGCGCGCCACTCGGGCAAGTGCGCCGACGTGGCCGGCTCCTCGACCGCCGACGGGGCCGCGGTACAGCAGTTGAGCTGCCAGGGCGGCGACAACCAGCAGTGGCGGTTGCGCAGCGTCGGTGAGGGCTACTACCAGATCGTCGCCCAGCACTCCGGGAAGTGCCTGGACGTGTCCTCGGCCTCGACGGCCAATGGAGCTGCGGTCATCCAGTGGACCTGCAAGGGCAGCACCAACCAGCAGTGGCAGCTGCAGGATGCCGGCAGCGGCAACGTCGAACTCGTCGCCCGCCACTCCGGGAAGTGCCTGGGCGTGACCTCGGCTTCGACCGCGGACGGGGCCCGTCTGCAGCAGTTCGACTGCTCGGGCGGCGAGAACCAGCAGTGGAGCCTGGCGCTCTGAAGCGTCGTACCGGCGGCAGGCAGTTCGGCCGACGACAGTCACCGAACAGGTCGTTGCATGCCGCCGGTCAGGCACACCCGCAGTTGAACGCTGTGTGCCTCGGCCAGTAAGCGGTGCTTCGAGCCGGCCCTCGGCCGGGCTCGGACCGCCTTCACGGCTGCCGCGCCTCGGCGTGGCCGGCACAGGAGAGGCATGGATGGTGGTGGGGCGGGAAGTCCAGGAGGCCGACCGCCCGCAGCAGGCCCGGCAGCACAGGCCGCGGTCCGTTCCGGGTCGCAGCCCGTGCTGCCATTCGGCCGACCGCCGCCGGCAGTTGGAACCGGTCGCGAAGGCAACAAGATGGCGAGAGTTCATGACGAAGGTAGCCGCGGTGGGCCCGGCAGTAGAGTACCGACGGCCATCAGAGGCGGAGAGAGGCGGCGGGGGCGGAACTATGGACGCAGACACGAGTGCGGAGCAATCGGAGCAGGACAAGAAACGGCCGAAGCCTCCGCGCAAGAAACGGCCCACCATCCTCGACGTCGCGGCGCACGCGGGAGTGTCCCATCAGACCGTCTCCCGCTTCCTGCGGGGGAACGGAGGTCTGAAGCCGCAGACGGTGGCGCGCATCGAACAGGCCGTGGCCGACCTGGACTACCGGCCCAACCTGGTGGCGCGGTCGATGCGTACCCGCAAGTCGAACCGCATCACGGTGGTCCTGCCGACCATGATCACCTTCGTGCCCTCGCAGATCCTGCGGGGAGCGTCGGCGGAGGCACAGGCAGCCGGATACATGCTGGACATCGTCGGCTTGGAAGGCGACGAAAGGGCCCGGGGAGACCGTGTCCGTGCTCTGCTGGACTCCGGTCAGGCGGATGGAGTGCTGACCTTCACGCCCATCGGCGACATCGAACAGCTCGGACTCGAGCACACCCCGACCGTGGTCGTCGGTGAGTACGACGACCAGATGCGGTCCCACGGCATCACGGCGGACGGCGAGCCGGCCGCCAAAATCATCGACTACCTCGCCTCCATAGGCCATCGACGCTTCATCCATGTCGCCGGCAGCACGGACTGGATGTCGGCACGCAAGCGACGCGAGGTCTATCTGCGGACGATCGCGGAGCGCGGCCTGGAGAACTACGCCGTCGTCGACGGTGACTGGTCGGTGAGGTCCGGATACGACGCGGCCCAGAGCCTGTCGGCGGATTCCGGCGTCACCGCGGTGCTCGCCGCGAACGACGACGTCGCCATGGGCGTCATACGCGGGTTCCAGGACCGCGGATGGCGCGTCCCGCAGGACGTGAGCGTCTTCGGCTGGGACAACCAGGAGTTCACCGCGTACTTCAATCCCTCCATCTCAACAGTGGAACTCGATCGCCAGGCCATGGGCCGCAAGGCCATGAAGGCTTTGCTCGCCCGCATCCGCCAGGAGGCGGAGCCGGAACTCCACCTGGACCTGAACTCACACCTCGTGCTGCGCGAGTCGACGGGCCCGGCAAGGACCTCAGACATCCTCCGGTAGAGCTCCATCGCTCCCTCACCCAACTCCCAGGGGTGCTCGTTGCATGGCCCCCTACGTCTCCTCCACCAGCCAGGACGCGGCCGTCCCGGCAGGTTTCCATGCCCCCGCTGCCCTTCCGGAACGCGGCGAACCGATGAAGTCACACCGGGGGCGCAAGTGTTGTCGTACAGAGCCTTGACCGGAATGTGGTCCGTCATTACGCTCGCCGCGTGAACGTTCACTATTACTGACGTCACGGACCTCAACCCGGTGCGGTGCTCGCGGTCAACCCAGCGCAGCAGCCCGGTATGCCGATGACAAGGTTCAAGCGCACGTTCACAACCACTCTGGTCAGAGCCGCCGTAATCCGCCCGAGAGTTCGGCAAACCGGGGCGGCCACCCATCCGCACGGACCCCAGGAAGACCTGTCTTCGTGGGCCGGCAAGCACCCGAGCCGCGCAGCCCCGCCGCACGGCGAGACGGCCGGAGCCGGGAGCCGGCTCTGCGGACACGACGTATCCCAGCCCGGCGTACAGCCCGGGCGTTTCAGCAGAGGAGCCCTCATCATGAACAACCCTTCCCGCCTGACCAGACGCACCCGACTGCGTGCCGCAGGGCTGACCTGTTCGGTCTTCGCCCTTGTTCTGTCCGCGGGCTGCGCCGGAGACTCCTCCTCCGGGAGCAACGGTAAGACCGTCATCCGGTTCAACTGGTGGGGGTCGGACGTCCGGCACGAGCAGACCAAGCAGATGATCGCGCTGTTCGAGAAGGAGCACCCGAACATCGACGTCGAGCCCCAGTACTCCAACTGGGACGACTACTGGAACAAGCTGTCGACCAGCGCCGCCGCCGGTGACATGCCCGACGTCCTGCAGATCACCGACCCGTTCATGTACTCCTACATCGACAACGGGCAGCTGATGGACCTGAAGAAGGTCAAGGACACCCTGAACACCGACAAGCTGCCCCCGAACTCGATGGCGGCGACGACCGTGAAGGACGGCCTCTACGGCGTCCCGGCCGGCGACAGCGCGTTCGGCGTCGCCGTGGATCCCGCGGCGTTCAAGAAGGCCGGTGTGCCCATTCCGGACGACACCAAGTGGTCGTGGGACGACTACGTGAAGACCGCCAAGGCCATCGCCAAGTCGAAGACGAAACTGGTCGGCAGTGTGCTGCCTCTCTACCCCAACATGGTGGGCCCCTGGCTGCGGCAGCACGGTGAGGACTGGTGGACCGAGGACGGCAGCGAGATCGGTTTCACCGAGAAGAACATGGCCGGCTACTGGGAATGGGTCCTCAAGCTGCGTGACAGCGGTGGCACGACCAGCCCGGAGGCCGCGGTCGAGGCCCTGGCGTCGGGTGCCGGTATCGAGCAGAACCTGGTCGCCCAGCACAAGGCGGCCATGACCGAGATGTCCGTCACCCAGCTCGGCGCGCTCGAGACCGCCAGCGGGCGCGGGACCAAGCTGCTCCTCTTCCCCGGTGAGGACGGGGCCGCCCAGGTCGGCGCCTACACCAAGCCCGGTGTCTTCTACGGCGCCTCCGCGCGGACCGAACACCCCAAGGAGGCCGCGCAGCTGCTCGACTTCCTGGTCAACTCGCCCGAGGCGGCCAAGATCGGGAAGTTCGACCGTGGTGTTCCCGTCAACCCCGACGTGCTCAAGGCGATAACGCCCGAGTTGTCTCCTGCGGAGAAGCGGATCGCCGACTACCTGGCCCGTGCCAACGCCCTGAAGCCGACCCCGGTGCACAAGGCCAACCCGAAGGCCGGTCCTGCGGTCCCCGAGATCTTCCAGCGTCTCAACGAGGACGTGCTGTTCGACCGTCTGTCACCGAAGGCGGCAGCCAAGAAGCTCATCTCCGAAATCAAGTCCCAGCTCTGAGCAACCTCTTGTAGTAGCGCTTCCGAGAGGAATTCCCCGCTGTGTCCGATCCGCGCATGACTCTTTTTCGCCGTCGACTGCCTGGAGTCGTCTACGGCGGGGACTACAACCCGGAGCAGTGGCCGAGGGAGGTGTGGCAGGAGGACGTCCGGCTCATGCGAGCCGCAGGCGTGCGGCTCGTGAGCCTGGGCGTCTTCTCCTGGGCCATGCTGGAGCCGGCCGACGGCCGGTTCGACTTCTCATGGCTCGACGAGATCATGGACCTGCTGTGGTCCAACGGCATCCATGTCAACCTCGCGACGCCGAACGCCGCACCACCCCCGTGGCTCGCCACGGACTTTCCCGAAACGCTGTCGGTGGACCGGCAGGGAGTGCGATTCGGTATCGGCAGCCGAGGCCACTTCTGCCCCTCCTCCCCGGTCTACCGCGACCGCAGCCGGCGTATCGCCACCAAGCTGGCCGAGCGGTACGGGCAGCATCCCGGCCTGGCCATGTGGCACATCGGCAACGAGTACCACTCCGACTGTTTCTGCGAAACGTGTGACGACCGCTTCCGCGAGTGGCTGCGGCAGCGGTACGGCACGCTGGACGAACTCAATGACCGGTGGGGCACGGCGTTCTGGAGCCAGCGCTACAGCGACTGGTCCCAGGTGCACCTGCCCGGGCCTGTGCGCGGCTGGGACAACCCCTCCCGTGAGCTGGACTTCTCCCGCTTCACCTCCGACATCCTGCTGGACCTGGTCACGCAGGAGCGCGACCTGCTCCACGGGATCACCCCGGACGTGCCGGCGACCACCAACTTCTTCCAGTGCCGGCTGACCGACAGCCACCGGTGGGCGAAGGAGCTCGACGTCGTCGCCTTCGACTGCTACCCCGACCCCGGCAAGCCCCACTCGCTCGTCACCGCCGCCTTCCAGTACGACCTGATGCGCTCCCTGCGCGGCGGGCAGCCCTGGATGCTGATGGAACAGGCGGCCGGCGCGGTCAGCCAGTGGAGGACCAACCAGGTCAAACAGCCAGGCCGGATGCGCCTGGGCTCCTACCAGGCCGTCGCGCACGGCGCCGACGCGGTGATGTTCTTCCAGTGGCGCGCCTCACGCCAGGGGCAGGAGAAGTTCCACTCGGCGATGCTCCCGCACGGTGGTGAGAAGACCCGGACGTGGCAGGAGGTCAAGGCGCTCGGCAACGAGCTGCGGACCATCGACGAGATCGCCACGGCGCGAACCAGCGCCCAGGTCGCGATCGTGTGGGACTGGCAGAACTGGTGGGCCGTGGAGGGCTGCGCCCACCCGGACAACACCTTCGACTACCGGGACACCGTGGCCCGGCACTACCGGGCCCTGTGGAGCAGTCAGGTCGCCGTCGACGTCGTCACCCTCGACGACGACCTGTCGCCCTACCGCGTGCTGGTCATCCCCAACCAGTACCTGATGACACGTCAGCACAGTTCGGCCGTGCGGAGGTTCGTCGAGGACGGCGGCCATCTCCTCGTCTCGTACTTCTCCGGGATCGTCGACGAGGACGACCGGATCGTCGAAGGCGGATATCCCGGTGCCCTGCGCGAGGTCATCGGAGCGCACGTCCAGGAGTTCTCCCCGCTGCCCGCCGAGGCCACCGTTCCGGTCCAGGCGGCAGCCGGACACACCGCGCTGAACGGTTTCTTCGCGACCGCCTCCGGGTGGCAGGACGACCTCGAAACGGAGACCGCCCGCCCGCTCGCCGTCTACCGCACGGGCCATCTCGCCGGCAAAGCCGCGGTGGCCGAGCACGCACTCGGCCAGGGCCGTGCCGTGTACCTCGGCACGCGTCTGGACGACGACGCCCTCGAGGCACTGGTGCGGCAGGTGCTGGACGGTGCCGGAGTGCGACCGGTGCACGCCGCACCGCGCGGCGTCGAGGTCACCGAGCGACGGACGGAAACCAGCGCGTACTTGTTCCTGCTGAACCACCGGCAGGACAAGACGACCGTCACCCTCGACCGCTCCGGCACCGACCTGATCACGGGACGCCACATGGAGGCGGGGGAGACGCTCGTCCTCGACGCGGCGGACGTCGCCGTCGTGCGCAGTCCCCGGGCCACGTCACAGCACGCCGAGCCGTCGCCGAGCGGCAACTGACCCCCGCACCCGATCCAAGAACCTGAGGACGATGACTGTGCTCCGCAGACCCGTGAGCCAGGCGGCCAGAAAAGAAGAACGTGCCGCCTGGGTCTTCCTTCTGCCGTGGTTCATCGGCATGGCCGGCGTCACGCTCGGCCCGATGATCGCCTCGCTGTACTTCTCGATGACGGACTACAACCTGCTGAGCTCTCCGGAGTGGGTGGGTCTGGAGAACTACAGCCACATGCTGGACGACCCCCGGTTGCGCAAATCCCTGAGCGTGACCTTCGTCTACGTCGCCGTCAGCGTGCCGTTGTTGCTGGCCGTCGCCCTCGCCCTGGCGATGGTCCTCAACCGGGGCATCAAAGGGCTGGCGATCTACCGGTCCGTCTACTACCTGCCGTCGCTGCTCGGTGCCTCCGTCGCGGTGGGCATCCTGTGGCGACAGGTCTTCGGCACCGATGGTCTGGTGAACAAGTTCCTCGGACTGTTCGGGATCGACGGGCCCGGCTGGATCTCCAACCCCGAGACCGCGCTGTACAGCATCATCGTCCTGCACGTGTGGACCTTCGGCTCCTCGATGGTGATCTTCCTGGCCGGCCTGCGGCAGATCCCCGAGCAGTACTACGAGGCCGCCGCCCTCGACGGCGCCGGCCGCTGGCACCAGTTCTGGCACGTCACCGTGCCCCTGCTCACTCCGATCATCTTCTTCAACCTCGTTCTGCAGGTCATCAACTCCTTCCAGTCGTTCACCCAGGCCTTCGTCGTCAGCGGAGGGACGGGAGGTCCCTCGGACTCGACCCTCTTCTACTCGCTGTACCTGTACCAGGAGGGCTTCGGCCGGCTCCACATGGGATACGCCTCGGCCATGGCGTGGCTCCTCGTGGTGATCGTCGGCCTCCTGACCGCAATCAACTTCTACTTCAGCAAGAGATGGGTGTTCTACGGTGACGGTAAGTGAGATGACACGCCTGAAGGTAGAAGACACTCCTTCGCCTGCTCCCGCTCCACGGCGTCGCACGCGCGTGCCTCAAGTGCGCGCGCTCATCAAGCACGCCTTCCTGATCACCGCCGGCCTGGTGATGGTCTACCCGCTGCTATGGATGATCGCCAGCTCGATCAAACCCGAGGCCCTGATCTTCCGTGAGCCCTCACTGCTGCCCACGGAGACCGACTTCGGCCACTACGCCGATGGCTGGAACGCGCTGGCCCACCCCTTCGGGGTGTACCTGGCGAACTCGGCGATCGTCGTCCTGGGGGCACTGCTCGGCAACCTGCTCAGCTGCTCCATGGCGGCCTATGCCTTCGCCCGGCTGCAGTTCCGCGGACGAGCGTTCCTCTTCGGCATGATGCTGCTGACCCTCATGGTGCCGATCTACGTACTCATCATTCCGCAGTACGTGATGTTCTCGAAGATCGAATGGGTCAACACCTTCCTCCCGCTGATCGTCCCCAAGTTCCTGGCCACGGACGCCTTCTTCATCTTCCTGATGATCCAGTTCTTCCGGAGCCTGCCCACCGAGCTGGACGAGGCGGCCAAGATCGACGGAGCCGGGTACTGGCGTATCTACTTCCGCATCCTGCTGCCGATCTCGTTGCCTGCCCTCGCCACCACCGCGATCTTCACCTTCATCTGGACGTGGAACGACTTCCTGGGCCAGTTGATCTACCTGACCAAGCCCGAGCTGCAGACCGCACCTGTGGCCCTGCGCAACTACGTCGACGCCACCAGCGGAGCTTCATGGGGGTCGCTGTTCGCGATGTCCGTGGTCACGCTGATTCCGGTCTTCATCGTCTTCCTCGTCGGCCAGCGCTATCTCGTCAAGGGAATCGCCACCACAGGACTGAAGTAGCCCATGGCCATGGCTGCAGCTTGACGGCTTTTGGAGGCTCAGCGAGTACTTCGCCCGGGCGAACCGGAACCTCGTCCGGGCCTGCCGGGAAACCCGGTTGGCCGGTCGTGTCATGCACGGCTGGCCAGACCGTTTCGGCGACGTCGCTCGCCTTGACGAACGGGCCCGCCGCTGTCGACGAACGCCGCCGCACGATGCCGCGAGGCGTCACGCCGCGCCGTGACGGACCACGGCGACAGGGCACTGCGCGTGGTGCGGTACGGCCGCCCCGCTTCGTCGAGGACCTGCTCGGCTTGCGCGCGCAGGTGGGTCTCGTCGTAGGTCACGAAGGGTGGATCGGCCTGTCGCAGGAGTCCGGGCTGCCGGACCGGCACGCATGCAGCGCCACGAGTTCCCCGCCGCGCAGGGACACCTCGGCGAAGGCGAAGCGGACGGCTTCTTCGGAGGCGGGCGCGTTGTCGACCGCCAGCAGGGCGAAGCCGTCCGGGGCCCGCCGGCCGCGGACCACGAGCACGGGACAGCGGCCGTGTGCGGCGAGGTGCGCGGACGTCGAGCCGAGCAGCAGGCTGCCGAAGGCGCTCAGACCACGGCTGCCGACCACCTCCAGCGAGGCCGTGCGCGAGGCGGTCTCCAGTGCCGTCACGGGCTCGCCCACGGTGGCGTCGCGGGCGATCTCCACGCGTGGTGCCACGTCGCGAGCCCGGCGCTCGGCCGCGGCCAGTGTGCCGTCCAGCAGTTCCCGCACCCTGCCGCAGCGGGGTTCCGCGGCGGCCCGCCGGGTGGCACATGCAGCGACGGCCATCCGAAGGCGGGTACCAACCGCAGCTCCCCGCCGCCCAGTTCGGCCTCGTGCGCCGCGGCCTCTACCGCGTCCAGGCTCGGCAGTGCCACCATGTCCGGCCTGTCGGAGCACGCGACCCTGCGCAGCCCCTTGGCTCGGGCACCACGGGTTGTGCCCGAGTGAGCTTTTCGACCCGGTCGTGTCCGACGTGAGCGGCACGAAGGGGCCGGACGGCGAGTGCCGCCTCACGTCCAGAACGTACTCGTCACGCTGGCAGGCGATGCTGAACGCGAGCACCGGGATGAAGGCAGGTGACTACCTGTTCATCCAGTTCGGCGTCAACGACTCCTCCTCGACCTGCCCACGGCACGTCGGCCCGGCCCGGTACCAGCGGCTGATGACCATGATGGCGTAGCGCCAACGGGCCCACATCCCCGTGAGTCGGCGCACTGTCCAGGAGCCAAGAGGGCGGTCGCATCACGCCGGTTGCCAGATCCGGGCGAGCGTCGCGGTGGTGAGCAACTGCTCGGGGTGCCCATGTCCTGCCAGGTGACCGTCGCGGAGCAGGAGGCAGGCGTCCGCCGAGCGTGCGGCATCCAGGTCGTGCGTGGCCTGGACGACGGTCACTCCGTCGGCGACCAGCTCCGTCAGCAGCACCCCGATCCGTTCCCTTGCCTCGGGGTCGAGTCCCGTGGTCGGTTCGTCCAGCAGCAACAGGTCCGACTCCTGGGCGAGCCCTTGGGCGATCAGGGCGCGCTGCCGCTGCCCGCCGGAGAGCTCCCCGAGCTGGCGGGTGGCGAGGCCGGTGATGCCGAGCCGCTCCATGGCCTGGTCCACGGTGGCGCGGTCCTGCCGGGTCAGCCGGCGCCACGGTCCGCGTTCGCCCCAGCGCCCCATCTCCACCGTCTGTCTGACCGTCAGCGGCAGTGCGTCACCGACGGCGCCGCGCTGCGGGACGAACGCCGGCGGCCGGTCGCCGGCGTGGTGGAGTTCGCCTGACGTGGGTCGGAGTACTCCGGCCAGGACTCCGAGCAGGGTTGACTTCCCGCTTCCGTTCGGGCCGACGAGCGCGGTGGTGGCCAACGCCGGTATTTCCGCGGCCAGTTGATGGAGGACGGGACGGCCCGGGTAACCGGCGGAGAGCTCGGTGAAGCGGACGCGGGACGTCCTGTCCTCGGCTTGGGCGAAAGAGGGGGATTCTTTGAACATGATTTTCATTGTAATGTGCACCGCATGGAGTGGGTGACGGGTCCCTTCGAGGTGACCTTTGTGCAACGGGCCCTGTGGGGCGGAATGCTGGTGTCGGCGATCTGTGCACTGGCCGGCACCTGGGTGGTGCTCAGGGGGATGGCCTTCCTGGGTGACGCCATGTCCCACGGGCTGCTGCCCGGAGTCGCGCTCGCCGCGCTGCTCGGTGGCAACCTGCTGGTCGGTGCGGTGCTGAGCGCGGCCGTCATGACCGCCGGTGTCACCGCCCTCGGCCGCACCCCGAGGTTGTCCCAGGACACCGGCATCGGGCTGCTGTTCGTGGGGATGCTGTCGCTCGGCGTCATCATCGTGTCGCGCTCGCAGTCCTTCGCGGTCGACCTGACCGGGTTCCTCTTCGGTGACGTCCTCGCCGTCCGTGAGCAGGACCTGGTGCTGCTGGGCGGGGCACTGCTGCTGGCACTGGCCGTCTCGGTCCTCGGCCACCGGGCCTTCCTCGCCCTGGCCTTCGACCCGCGCAAGGCCCAAACGCTCGGCCTGCGTCCCCGTCTCGCTCACGCCGTGCTGCTAGGCCTGCTGGCGCTGGCCATCGTCTCCTCCTTCCACATTGTGGGGACGCTGCTGGTCCTGGGCCTGCTCATCGCCCCGCCGGCCGCCGCGCTGCCCTGGGCGCGCAGTGTGCGAGGTGTCATGGCCCTCGCGGCGCTGCTCGGCATCACCGCCACCTTCTGCGGCCTGCTGCTGTCCTGGCACCTGAGCACCGCGGCCGGCGCGACCGTCTCGGCCCTCGCCGTGAGCCTGTTCTTCCTCTCCCACCTGGCATCCGGTCTCCGCCATCACCGCCGTGAGCGCCTCGTCGGCGTGCACGCCACGGCAACCGACTGAAAGAACCTGAGGCGATCCCTTTGCTCGTCCGAAGAAACGTCATGCCCTGGACACCTGCCGCGCTCGTGGCCGTCTCCCTGCTCACCACAAGCTGCGCCGGGCAGAACGACGACGTGTCCGCCCCGAAGACCACCGCCTCGGCCTCCGCTCCCCACGGATACGTCAAAGGGGCACAGGAGAAGGCCGAGCAGCAGTCGCGGCTGCTGCTCAACGACCCGGGGACCGGAGACACCCGGGTCCTCGACCTGATCACCGGCAAGGTGCACGAGGCGTCCCGGACGACGGGCACCACCGGACTCACCACGGACGGCCGGTTCGGCTACTTCCACACCGCAGGCGGCACGCACGTCCTCGACGGCGGCGCCTGGACGGTGGACCACGGCGACCACGTCCACTACTACCGTGCGGCGATACGCGACGTGGGCCGGCTGCCCGGCGGTCCCGGTACCCGCGTACGCAGCGACGCCGCCGTGATCGCGGTGACCGACGAGGACGGCCGCGCCAGGATCCACCGTCGGGCCGAACCGGAGAAGGGCAAGGCAGGCTCGCCGCGCGCGCTTCCCGGGACACACGCGGGAGTTGTCGTGCCGTACGCGGAGCACCTGCTCAGCCTCACGGACAACGGACAGGAGCTCGCGGTGTACGACCGCGAGGGCAAGCGCGTCGCGTCGCCGGACGCGGCGTGCGAGGCCCCGCGGGGCGACGCCGTCACCCGGCGCGGGGTCGTCCTGGGCTGCGCCGACGGTGCCCTGCTCGTCCGTGAGGCCGACGGCGCGTTCACGGCCAGGAAGATCCCCTACGGCGACGACGTACCCGACAAGGAACGGGCGAGGGCCTTCCGGCACCGGCCGGGCAGCGACACGCTCACGGCGCCGGCCGGTGACCGGGCCGTGTGGGTCCTGGACGTCACCGAGCGCACGTGGACACGGGTGAGGACCGGTCCCGTGATCTCGGCCAACACCGCGGGCGAGGGTTCGGCCCTGATCGTCCTCGGGACCGACGGTTCGCTCCACGGCTACGACATCGCCACCGGCAAGCAGGTCTCCCGGACGAAGCCGCTTCTGACGGGCGCCTCCGCCGCCGGTACCGACGGGACCACGGGACCGGTCATCGAGGTCGACCGCAGCCGCGCCTACCTCAACGATCCCAAGGGCAAACGCGTGTACGAGATCGACTACAACGACAACCTGCGCGTCGCGCGCACCTTCGACCTGGACATCGAGCCGGCCCTGATGGTGGAGACCGGACGATGACGAGAAGAACACCAGGAGCACGGCGGCCGCGCACCTTGCTGCCGGCCCTGCTCACCCTTTTCCTGGCCGGTGCGGCGACTGCCTGCACGAGCGGCGACGATCAGCCCCGGGTCGTGGTGACGACCAACATCCTGGGCGACATCACCCGGGAGATCGTCGGCGACGAGGCCGGCGTCACCGTGCTGATGAAGCCGAACGCCGACCCGCACTCCTTCGGCCTGTCGGCCGTGCAGGCCGCCGAACTGGAGCGTGCGGACCTCGTGGTGTTCAACGGGCTGGGCCTGGAGGAGAACGTACTGCGGCACGTGGAGGCCGCCCGCGAGTCCGGGGTGGCCACCTTCGAGGCCGGCAAGGCGGTGGACCCCCTCACCTTCCAGGCGCATGACGACGGAGGGCCCGAGGAGGCCGGGCAGCCCGACCCGCACTTCTGGACCGACCCGGACCGCGTTCGCAAGGCCGTCGGCCTGATTGCCGACCAGGTGGTCGAGCACGTGGACGGCGTCGACGAGAAGGCCATCCGCGACAACGCCGACCGCTACGACGGCCAACTCGCCGACCTCACCACCTGGATGGAGAAATCCTTCGGCCGCATCCCCGAACCGCGGCGCGCGTTGGTGACCAACCACCACGTCTTCGGCTACCTCGCCGAACGCTTCGGCTTCCGGGTGGTCGGCGCGGTGCTCCCGAGCGGTACGACGCTGGCCTCGCCCAGCTCCTCCGACCTGCGCTCGCTCACCGAGGCCATGCGCACGGCAGGCGTACGTACGGTCTTCGCCGACTCCTCCCAGCCCAAGCGGCTGGCCGAGGTCCTGCGCACGGAGATGGGCGGCCGGACGCGTGTCGTCGAGCTCTACTCCGAATCCCTGACCGAGAAGGGCAAGGGAGCCGGCACCTACCTGCAGATGATGCGCGCCAACACCACCGCCATGACCGACGGCCTGACCGGCGCCTGAAACCACCCCCTGCACCTACCCCCGGCTGACCGGCCATCCATCAGCAGCACCCGCACCCGACGCCGCGCCCGCGCGGCCGGAAAGGAACACCCCGGTGAACAAGTCGATACGCAACAGAGCCTTCACGGGCACGGCCCTCGCCCTGGCGGCCTCCGCCGTCCTGACCGCCTGCGCAGGAGAGGACAGCTCTTCCACCGACACGAAGGCCAAGAACGCCTCGGGCACCAAGGCCGTTGCGGTCAAGGACCCGCTGGTCGCCACGTTCGACGGCGGGCTGTACGTCCTGGACGGCCAGAGCCTGAAGCTGGCCAACACGATCGAACTGCCGGGCTTCAACCGCCTCAACCCAGCCGGCGACGACGACCATGTCATCGTCTCCACCGATTCCGGTTTCCGCGTCCTGAACGCCGCCGAACAGGCCTTCACCGGCGTCGAGTACAAGGGCGCCAAGCCCGGACACGTCGTACGGCACGCCGGCAAGACGGTCCTGTTCACCGACGGCACCGGCGAGGTCGAGGTCTTCGACCCCGACGACCTCGCGGGCGGCAAGAAGCCGCAAGGCCGCAGCTACACCTCCGCCGAGCCGCACCACGGCGTCGCCATCGAGCTCGGCAACGGCGAACTCCTCAGCACCCTCGGCACCGAGGAGAAGCGCACCGGCGCCCTCGTCCTGGACAAGAACCACAAGGAGATCAAGCGCAACGAGAACTGCCCCGGCGTCCACGGCGAGGCCGCGGCCAAGGGCGAGGCCGTCGCCGTCGGCTGCGAGGACGGCGTCCTGATCTACAAGGACGGCAAGTTCACCAAGGTCGACGCCCCCGACGACTACGGCCGCATCGGCAACCAGAGTGGCAGCGACGCGTCGCCCATCCTCCTGGGCGACTACAAGACCGACCCGGAGGCCGAACTGGAGCGGCCGACCCGCATCTCCCTCATCGACACCGAGACCGGGAAACTGCGGTTGGTCGACCTGGGCACCAGCTACTCCTTCCGCTCGCTCGGCCGCGGGCCCCGGGGCGAGGCACTCCTCCTGGGCACGAACGGCACCCTCCACGTCATCGATCCGGAAACGGGCAAGGTGGACAAGAAGATCCCCGTCGTGGGCGAGTGGCAGGAGCCGCTGGACTGGCAGCAGCCCCGGCCCACCCTCTTCGTCCGCGACAACATCGCGTACGTCTCCGAGCCGGGCAAGCGCAAGCTGCACGCCATCGACATCGAAACGGGCAGGAAGGTCACGTCCGTGACCCTGCCGAAGAGCACCAACGAACTGTCCGGTGTCGTCGCCGGCCACTGAACCTCGTCCTGACGCCGGCCAGGCCTCGTCCCACTGGTCCAGCAGGGCGTCGGCCGTACCTGCGTCGGCGTCGGAAGCCGGGCCGTGGAGCGATTGCTCCGTCCAGATCACCTTGCCGCGGGCCGTGTAAGCGGGTGCCCCACCGCCGGGAGAACTGAGCGACGAGGAACAGCCCTCGTCCGCCCTCGTCGGTCGGCGCCGCCCGACGCAGGTGCGGCGAGGTGCTGCTGCCGTCGGCGACCTCGCAGTCAGGCTGTCGCGGTCGTGCAGCATCCGCAGCCGAATCGGCCCGGTGCCGTAGCGGATGGCGTTGGTGACCAACTCGCTGATCACCAACTCGGTGGTGAAGGCCATCCCGTCCAGCCCCCAGGCTCCGAGCCGACGGGTGACGTCCGCCCGGATCCCCGCGACGGCCGCGGGATCGCCCGGCACGTTCCATTCGGCGACCTGGGAGGGATCGAGCAGGTGGGTTGGGCGACGAGCAGGGCGATGTCATCGCCCGGGCGGGCCGGAAGCAGGGTGTCGAAGACGTCCCGGCAGGGTCTCCTCCGGGGTCCGGCCCGGGCGTGCCAGGGCATCGCGCAGCGCTTCCAGGCCGATGTCGATGCCCCGTTCCCGGCCCTCGATCAGGCCGTCTGTGTACAGGACCAGCCTGGATCCCTCGGGCAGGGTGACCTCGGCGGTTTCGAAGGGCTCCCCGCCGCCCAGCCCGAGCGGCGGGGCGCTCGGCACCGGCAGGTACTCCACGGTGCCGTCGGGGTGCACCAGGGCCGGCTCCGGATGCCCGGACCGGGCCAGAGAGCACTGCCCGGAGGACGGGTCGTAGACCGCGTAGAGGCAGGTGGCTCCCGTGACGCCCTTGTCGTCCCGCTCAGCGCTCTCCTCGCCGTCGATCCGGGCGACCAGCTCGTCCAGGTGGCCGAGGAGCTCGTCCGGGGACAGGTCCAGGGCGGAGAAGGTGTGCACCGCTGCGCGCGGCTGGCCCATGGTGGCAGCGGCGTGGAGGCCGTGCCCGACCACGTCGCCGACCACCAGTGCGACCCGGGCGCCGGGCAGGGGGATGACGTCGAACCAGTCGCCGCCGACTCCGTCCGGAGCGGGCAGGTAGCGGTGGGCGACGTCCACGGCCGAGTGGTCGGGCAGGGAGCCGGGCAGCAGACTGCGCTGGAGCGTCTCGGCCAGGGCGTGCTCGCGGGTGTAGCGGCGGGCGTTGTCGACGGCCACCGCGGCCCGGGCGGCCAGCTCCTCGGCGAAGGCCAGATCCTCCTCCTCGAAGGGCGGGTTCTCCGAGCGCCAGAAGCTCGCCATGCCCAGCACGACGCCGCGGGCCTGGAGCGGCACGGTGATCAGGGAGTGGAAACCGTGGTCCGGCACGCGCCGGGCGCGGTCGGGGTCCTGGACGGCGATCCACTCTCCGGCGGCGGGCAGGTCGGCCTCCAGGACGGCGCGGCCCCGCTCGGCGCCGACGGCCATGGGCGAGGTCGGAACAAAGCGGATCAGCTTCCCTACGGGGTGGAGGGTCCGGGCACCCTCGACGCCGTGCACCGCCGCGCGGCGCATCTCGGAGCCGGGCCCGGCCGGCTCCTCACCCCGCAGGACCGGGTCCAGCAGGTCGACGGTGGCGGCGTCGGCGAACCGGGGGACCGCCACCTCGGCCAGCTCCTGCGCGGTGCTCGTCACATCCAGCGTGGTGCCGATCCGCACCCCCGCCTCGTACAGCAGTCGCAGCCGCTCCCGGGCCACCTCCGCCCGGCCCGCCACGGCCCGCAGCTCTGTGGTGTCGCGCAGCGTGACCACGCTGCCCGCCGGGTCGCCGTCGGGGTCGACCGGCCGCATGTTGAGCGCCAACAGCCGGTCGCCGGCCAGGTGCACCTCGTCGGTGGCCACCCGGCCCGATCCCAGCAGCCGGGCGGTGCCGGCTTCCAGGCCCAGGTCGGTGACACGGCGTTCCTCGGCGGCCGCGGGCAGGTCCAGCAGCCGCCGCGCCTCGTCGTTGGCCAGCAGGAGCCGTCCGTCACCTCCGATGATCACCACGCCTTCCCGCACCGCGTGCAGCACCGCGTCGTGGTGCTCGTACATGCGGGTCATCTCGGACGGGTCCAGGCCGTGGGTCTGCCGCCGCAACCGCCGGGAGACCAGCGCCGTCCCAGCCGCCGAGACCACCAGCGCGCCGCCGGCGAAACCGAGCAGCTGCGGCAGTTGGCCCTGCACCACCTCGTCCACGCTGTCGACCGTGATGCCGGCCAGGGTGGAGTGGAGCGCTGCGGAGAAACTACGGAGTCGCTCCCCGCGCGTCCAGCACCAGCACCGCGACGTGCAGGGACGTGCACTGCAGGCCCGACTCCAGATCGCAGCCGAGGAGCCGTTCGATGGTGTGGAGGCGCTGGTAGTAGGCCTGCCGGGACATGCCGGCCTGTTTCGCCGCGACCGACTTGTTCCCGGCTGCCGTCAGATAGGCGCGCAGTGCCGGGAGCAGGTCGCCGCCGTTGCGGTCGTCGTGCTCGATGAGGCGCGTGAGCTGCCGTTCCGCGTACCGCTGGAGGCGGATGTCCTCCCGCAGCACGCCCAGGAGTTCCGGCAGCTGGATGTCGGCGGGGACGTAGAACCAGCGGTCGGGTGAGGCGGGCGTGATGGCCTCGGCCGTCTGCTCGGCCTCCTGCCACGACCGGGCGATCCCGGAGAGGTCGGTCACGCCGGGGCCGACGGCGACGACGGCCTCAGGGCCGAGCTCCTCGCGGCACAGACGGCCGATCCGCTCGGCGACCGGCTGCCAGGCGCTGGCCTGCGCCAGGGCGAGGAGCACGCCGATCCGGCCCGGGGCCGTCTCGCCGACCAGGGCGCGGATGCCGGTCTGCGCCATCGCCTTCGCGATCCGTTCGTCGAGGTGCTCGCCGGTGCCGGTGTGCGTGTGGCGGATGACCACGGCGAAGAGGCGGTGCCCGAGGGTCGGCAGCCCCAGTGCCTCGGCGCGGGCACGGGCGTCGGCGGGGGAGCGGAATCGCCGTTCGTACAGGTCCCGCAGCACCGAGCGGTGGGCCCGGCGCTCCCACCAGGCCGGCCCGGCCAGACGCGCCATGCTCAGGGCGACCGCCGCTCGCTCCAGGACCAGGACGTGTTCCGGGTCGGGCTCCGCGTTCAGCCTGCCCTCCAGCAGGACCAGCCGCCCCCACGGCCCGTGGTGGTCCTGTACGGGCGCGATCAGCCACCCCTCCGGGCCGCTCGGCGTGATCTTCTCCGGGGTCGGGGCAGCCCGGGAACGCCGGGACCAGGCCGACACCACCGGCTCGTACGGCCGGCCGAGCAGTTCGCACATCAGGACCCGGTGGGTGAGGTCCTCCAGCACCACGGGGGCCCCGGTGAGCTCCGCGGTGGTGTGCACCAGTTCCTCGGGGTCCGCGCCCCGCAGCGTCAGGGCGGTGAAGGTGTCCTGGATGTCCCTCCCGCGGCGCAGCAGCGCCCCCTGGGCGTCGAGGATGAGCGCGTGCACCGCCTGCGTGACGTCGATGAACCGGACGCCGCGGGCCAGCTCGACCAGCGGCACCTCACGGGTACGGCAAGCCGCCACCAGCTCGTCGGGCACCTTCCGGTACCGGTAGCCGAGCTCCACGATCAGGCCGGCCGCGCCGACGTCGGCGAGCTGGTCGACGTAGTCACGCAGCTCGGAGGGGTCCTCGGGATAGGGCATGCCGGTCGTCAGGACCAGCTCGCCGCCCTCCAGGAAATCGGCGGGGTTGAGCAGCTCGGTGACGTGCACCCAGCGCACGGCACGGTTCAGCTGTGACTCACCGGCCAGCACGCGCGGCATCCCCTCGGCCAGCACGGGGAGGCGCAGAACCTCCGTGATGGTCGGGAAGTGCCCGGTTGCGGGACGTCTGGGCGGCATGTGGAGTGCTTTCGTCCGAAGGATGGGGGTCACCTTCGCACCGGCACATCACCGTGACAAGAGGGGCAGGGCACTTTCCGTGGCCGGCCCGCTCGCCGTGACACATCGTCTCGATAAGGTCCCGAGGCGGAACAGAGTGTGGGTTGACCTGCGTGTTCGCCGGGGTCGAGAGTGAACGCCATCCCCAAGGGGCCCGAATCGGAAGGGTCCGCACGGTGTCCGCACCGTGCCGGGGCACCACTGACACCCAGGCCGCACCCGGCGAAAGGAACGACCTCATGCGCATCCCGAAGCGCGTCGCCGTGATCGGTGCCGGCAGCATGGGCAGCCAGGTGATGTGGCGGCTTGCCGCCCGTGGAGCCGAGGTCATCGGCTACGACCGGTACGCGCCGGGTCACGACCGTGGCGCCGCCGGGGGCGAGACCCGCATCTTCCGCGCCGTGCACCTCGGTGACCCCGGGTACATCCCGCTGCTGCGGCTCGCCGACCGGATGTGGGACCGGCTCCAGCGCGAAACCGGCTCCTCACTGCGACGCCGCAGCGGATGCCTGGTGATGGGCGAGACCGCCTCGCCGTCGATGCGTCTTCTCCTCTCCGCCAGCTCCACCCACCGGCTGGACCACGAGGTACTGGACCGGGAGGAACTCGCCCGCCGCTACCCCCAGCACCGCCTCCCGGACGGGCACACCGCCGTCCTCGACCGGATGGGCGCCATCCTCAGGCCCGAGGCGTCGATCCAGGCCGCCGCCACCCGCGCCGAGCAACTCGGCGCCCGGCTGCACCGCTACACCCCGGTGCGGGAGATCACCCCCGCGGCGGGCGGCGGGGTGCACATCGTCACCGACCGAGGCACGGACCACGTCGACACCGCCGTGGTGACCGTGGGCCCCTGGATCAACACCCTGCTCCCGGACCTGCCGCGGTCCGTCGACATCCGCCGGCTGATCAGCTCCTGGCATCTGCCCACCCGCCACGACTGGTTCGCGGGCGGCGCCCCCGCCTTCGTACGCAGCGCACCCCATGACTGCTACGGGCTCCCGTCGCCCGACGGCATCTCCGTCAAGCTGGGCCTGTCCCTCGCCCGTTATCTGCCGGTACCCGACCCCGAACGGCTCGACCGCACGGTCCGCCCGGAGGAACTCGCCACCTTCCACGAGCTCATCGGCGAGCTGATGCCCGATCTGAACCCCGACCCCATCAGGCTGTCGGTCTACATGGAGGGCTACACCGCGTCCGGAAACCCGCTCGTGGGTCATCTCCCCGGCGAGGACGACATCATCGTCATGGCCGGATTCTCCGGCAGCGGCTTCAAACTCTCGCCCGCCATGGGCGAGATCGCCGCCGACCTGGCACTCGACGGCAGCACGGACCATCCCGTCGGCTTCCTCGCCCCGGCCGGAGTGGGCGCCGCCTGATCCACGGCAGCCTCCCCCTCTCCGGCAAGTCCGTCCCAGACGTGCCCGAAAAGTTCTGATAAATGCGGAACTGAAGCCTATTCAGTTCCCTGGAGATAAGAGAGCACTGCCATGACTGAACCCTCGTTCCGGCCGAAGTACGTCTCGTTCGACTGTTACGGCACGTTGATCGAGTACCCGATCACCCCCATCACCCGGGAACTCGTCGGCGACCAGGTCCCCGCCGAGCAGTGGGACCAGTTCGTCCGGGAGTTCCGCGGCTACCGCTACGACCAGGTCCGCGGCCAGTACTACTCCTACGAGCAGGTGCTGCAGGACTCCTTCGAGCGGGTCTGCCGCAAGTGGGGCCTCAAGGCGGCCCCGGACGCGGGCAAGCGGTTCGCCGACGGCGTCCGCAGCTGG
The DNA here is from genome assembly GCF_044459945.1 of Streptomyces sp. NPDC050164. Taxonomy (NCBI): domain Bacteria; kingdom Bacillati; phylum Actinomycetota; class Actinomycetes; order Kitasatosporales; family Streptomycetaceae; genus Streptomyces; species Streptomyces sp. NPDC050164. The sequence goes on from NZ_JBITJK010000020.1 coordinate 49,498, forward strand.
GGCCCCCACGCCGACGTGCCGGAGCCGCTGAAGAAGATGGGCGAGAACTACAAGCTGGTGATCCTCTCCAACGCGGACGACTCCTTCCTGGAGGAGAGCGTGCCCCGGCTCGGCGCGGACTTCCACGCGGTCTACACCGCGGAGCAGGCCGGCTACTACAAGCCCCGCTACGCCGCGTTCGAGTACATGCTCGACCAGCTCGACGCGTCCCCCGAGGACTTCGTGCACGTCTCCTCGCACACCCGCTACGACCTGATGCCGATGCACGACATGGGCTTCCGCAACCTGATCCTGCTGGACCGCGGCTACGACCCGGTGACCCACGGCTACGACTACCTGCCGGTGAAGTCCCTGGACGAGCTCAACCACATGCTCGGCATCTGACTCGCGACGCACATCGTCCCGCACGGACAGCCCCGGAGAACCCCCGCCGAGCTTGTCGGCGACGCCCGCGTAGAACTCGAAGTACCGGGCCGAGGGGGCGACGTCCTCGGCCGCGTCATCGACCCGGCCTACGGCGGGGAGCACACGGTCCACGCCCCGGCCGACGGGCGGATCTTCTACGGCATGCACGGCCTCACCGTCGTCCCCGGCGCGGAACTGGCCGCCCTGGCCGTCCCGTGGGCCCCGACACGGCCACGCGAATCGGCACCCTCCCGACCCCGGCGCGGCCTCGGATCCGACGAGGCGGACCCCCACCCTTAGACCCCCATCCCAGCCGTCCCTCTTTCCCCTTAGCACCACCCCCAGGAGGCATACCATGAGAGACGCCCGTATAGATCGCAGGCTCTTCCTGCGCGGCGTCGGCGGAGCCACGGCGGGTCTCGCCGCCGCGACCGCCCTGAGCGCCTGCGGCACCGGCACCAGCCGCAGCGCTTCCACCGGTACCGGTGGGAAGGGCGGCAAGACGGTGGTCGTCCGAGACAGCGGCGGTTCCTACGGCGCGGCCCTGCAGAAGGCGATCTACACGCCGTTCACGCAGGAGACCGGGATCGGCGTCAAGGTGCTCAACCTGGACGACGCCCCGCTGCTGGCCCAGATCAAGCAGGGGCGCCCGCAGTGCGACCTCATCAACAACTCGATGATGTCTCACCACAAGTACGTGAAGCAGGCCGCCCTGGAGGCGCTGGACCTGGACCGGATCAAGAGCGTGAAGAGCGCGAAGATCCCGGAGAACCAGATCACCGAGCACGCCATCGGCCACAGCTTCTACGGCCAGTGCATCGCGTATCGCACGGATGCCTTCGGCGGCCGCAAGCCGGAGTCGTGGGCGGACTTCTGGGACACCAAGGCGTTCCAGGGCGGCCGCGCGATGGTCAGCCCGGACGGCGACCTGCCCGAACTGGAGTTCGCGCTGCTGGCCGACGGTGTCCCGATGGACAAGCTGTACCCGCTCGATGTGGACCGGGCCTTCAAGGTGATGACGCGGCTGCGGTCCGACATCAAGAAGTTCTGGGACAGCGGCCCGCTGCCCGGTGTGCTGCTCAGCCGCCAGGAGGTGACGATGTCCACCGTCTGGGACGGCCGGATCGCCGATCTGCAGAAGCAGGGCGTCCCGGTCGCGCGACAGCTGGCCGGCATGCGCCGCCAGTTCTCGGGCTATGCCATCGCCAAGGGCGCTGCCAACGTGGACGGCGCCTACCAGCTCATGGACTTCTCGCTGCGTGCCGAGAGCCAGGCCGCCCTGGCCAAGGCCTTCCCCTCGAACCCGTCTTCCCCGGTGGCCTACGCCAAGCTCACCGAGGACGAGCGCAACGCACTCGCGGGTGCGCCGAAGTACTACGACAAGGGCTTCGACACCGACATCGACTGGTGGCTGAAGAACGAAACCGCCGTCACGCAGCGTTGGTTGGAGTGGGCTCGTGGCTGAATTCGGTATCGCCACACCGTCCGTGAAGGTGGCCGGCGCCAAGATGCCCACCGCGACGGGCAAAGCGCTGTCGGTGGTGGCCCTGCGCAAGACGTACGGGGACGTCGTCGCTGTCGACGAGGCGTCCATGGAGATCGCGGCCGGGGAGTTCGTCACCTTCCTCGGCGCCTCCGGGTCGGGCAAGACCACGACCCTGATGATGATCGCCGGTTTCTGCGAACCCGACTCCGGCACCATCACCGTCGGGGGCCACGACGTCACCAGGCTCGCCCCGCAGAAGCGCAACCTCGGCTTCGTGTTCCAGCAGTACCTGTTGTTCCCGCACATGACCGTGAGCGAGAACGTCGCCTTCCCGCTCACGCTGCGCGGAGTGCCGAAGGACGAGATCCGCAGGCGAGTGGGGGAGACCCTGGAGATCGCGGGCCTGTCCGGGTTCGGCGGCCGCAAGCCGCGCGAGCTGTCCGGCGGGCAGCAGCAGCGCGTCGCCCTGTGCCGCGCGCTCGTCTACCGCCCGCCGGTCATCCTCATGGACGAGCCGCTGGGCGCGCTGGACAAGAAGCTCCGTGACCAGCTCCAGGTCGAGATCAAGGCCATCCAGCAGGAACTCGGCCTGACCGTCATCTATGTGACGCATGATCAGGAAGAGGCGCTGGTCATGTCGGACCGTATCGCGGTGATGCGCAACGGCCTGATCGAGCAGTTCGACACCCCCCGGGAGCTCTTCGAACGCCCGAGGACCCCGTTCGTCGCGGACTTCCTCGGCGCGGCCAACTTCCTGCCCGGCCGCATCGAGCAGAACACCGACGAGCACACCCTGGTCCGCCTCGACCAGTCCGGCGGCCTGCTGAAGGCACGGCGCCACCAGCTGGCCTCCGGCACGCCGGTCAAGGCCGCCGTCCAGCCGGGCCGGCTGCGGGCCTGCGCCCCCGACGACGGGTTCTGTACCGGCACCGTCGAGACCGCCACCTACGTCGGCACCCTGGTCCGCGCCGGCGTGCGGATCGACGGCGGTGACGCGCCGCTGCTGCGCCTGGAAGTACCGGCCGGCCGCGGCCCCGTCACCGGCGAGCGCGTCGGGATCACCGCCGACCCGGACGATGTCAACCTCTTCCCCACCGAACAGGGAGGGTGAGCCATGGCCGCCCTCACCACCACCGCCCCCGCCCGTCCGCGCAAGCTCCTGACCTCGCGCAAGACCCGCGTCGGCATCCTCTACGCGCTGCCCGTCGTCGTCTACCTCCTGGTGCTGTTCGTCTACCCGATCTTCACCACGCTGTTCCTCAGCCTGAAGAACGCCGACGGATCGCTCACCCTGCACTGGTATGTCGAGGCGCTGACGGGCGTCAACCTGTCGGTGCTGTTCACCACGCTGAGGATCTCCGCGGAGACGGCGCTGTTGAGCCTCCTCTTCGGGTTCATTCTGGCGAACGCGATCTCGCGGCTGAAGCCCCTGTGGGCGGCACTGGCGATGCTGATCGTCGTCGTCCCGCACTTCATCAGCGCCCTGGTGCGCACCTACGGCTGGATCATCCTGCTCGGCGACAAGGGTCTGGTGAACGAGACCCTGGCCGGCCTGTCGGTGCCGGGGGCGCCGTTCCAGCTGCTCTACAACGAGCTGGGCGTGGTCATCGGCACCACCTCCATGATGCTCCCGTACACGGTGCTGCTGCTGTACGGCGTGATGCGCGGCGTGGACCGCCGCTTGCTGGCGGCGGCGTCCAGCATGGGCGCGGGACGTGTGACGATCTTCCGCCGGGTCTACCTGCCCCTGGTCGCCCCCGGTCTGGCCAGTGCCGGACTGCTCAGCTTCATCCTGTCGCTGGGCTACTACATCACCCCGGCCCTGATGGGCGGACCCAACCAGACGATGATCGCCACCCTCATCAACCAGCAGGTGACCAAGGAAAACCAGTGGAACGGGGCGGCCGCTCAGGGAGTCATCCTGCTGCTGCTCACCTTCGCCGGACTGCTGCTGGTCAAGGTCGTCAGCTCCCTGGGCGCCAGCCGTAAGAAGAGGAGTGGGTCATGATGGAGCTGCGCAAGACCCTCGCCGGGCGGATCGCCCTGACCGCCATCGCCACCGTGATCCTGCTGTTCCTGGCCCTGCCGATCGTCGTCATCCTCGTCACCTCCTTCAGCAACAACGCCTTCGCGGCGTTCCCGCCCGAGGCGTGGACGCTGGGCTGGTACAAGGCGCTGTTCGCCGACGGCAGCAAGTGGCCGGCCGCCCTGTCGCTGAGCGCGCTGGTGGCCTGTCTGAGCACCGTGTTCTCGCTGATCATCGGTGTGACCGCGGCGACCGCCCTGACCAGAAGCGAACTCCCGCTGCGCTCCGCGGTCTACGCCCTGGTCCTCGGGCCGCTGGTCATTCCGCAGATTGTCACCGCGCTGGGCCTGTTCCTGCTGTTCGAGCCCGCCGCGATGCTGGGCAGCCCGATCGCCATCGCTCTCGGCCACACCGTGCTGGCCTCGCCGATCGCGGTGCTCATCCTGATCGCGACCCTGCGTGGAATCGACGAACGGCTGGAGGACGCCGCCGCCAGCATGGGCGCGGGCCGTCTGACGATCGCCCGGCGGATCACCTTCCCCCTCGCCGCGCCGGGAATGATCGCGGCGGCGATCTTCTCCTTCATCACCAGCTTCGACGAGTTCTACATCTCCCAGTTCCTGTCCTCGGTCGACACCGTCACCCTGCCGGTGCAGGTCTACAACTCCCTGACCTTCGACATCGACCCCAGCGTGACCGCCATCAGCGCGATCCTCATCGCCTTCGCGGTCCTCGCCCTCGTCCTGGTGGCCCTGGTGCGCTGGCTCGGTTCCGGGCGGCAGAACTCCCTGCTGTCCGTCGAGAACACGGCAGGGATCGCCACCCCGGGAGGCGAGGCCGTATGACCGCCGCCACCGCTCAGCGGCACCCGCTGCTGCACATGACCGCCAACGGTTCGCTCGGCCCCGAGGGCGAGGACCTTCTCGTCGTCCGGCGTGGTGAGGGCCCGTACGTCGAGGACGCGGACGGCAGCCAGCGCAACGGTCAGAACGTCCTCTCCGTCGAACCCCTCACCTGAGCCTTGCGCCCGCACGGGCCCCCTACCGCTGACAGCGCCGTCGGCCGGGCCCCTGGTGGTGCCCGGCCGCGCCCCACTTCGAAACTCCCCGCAGAGGAACCGAAATGAAGACGATTCCCTACTGGATAGAAACCGCTGGGGCGTTCCCCGACCGGTCCGGCAAGCCCCTGACCGAGGACACCGACCTGGTGGTCGTCGGCGCCGGCCTGACGGGTCTGTCCACCGCCCTGCACTCCGCCCGCAAGGGCGCCCGGGTCACCCTCGTCGAGAAGGGCCAGATCGGTTCCGGGGCCTCAGCGCGCAACGGCGGCATGGCGAACCTGGGCTTCACGATCGGCGTGAGCCAGGCCATCCGCCGATACGGACTCGAGCGGGCCCGCGAGATCTACAATTCCTACGGCGAGGCCGTGGACACCGTCGAGAGGCTCGTGGACGAGGAGTCCATCGACTGTCAGTTCCGTCGCGTCGGACGCCTGGGCGTGGCCTCCCGCCCAGCGCACTTCGAGAGCAAGAAGGCCCAACAGCGCGACCTGGCCAAGTACTTCGGCCACCAGACCGTACTGATCGGCAAGTCCGAGCTGCGTTCCGAGATCGGATCCGACGCCTACCACGGCGGCCTGCTGGACCCGCTCAGCGCCGCACTGCACGTGGGCCGCTTCGTGCGCGGCATGGCCGAGGCGTGCGAGCGCACCGGTGTCGAGATCCACGAGCGCAACGCGGCCATCGGCGTGCGGCGTACCGCCGAAGGCCGTTTCGAGGTCAGCACCGAGCGCGGTGTGATCCGCGCCGGGCAGGTCATGATGGCCACCGACGCCTACACCGACAAGAACTTCCCGTGGCTGCGCCGCCAGCAGGTCTGTCTGGGCAGCTTCATCATCGTGACCGAGCCGCTCGGCGAGCAGCTCGCCCGGGACATCATCCCCAAGGCCCGCCTCATCGTCGACTCCAACCAGGTCTGCCACTATTTCCGGCTCACCCCGGACAACCGTCTGCTGTTCGGCGGCCGTGCCCGCTTCGCACCGTCCGACCCCACCTCGGACAAGAAGAGCGGACAGGTCCTGTTCCGTGAGATGTGCGAGATCTTCCCCCAACTCGCCCGGACGAAGGTCGAGTACGTGTGGGGCGGCTCCGTCGGCTTCGCGATGGACCGCATCGTGCACGCCGGGCAGACCGAGGACGGCGTGTACTACTCCATGGGATACGCGGGCCACGGCGTGCAGATGGCCACGCACATGGGGCAGGTCATGTCCGAGGTGATGGACGGCCACCCCGAGGTCAGCCCGGTTCGCGACCTGGCCCCGCCCCGCATCCCCCTCTACAACGGCACCGCCTGGTTCCTGCCCTTCGCGGGCGCCTACTACAAGACGCTGGACCGCATCCGCTGACCGTGCGGCAGCGCACCTCTACGCATACAAGGAGACCTCGAGATGACTGTCGTCCACGACGTTCCCAAGCAGCTTTTCATCGGCGGCGGTTGGCAGGACGCGGAGTCCGGCCGGACCCTTTCCGTCGACAACCCGGCCACCGGTGAGGAGCTGTGCCGGGTCGCCGACGCCTCCCCGGCCGACGGCCGGTGTGCCGTCGAGGCGGCGGTCGCCGCGCAGGCGGCCTGGGCCGCCACTTCGCCCCGTGTCCGCAGCGAGATCCTGCGCCGCGCCTACGACATCATCATCGCGCGCACCGAGGACCTGGCGCTGCTGATGACGCTGGAGATGGGCAAGCCCCTGACCGAGGCGCGTGCCGAAGTCGCCTACGCAGCAGAGTTCTTCCGCTGGTTCTCCGAGGAAGCCGTGCGCATCGACGGCGGGATGACCACCGCCCCGGACGGCAGGAACCGCCTCCTGGTCACCCGCCAGCCCGTGGGCCCCTGCCTGCTCATCACCCCGTGGAACTTCCCCCTGGCCATGGGCACCCGCAAGATCGGCCCGGCCATCGCCGCCGGCTGCACCATGGTCCTCAAGCCCGCCCCCCAGACCCCCCTGTCCTCCCTCGCCCTGGCCGGCATCCTCACCGAAGCCGGTTTGCCCGAGGGCGTGCTGAACATCGTCGTCACCTCGGACGCGGCCGGAGTCGTCGAACCCCTGCTGCGCGGCGGGCAGATCCGCAAGCTCTCCTTCACCGGCTCCACCCAGGTCGGCCGGATCCTGCTGGCCCAGTGCGCCGACACCGTCATCCGCACCTCCATGGAGCTGGGAGGCAACGCCCCCCTCATCGTCTTCGACGACGCCGACCTCGACGTTGCGGTCGAAGGCACCATGGTCGCCAAGATGCGCAACATGGGCGAGTCCTGCTGCGCCGCCAACCGCATCTACGTCCACACCTCCGTCGCCGAGGAGTTCGCCACCCGCCTCGCCGCCCGCATGGGGGCCCTGAAGGTCGGCCCCGGCACCGAACCCGGCATCGATGTCGGCCCCCTCATCGACATCGCCGGCCGCAGCAAGGCCCACGACGTCGTCCGCGACGCGGTCAAGCGCGGAGCCACGATCCTCACCGGCGGCGAACTCCCCGAAGGGCCCGGCTGCTTCTACCCGCCCACCGTGCTCACCGACGTCTCCGCCGACTCCGCCATCATCGACACCGAGGTCTTCGGGCCGGTCGCGGCCATCCTCACCTTCGACGACGAGGACGAGGCCGTCACCGCCGCCAACGACACCGAATTCGGTCTCGCCTCCTACCTGTTCACCCAGAACCTCGACCGCGCCCTGCGCGTCAGCGAGCGTCTGGAGAGCGGCATGATCGGCCTCAACACCGGGCTCGTCTCCAACCCCGCCGCCCCCTTCGGTGGCGTCAAGCAGTCCGGCCTGGGCCGCGAAGGCGGACGCGTCGGCATCGACGAGTTCCTGGAGTACAAGTACATCGCAGTCCCTGTCGGAGCCTGACATGCCCGACCGACTCGTCGTCCTCTACCGGGGCAACCGGCCACCCGCCACCGGTCTCATCGAACGCCTCGCGGACACCGTCTACGCCACCGAGGAGGAGCTGCCCTACCTCCTCCCCGGCGCCGACGCCCTGCTGGCCTGGGTCACCATCACCCCGGCCATCCGCGACGCCTGGCCCGACAACCCCGAGAAGGCACCGCGCTGGGTGCACGCGTCCTCCGCGGGCGTGGACTCCCTGCTCTTCCCCGCCCTGGTGGACGATCCGGGCGTCGTTCTCACCAACGCCCGCGGCGTCTACGACCGGCCGACCGCCGAGTACGTCCTCGGCCTGATCCTCGCCCTCGCCAAGGACTTCCCCGGCACCTGGGAGCACCAGCGGCGTCGCGAGTGGCGTCCGCGGCCCAGTGACGGCATCACCGGACGCACGGTGCTGGTCTGGGGCACGGGGCCCATCGGCCGGGCCATCGCCCGGCTGCTGCGTGCCACCGGGATGCGGGTCTGCGGCGCCGGCCGCAAGGCCCGCACGGGCGACCCCGACTTCGGCACGGTCCACGGCTCGGCGACCCTGACTTCCGCCCTGACGGAGGCGGACTACGTCGTCCTGGCCGCGCCCCTCACCGAGGGCACCCGGGGCATGGTCGACGCCTCCGTGCTGGCGGCCATGAAGCCGGGGGCCCGACTGATCAACGTCGGCCGGGGCGGACTCGTCGACGAGGAGGCGCTCACCGACCACCTCGCCGCCGGCCGGCTCGCCGGCGCCGCCCTGGACGTCTTCGGCCAGGAGCCGCTGCCGGCCGGGTCGCCGCTGTGGGACATGCCCGGCGTGATGATCTCCCCGCACACGGCGGGCGAGACCACCAGCGAGCGGGAGGCACTTGTCGAGGTGTTCCTCGACAACCTCACCCGGCACATCGAAGGCCGCCCTCTGCGCAACGTCGTGGACAAGCGGCGGGGCTACGTGGTCGACGAGACGCGCCCCGTCTGAAGGCCTCGTCTGAAGGGCGAGTAGCAGGCGCCCCGGCCCGTGGAGCCCACCGGCCGGGGCGCCTGCTACTCGCCCTTCTCGCGTCCCAGCGCGCTGCCCGTCACCGCCAGCACGGAGAGCACCACCAGCGCGGCGGCCGGGCCGAGCACCGTCCAGGGGGCGAGTTCGGCGTACGGCTGGTTCTCCGACAGGAGCCGGCCCCACTCGGGGGTGGGCGGCTGTTCGCCAAGGCCGAGGAAGCCGAGCGAGGCCAGGACCAGGACGGTGGTCGGCAGCCGCAGCAGGGCGTTGCGGAGAAGGGCCGGCATGACCGCGGGGAGCAGGTGGCGGCGCAGCAGGTGCAGCCGTCCCGCGCCGAGCGCGACGGACGCGGCGACGTGACCGCTCGCGTGTTCCTGTTCGAGCAGCGCGGCGGTCTGGGCGGCGTACGGACTCCAGCCGACCACGCAGACCGCGATCGCCGCTCCCCACACCGAAGGCCCGGTGACGCCCGCGATCAGCAGGCCGGTGAGGACCGCGGGCAGGGTCGACACGACCTCCGTCGGACCGGCGCTCGCCCGCGGTGCCATGCCCAGCAGGAGCCCGGTGACCGCGCTGACCGCCGTCACGGCGAAGGCGACACCGGCCGTGCGCAGCGCCCCGTGGCCCAGCCGGGCCAGTAGATCCCGGCCCAGCGCGTCCGTGCCCAGGGGATGTTCGAGGGACGGGGCCACCAGCCGCGCCGCCGTGTCGACCTGCAAGGGGTCGCGCAGGAGGCCCACCGTGACAAGGGCGAGCAGGGCCACCGAACATGCCGCGGTGATCCAGCGCAGGGATCGCGGCGGGAAGAGCGGAGGCCGGTGCAGGGCCGGCAGGGCGCCGTCGCGCAGGGGGCGGCCGAGGAGCGCGTGGCGCATGGCCCGGATCAGGATGCCGGCGCTCACGCCGAGCAGGACCAGCGCCAGGGTCGCGGTCTGGAGCACCGGGAGGTCCTGCGCGACGGCGGCCTCAAGGGCGAGCCGGCCGAGCCCGGGGATGTTGAAGATCTTCTCCACCGCGACCGCACCGCCGACCAGGGCCACGACGGTCGGCAGCAGTTGCGGCAGCATGCCGGGCAGGGTGCGGCGCAGCGCGTTGCGGGCGATGTTGCCGGGCGGGAGCCCGACGGCGTACGCCGTGCGCGCCCACGGTTCGTGGAAGGCGGCGGGCAGCGCCTGGTCGAGCAGTCCGCCGAGCATCGCGCCCGAGGGGATGCCGAGGGCGAGCGAGGGCAGCACCATCGACTGCGGCCCCTCCCAGCCGCTGGACGGGAACCATCCCCACCAGACCCCGCACACGGTGGCCAGCACCGAGGCGAGCAGGAACTTCGGCAGGGCGGCCAGCACGGCGGCCGTGGTGCCCGTCCGGTCCTGCCGCAGCCGGCGCCGGGAGCCGAGGAACACGGTGCGGGCACACACCAGCGTGGCCACCAGGGCGGTCACCACGAGCGCGCCCAGCATCAGCGTCAGGGAGACCGACAGGGCGGTCCCCACCTGCGGCATGACCGGTTCGCCGGAGACCCACGAGACGCCCGCGTCCCCGCGCGGCAGGCCGCCCAGCCAGTGCGCGAGATGCGCGAGCGGCCCCTCGTCCAGCCCCAACTGCTCCCGTACGGCTGCCAGTTCCGCGGCTGTCGGGTTCTGGTCGGCGGAGCGGGCTCGCAGCACCGTGCGGGCCGGGTCCGCGCCGGTCAGCCACGGCAGCAGGGCCACGGCACCGAGCAGCGCGGCTCCGGCGAGCACACGGCCGGCCGCCGCCGGCCAGAGGGACAGGCGGGCGGCGGGGGCGTGGGCGACGCTCATGCGTTACCCGGCGTGCGTGTCGACGTCGACGAGGGAGCGCTCGCGCGGGTCGAGGATGACGCCCTCGACACCGGTGGCGATGCCCTGCACCGCCTGCTCGTGGACCAGCGGAACGACGGCGTCGGTGCGCAGGATCTCCGCCTCCGCCCGCATGATCTTCTCCTGGCGGCGCTCCGTGTCGCGCTCCGCGGCGGCGGCCCGGATGGCCTTGTCCACCGCGCCGTCCTTCAGCCCGGGGATGTTGTAGACGCCCTCGCTGGTGAAGTCGCTGGCCAGGTAGTCGACCGCGTCACCGGTGTCGAGGAGCGTCACCCGGGAGAAGACGAGGGCGTCGTACTTCCCGGCGAGGAGGTCGCCCTCCATCTGCGTGTACTCGCGCACGTCCTGCTTCACGGTGAACCCGGCCTTTTCCAACTGCTGCTGGAGCACGGTCGCGGCCTCGGGAAGCTCGGCCCGGTTGGTGTAGGTGGCCAGCCGCAGCGTCCTGCCCTTGGTCGCGGCCTTCACCTGGGCGGCGGTGTCGGCCTCGGCGCGGCCGGTCACGGCCACCCGCTTGTCGGCGGCCCACGGCACGGCGGGCCCGAACAGGCCCTGCGCGGGGTCGGCGTACCCGCCGAAGACGGAGTCGACCAAGGCGGAACCGTCGACGGCCTTCCGGGCGGCCGCGCGCAGACCGGCGTCGGTGAACAGGCCGCTGCCGGTGTTGAGGATCAGGCTGTCGGTGCGTACGGAGGGCACCTCGTGCCGCGTGTCCTTGTCGAGTAGCTTCGCCTGGGCGGTGGGGATCCACTCGGCGATGTCGGCCTCGCCGCCGCGCAGCGCGTTGGCGCGGGCGGTGCCGTCCGCGATCCAGCTCACGTCGATGCCGGGCGCCTTCGCCTTGCCGCCCCAGTAGCCGTCGAAGCGGTCGAGCTTCGCCTTGGTCTTGCCGCTGAGCCGGGTGATCTCGAACGGGCCGGTGCCGGTGCCGACCGGGCTGACGGCGCCGTCCTTGCCGTACGCCTTCGCCGACAGGATCGCCAGTGCGGGACTGGCCAGCCGCAGCGGCAGCACCGGGTCGGGCGACTTGGTGGTGAGGGTGACGGTGTCGGCGTCGTCGGCCTTGGCGGTGAGGGCCACGTCGCTCAGCACGCGGGGCTTGGGCTTGGCCTGCCCGGCGTGGCCGAGGGCGTCGACGACGGACTGGGCGGTGAGCCGGGTGCCGTCCTGGAACTCGGCCTTGCGCAGCTCGAAGGTCCAGGTGGTGTCGTCGTCCTGCTTCCAGGACTTCGCCAGCGCGGGCTTGGCCGTGCCGTTCCGGTCGAGGGCGGTGAGGCCTTCGGCGACGGACAGCTTGCTCAACACGGTGGCGTCGTTGCTGTACGGGGACAGCGCCTGCGCCGGCGGCACGGCCAGCGCGACCCGCAGCCGACCGCCCGATCCCGCTCCGTTCCCCGTGCCGTCGCCGCTGTCGCTCGGCGCGAAGCAGCCGGCCAGCAGAGGGGTGAGAGTGAGCGCCGCTATGAGACCGCGGGAGGTGGTGCGCATGTCAGTCCTGTCGTGCGGAGGTCGGGCATGCCGCAGCGGCCCGGTGAGGGCTTGATCGGCGACGTCAGCATATAAGGAGAGCCTTACCAAAGCTTGAACCGGGTCGATTAAATCTCAACAATCGGACAGCAGAGGCGAACCGCAGGGCGAGGTGACGAACCCGGCAGCATCGACCGATTGTTCGAACTGTGTCATCGTGGGCGCCGGGCGGAGGTGAGTCGCATGACCGGCGCGGACCCCGGGCTGTTCGGACCCGGTTCGGTGACCTGGCAGCTGCACGGCGACCCGATGATGTGGATCGCCGGCGTCCGGGCGCTGTACCTCCAGGCCCTGCACCCCCGCGCGGTACGCGGCGTCATGCAGAACTCCGACTTCCGGCGTGACGCCTGGGGCCGCCTGATGCGCACCGCGAACTTCGTCGGCACGGCGACGTACGGCACCACCGAGGCCGCCGAGCGGGCGGGCGCCCGCGTCCGGAAGATCCACGGCATGCTGACGGCGACCGACCCGGACACCGGCGAGCGCTACGGCGTCGACGAACCCGGTCTGCTTCTCTGGGTGCACTGCGCCGAGATCGACTCCTATCTGGACGTCCTGCGCAGATCCGGGTTCCGGCTCACCGACGCCGAGGCCGACCGCTACGTGGCCGAACACCGGGAGAGCGCACGCCTGGTGGGTCTCGACCCCGAGTCCGTACCCGCCGACAGGGCCCAACTGGCGGCGTACTTCGAGAAGGTGCGCCCCGAACTGACCGCCGGGCCCGAAGCGCGCGAGGTGGACGACTTCCTGCTCCGCCCGCCGACGCATCCCCTTCTCGTACCGTTGCGCGAGGTGCTGTGGCGGCGCGTGGCACAACTGGCGTACGCCTCCCTGCCTCCGTACGCCCACGAGCTGTACGGCAGACCGGCCCCCGCACCCGCCACCGTCACCCGGCAACTGCGTCTCACCGGTCTCCTGCTGCGCCGCGTTCCCGCACGTGTGCGGTGGCAACTCCCGCCCAAACACATCCTGCGCGCCATGGCGAGGCTCGGACCGGACGCGCGTCCGGCGCCGTACAAACTCGGACGACAGGCCGCCATACTGGGTGGGCCAGGGGAGGGGCGGGCGAACAGCTACCGGGGGGAGCGTCGCGCGAGATGGGGGAGACCAGGCTGATCCACGGCCGGTACCGGCTGCTCGACCTGATCGGGCGCGGCGGCATGGGGGAGGTGTGGCGGGCACGGGACGAGTCCCTGGGCCGGCACGTCGCCGTCAAGTGCCTCAAACCGCTGGGCCCGAACCACGACCACGCGTTCACGCGCGTGCTGCGGGAGCGGTTCCGCCGCGAGGCCCGGGTGGCCGCCGCGCTCCAGCACCGCGGCATCACCGTCGTGCACGACTTCGGCGAGTCCGACGGCGTCCTCTACCTCGTCATGGAACTGCTGGACGGCCGTAACCTCAGCCAGCTCCTGGAGGACAACAAGCAGCACCCGCTGCCGGTCGCGGACGTCGTGGAGATCGCCGAGCAGGTCGCCGCCGCCCTCGCCTACTGCCACGAACAGGGCATCGTCCACCGCGATCTGAAGCCCGCCAACATCGTGCGGATCGGCGACGGCACGGTGAAGATCTGCGACTTCGGCATCGCCCGGCTCGGCCACGACATCGGCTTCACCTCCCGGCTGACCGGCACCGGCATCGCCATGGGCACCCCGCACTACATGTCCCCGGAGCAGATCGGCGGCACCGAGGTCGACCAGCGCAGCGACCTGTACTCGTTCGGCTGCGTGCTGTACGAGATCGCCACCGGCGTACCGCCGTTCGACCTCGACGACGCCTGGGCGATCCTCGTCGGCCACCGCGACACCCCGCCCCGCCCGCCGTGCGAGTACCGCCCCGAACTGCCCGCGTACCTCGAGCGGGTCATCCTGGACCTGCTCGCCAAGGAACCCGACGAACGGCCCGGCGACGCCCGCGAGCTGGCCCGCCGGATCAGCGCGCACCGGGCCGCGCCCGCGTACGTGCCGACCGTCGTGGCGGCCCGCCCCGCTCCCGGCGCGATGGCGCACGCGGGCCGGCTGCCGTCCTGGACCCACGGCATGACCACCGGCCACAAGGCGGCAGGTGCCGGACTGCGCACCACGCCGCCGGACCCGGCCGCCGGACTGTCCGGCGAGTGGATCGCGCGGCCCGCCACCGGTCCCGTCGAGGAACCCGCCCCCGAACAGCGGCCCGCCCCGCCCCCGGAGGTCCTGACCGCCCTGGCCGGCCGGCACAACGCGGGCCTGAGCCTCGGCCGGCTCGGCCGCTGGGCGGAGGCGGGGGAGGTGCACCGGGCGGTCGCCGCCGAACGCGAGCACCTCCTCGGCCCCGACCACCCGGACACCCTCGCCAGCCGCTACGAGGTCGCCTTCACCCTCAGCCGCACCGGCCGCGCCGCGGACGCCCTGCGTGAGTACAAGCACGTCGCCGAGGCCAGGATCCGCTCGCTCGGCGCCGACCACCCCGACACGCTGGCGGCCCGCCAGGAGATGGCCTACGTGCTCGGCCGGCTCGGCCGTCCCTTCGACGCCCACCGGGTGTACACCTCGGTACTCACTTCCCGGGAGCGCACGATGGGGCCCGACCACCCGGACACCCTGCGCTGCCGGCACAACCTCGCCTTCAACCTCAGCCGCCTCGGCCGCCTGGAGGACTCCTACCGCATGGCCCGCGAGGTGGCCGCCGCCCGCGCCCGGGTGCTCGGGCCGGACCACCCCGACACCCTGGTCACGCGCTACGAGGTCGCCTACGCGCTCGGCCAGCTGGGCCGCTGGGCGGAAGCCCTGGAGACCTACCGCGAGGTCGCCGATGCCCGGTCCCGGGCCCTCGGTCCCGACCACCCCGACACCCTCGCCGCCCGCCACGAGGTCGGCATCAGCCTGGGCCGCCTGGGCCACAGCGCGGAGGCCCTCGACCTCTACAGCGCCCTGGCCTCGGACCGCACCCGGGTCCAGGGCCCCGCGCACCCCGAGACCCTGCGCGCCCGCCACGGCCGCTGCGTCAACCTCGGCCGGCTCGGCCGCTGGGAGGAGGCCCTCGCCGAGTCCCGCGACGTGAGCGCCGTCCGCGAGCGCGTCCTCGGCCCCGACCACCCGGACACCCTGGTCAGCCGCCGCGAGGTCGCCGTCGGCCTCGGCTGGCTGGGCCGCTGGGCCGACGCGCTCACCGAGTACCGCCGAGTGGCCGCCACCCGCGAACGCGTCCTCGGCCCGGACCACCCCGACACCCTCGCCGGCCGCAACGACGAAGCGCACTGCCTCCAGCAGTTGGGCCGCAGCGACGAGGCCGTGGCGCTGTACCGCAGGGTGGCGGCCCTGCGCGGGCAGCGGGCTTCGGCCGGGGGGTGACGGGGGGTGGCGGGTGGTCGTGCTGTCCCCGGCCACCGGCACCGCCGCCCTGGCCCGTCAGCGCACTGTCGAGACGCCCGGTCGCCGTTCGTCTGGCCGACCTGGATCACCCCGTGTTACGAAGAACCATGACCGCACCCCTGGGACCCCGCGCACACCGGACGTACGACGCCGTCATCGTCGGCGGTGGCCACAACGGCCTGGTCGCCGCCGCCTACCTGGCCCGGGCCGGACGTTCCGTGCTGGTGCTGGAGCGGCTGGACCACACCGGTGGCGCGGCGGTGTCCACCAGGCCGTTCGCCGGGGTCGACGCCCGGCTGTCGCGCTACTCGTACCTGGTCAGCCTGCTGCCGAAGAAGATCGTGCGGGACCTCGGCCTGGACTTCCGGGTCCGCACCCGGACCATCTCCTCCTACACGCCCGCCGAACGCGACGGCCGCCCCACCGGGCTCCTCGTCGGCGGCGGCGATCGGCGGACCAGGAAGGCGTTCGCCCGGCTCACCGGCTCCGACCGCGAGTACCGGGCCTGGCAGGAGTTCTACGGCATGACCGGCCGCGTCGCCCAGCGGGTCTTCCCGACCCTCACCGAGCCGCTGCCCACCCGCGAGGAACTGCGCCGCCGCCTCGACGACGAGGAGGCCTGGCGGACGCTGTTCGAGGAGCCGATCGGGGTCGCCGTCGAGGAGCGCTTCGCGGACGACCTGGTGCGCGGCGTGGTCCTCACCGACGCGCTCATCGGCACCTTCGCCGACGCCCACGACCCGTCGCTGAAGCAGAACCGCTGCTTCCTCTACCACGTGATCGGCGGCGGCACCGGCGACTGGGACGTGCCGGTGGGCGGCATGGGAGCCCTCACCGACGCCCTGGCCGACGCGGCAATCGCCGCGGGAGCCGTCCTCGCCACCGGCCACGAGGCGCTGCGCATCGCCACGGACGGCGGCACGGCCGAGGTCACCTACCGCACCGCCGACGGCGAGGGCACCGTCGCCGCCCGGCACGTCCTGGTGAACGCCTCCCCGCAGGCCCTGGCGGAACTGACCGGCGACATGCCCCCGGCCCCCGCCGAGGGCGCCCAGCTCAAGGTGAACATGCTGCTCACGCGGCTGCCGCGGCTGCGGGACGGCGCCGTCGACCCGCGCGAGGCGTTCGCCGGCACCTTCCACATCGCCGAGGGCTACGAGCAGCTGGCCACCGCCCACGCGCAGGCCGCCGCCGGTGACCTGCCGGCCGCGCCGCCCTCCGAGATCTACTGCCACTCGCTCACCGACCCGACCATCCTCGGCCCGGACCTGGCCGGCCAGGGTTGCCAGACGCTCACCCTCTTCGGCCTGCACACCCCGGCCCGCCTGTTCGAGCGGGACAACGACGCCGTACGCGAGGAGCTGCTGAAGTCGACACTCGCCCAGCTCGACGCCCACCTGGCCGAACCGCTCGCCGACTGTCTGGCCACCGACGCGGACGGACGGCCCTGCATCGAGGCCCGGACCCCGCTCGACCTGGAGCGGGATCTCGGGCTGCCCGGCGGCAACATCTTCCACCGCGAGCTGAGCTGGCCCCACGCCCAGGACGGCACGGGCCGCTGGGGCGTGGAGACCCGGCAAGCGAACGTGCTGCTGTGCGGGGCCGGCGCGGTGCGCGGGGGCGGGGTCAGCGGGGTGCCCGGGCACAACGCGGCCATGGCGGTACTGGAAACCGGGAACGACTGAATCACTGCCGTCCTGTGGGGCACTCCGACAGCACGAAGGTGCAGAAGGTCGTCTTCAACCAGTGACCGGACCGGCTCAGTCGGCCGACGGTGTCCACCCCACCGCTTCGACGCGCGCCGCGTCCGCCGGGCGCGCCTCGTCGAAGAGGACGCCGTCGGCCGCGTCCACACGCAGCCCGTCCACATAGGCCCCGCGGCCGACGTACCGCCGGTCCGACGCGTACCGCCACCGCAGGACCAGCCGGCGAGCGGCGGGGAGGCCGGCCGAGACCCGGTGCCAGACGCGGCCGGACCAGCCCGTGACCGAGCCCGACGGGTGCCGGCGGGGGTCTTCACCCCGGCGGGACGTCGTGAAGGGCACCGGCTGCCAGGTCGTGCCCCCGTCGGCCGTCGCCTCCAGGACCAGCACGTCGGCTCCGGGCTCGGTGTCCCACCACAGCGCGCAGCGCAGCCGCGCCCGGCCGGACGACGTGTCGAGCGTGGGGAGGGTGAGCGTAGCCGTGGCGGAAACCGCCATCCCGGAGAACCAGGCCGTGCGTCCCCGCTCCGGCCGGACCGGCACGGCCCGCGCCAGATTGTTCGCGGCGGCCACCCGGGGAGCCGACCCGGACCGCCAACTGCGCACCGGATGCACCGAGTTGCCCAGGACGACGAGGAACGAGTCGGTCGTCGGGTCGAGCACCAGCGAGGTGCCCGTGAAGCCGGTGTGCCCGGCGCTGCGCGGCGTGGCCATCGCGCCCATGTACCAGTGCTGGTAGAGCTCGAAGCCGAGGCCGTGTTCGTCCCCGGGGAACGCGGTGTTGAAGTCGGTGAACATCAGCTCCACCGACTCCGGCGTCAGGATCCGCGCCCGCCCGTAGACACCGCCGTTGAGCAGCGTACGGCCGAGGACCGCGAGGTCCCACGCGTCGGAGAACACGCCCGCGTGGCCCGCGACCCCGCCGAGGCCGAAGGCGTTCTCGTCGTGCACCTCGCCCCAGACCAGGCCCCGGTCGAGGCCGGACCACGGTGGGCGCGCGTCCTCCGTGGCCGCGATCCTCGGCCGCCAGGAGGCGGGCGGGTTGTAGCGGGTGCGGCGCAGGCCGAGCGGCGCGGTGATCTCGTCGCGGAGGAGGACGTCCAGAGAGCGGCCCGTGATCCGCTCCAGTACGAGCTGGAGCGAGATGAGATTCAAGTCCGAGTACAGATACGCCGTGCCCGGAGTGCTGACCGGCGCCTCGTTCCAGATGAGCTGGAGCTTCTCCTCGTACGTCGGAGCGCTGTACAGCGGGATCCAGGCGCGGAAGCCCGAGGTGTGCGTGAGGAGCTGACGGATCGTGATGTCCTGCTTGCCCGCGCGGCCGAAGTCCGGCAGGTACGAGGCGACCTTCCCCTCCAGCTCCAGCCTGCCCCGCTCCATCTGCTGCACGGCGAGGAGCGAGGTGAACAGCTTCGACACCGACGCCAGGTCGAAGACGGTGTCCTCGGCCATGGGGATCTGCTCGTCGGCCGGGAACTCGATGCCGGTGTCGGTCTTCTCGTCGTAGGCCCGGTAGCGCACCGCCGTGCCGATGGGCCGGTGCAGGGCGACGGTGCCGCCCCGTCCCGCGAGCAGGACGGCGCCCGCGTACCAGGGGTGCTCGGGGGAGGGGCCGAGGAACGCCTCGGCGTCGGCGACGAGTTGCCGCAGATGGGAGGTGAGCAGTCCGGCGCGGGCGGCCGAGCCGTGTCGCAGCGTGGGGCGGTGAGCGCTAGCCGCCGGGGCGGCTTCGGCAGGTCCGGCGGGCAGCGGGGCGAGGGCGAGCGCACCGCCGAGGGCCAGCCCCCCTCTGCCCAGTTGACGCCGGGTCAGTTCACCGCTCGCCGCTCTGTCGGTCACCGCGCAACTCCTTCGCCTCAACCGTCTCGCGTGTCGCCGGAAGTATGTCCGCCGCACGCCTCCACGAATCTGGCGGAGAACGTACCGGGAATCTGACGCAGCATCAGACAATCTCTTCCGTCCTCCGGAGGACTCCGGCATCCTGCGCCCATGCAGACGGAGCTGAGCCAGAAACTGGGAGTCGAGCACGCCGTCTTCGGCTTCACGCCGTTCCCCGCCGTCGCCGCGGCCATCAGCCGGGCCGGCGGCCTCGGCGTGCTCGGCGCGGTCCGTTACACCGCCCCCGACGAGCTCAAACGGGACCTGGACTGGATCGAGGCGCACGTGGACGGCCGGCCGTACGGCCTGGACGTCGTGATGCCGGCGAAGAAGGTCGAGGGCGTCACGGAAGCAGATGTCGAGGCGATGATCCCCGAGGGCCACCGGCAGTTCGTCCGGGACACCCTCGCCAAACACGGCGTGCCCGAGCTCGCCGAGGGCGAGGCGTCCGGCTGGCGCATCACCGGATGGATGGAGCAGGTCGCCCGCACCCAGCTCGACGTCGCCTTCGAGTACCCGATCCGGCTCCTGGCCAACGCCCTCGGCTCCCCGCCCGCCGACGTCGTCGCCCGCGCCCACGACCAGGACGTCCTCGTCGCCGCCCTCGCGGGCAGCGCCCGGCACGCCCGCAAGCACAAGGACGCCGGGATCGACATCGTCGTGGCGCAGGGCTACGAGGCCGGCGGCCACACCGGCGAGATCGCCTCCATGGTGCTCACCCCCGAGGTCGTCGACGCCGTCGCCCCGCTGCCCGTGCTGGCCGCCGGCGGCATCGGCAGCGGACAGCAGGTGGCTGCCGCACTCAGCCTCGGCGCTCAAGGTGTGTGGCTGGGCTCCATATGGCTGACCACCACAGAAGCGGACCTCCACTCGCCAGCCCTCACCCGCAAGCTGCTCGCGGCCGGCTCCGGCGACACCGTCCGCTCCCGCGCGCTGACCGGCAAGCCCGCACGCCAGCTGCGCACCGAGTGGACCGACGCCTGGGACGACCCGGCCGGGCCCGGCCCGCTGCCCATGCCGTTGCAGGGCCTGCTGGTCGCCGAGGCCGTCTCGCGCATCCAGAAGTACGAGGTCGATCCCCTGCTCGGCACCCCGGTCGGGCAGATCGTCGGCCGGATGAACAGCGAACGCAGCGTCCAGGCCGTCTTCGACGACCTCACCCGCGGCTTCGAACAGGCCGTGGACCGCATCAACCGCATCGCCGGAAGGAGCGGCCAGTGACCAGCAGCGTTCCCGCGGGCTTCTGGGCCCAGGCCACCGCCGACCCCGACCGCGCGGTCCTGGCCGCCCCCGACGGCGAGGAGTGGACCGCCGGCCGCCTGCACGCCGCCGCCAACCGGCTCGTCCACGGCCTGCGCGCGGCCGGGCTGGAACGCGGCGACACCTTCGCGGTGGTCCTGCCCAACGGCGTCGAGTTCCTCACCGCGTACCTGGCCGCCAGCCAGGCCGGGTTCTACCTCGTCCCCGTCAACCACCATCTCGTCGGACCGGAGATCGCGTGGATCGTCTCCGACTCCGGCGCCAAGGTCCTCCTCGCCCACGAGCGCTTCGCCGACGCCGCACGCCACGCCGCCGACGAGGCCGGGCTCCCGGCCACCCACCGCTACGCCGTCGGCCCGGTCGAGGACTTCCGCCCCTACGCCGAACTCCTCTACGGTCAGCCCGAGTCGGTGCCCGCCGACCGCACGCTCGGCTGGGTCATGAACTACACCTCGGGCACCACCGGCCGCCCGCGCGGCATCCGGCGCCCGCTGCCCGGAAAACCGCCGGAGGAGGCCTACCTCGGCGGCTTCCTCGGCATCTTCGGCATCCGGCCCTTCGACGACAACGTGCACCTGGTGTGCTCACCGCTGTACCACACGGCCGTGCTCCAGTTCGCCGGCGCGTCCCTGCACATCGGCCACCGGCTGGTCCTGATGGACAAGTGGACGCCCGAGGAGATGCTCCGCCTCATCGACGCCCACCGCTGCACCCACACCCATATGGTCCCCACCCAGTTCCACCGCCTGCTGGCCCTGCCCGACGAGGTGAAGGACCGCTACGACGTCTCCTCCATGCGGCACGCCATCCACGGCGCCGCGCCCTGCCCCGACCACGTGAAACGGGCCATGCTCGACTGGTGGGGCCCCTGTGTGGAGGAGTACTACGCGGCCAGCGAGGGCGGCGGCGCCTTCGCCACCGCCGAGGACTGGCTGAAGAAACCCGGCACCGTCGGCAAGGCCTGGCCCATCAGCGAACTCGCGATCTTCGACGACGACGGCAACCGGCTGCCGCCCGGCGAACTGGGCACCGTCTACATGAAGATGAACACCGGCGGCTTCTCCTACCACAAGGACGAGGCCAAGACCCGCAAGAACCGCATCGGCGACTTCTTCACCGTCGGCGACCTCGGCCACCTCGACGAGGACGGCTACCTGTTCCTGCGCGACCGCAAGATCGACCTGATCATCTCCGGCGGCGTCAACATCTACCCGGCCGAGATCGAGTCGGCCCTGCTCGCCCACCCCGCCGTCGCGGACGCCGCCGTCTTCGGCATCCCGCACGACGACTGGGGCGAGGAGGTCAAGGCCGTCGTCGAACCGGCCCCCGGACACCGGCCCGGGCGCGCCCTCGCGGCCGACCTCCTCGACCACTGCGCGCACCTGCTCGCCGGTTACAAGCGGCCCAGGAGCGTCGACTTCATCACCGAGATGCCCCGCGACCCCAACGGCAAGCTGTACAAGCGACGGCTGCGGCAGCCGTACTGGGAGGGCCGGACCCGGCCGGTGTGAGGCGGCGGTGCGGCTTTGGTCGCGCGGGCGGGCACGGGAGTCATCCTTTGGTCGGCGCCCGCTCGCCCTCCGGCCGATGTCCGGCCGGGCCCCGCCTTCCTAGCGTGAAGCCATGACGATCGCGACCGAAGAGGCACCGCTGCGGCGTGGGGGCGTACGGCCCGGCGAACGGGCACTCGCCCCCGATCTCGCCCGCGGCGTCATGCTGCTGGGCATCGTGCTGTCCAACACCGCCTTCCATCTGTGGGCGGCCCGGCGCGGGCCCTCCGGATGGCAGCCCGTGGACGGCTCGTGGCTGGACCACGCCGTGCAGTTCACCATGATCATGGTGCTTGACCTGCGGATCTACCCGCTCTTCGCCTTCCTCTTCGGCTACGGCATGATGCAGCTCTACCTCCGGCAGACCGCCGCCGGCACCGACGGGCGCGTCGCCGCGAAGGTCCTGCGCAGGCGCAGCCTCTGGCTGATCGTCATCGGCCTGGCGCACGCCACCTTGCTGATGTCCGGCGACATCATCGGCTTCTACGGAGTGTTGAGCCTCATCCTGGGCCTGGCCTTCCTGCGGCGCGGCGAACGCGCCCTGACGTGGTGGATCTGGATCGGAGTCGCCCTGATGGTGCTCGTCACGGCCGGGCCCGTCATCTCCGCGCTGCTCCAGGGCGAGCTGGGCACGTTGGGCGACGCCGACGCCGACGCGGGCTTCAAGGCGTACGCGCCGGACGAGGAGAACTGGCTCACCGCGGCGGGCACCCGGCTCCGGACAGGCCTGTTCATCACCTTCGCCGCCGCCCCGCTGACCCTCGTCGGCGGCGGGTACATCCTCTTCCTGCTCGGCTTCCGGGCCGCGCGCCGCCGCATCCTGGAGGAGCCGGGCCGCCACCGCACGCTGCTGCGCCGGACGGCGGTCATCGGCATCGCGGCCGGCTGGCTCGGCGCGCTGCCCGCCGCCCTCGCCCACATCGGCGTCCTGCACGTGCCGGACGACATGCAGAGCGAATCCGGGGCGCTCACGGCCCTCCGCGACATCACCGGCAACGCCGCGGGCCTCGGCTATGTCGCCGCCGTCGCTCTCTTCGCGCACTGGTGGACCACCCGCGGGACCCGCCGCGGCACGACGGCGGTGACGGCGGTGGCCTCCGTCGGCAAACGGTCCCTGTCCTGCTACCTCGCCCATTCGCTGCTCTTCGCCCCGGTGCTGGCCGCCTGGGGACTCGGCCTCGGCGCGCACCTGGGCAGCACGACCATGGCACTCTTCGCGTTCGCCGTCTGGCTGGTCACCGTGGCCGGAGCGTACGCACTGGAACGGACCGGCCGCCGGGGCCCCGCCGAAGCGGTGCTGCGCCGGCTGATGTACGGGCCCCGGGCCGACCGGGGATGACGAGATGAACGGGGGTGCCGCCCCACCGGAGCGGCACCCCGCGGCCACGGTCAGCGGCGCTCGTGCACCCGGACGACCTTCAGCTTCGGCGAGGACAGGACGTCCTTCTCGCAGAAGCGCGACGTCACCCACTTCTCACCGGAGAACAGCCGGGTCTGGTCGGCGTGGTGAGGCGACTCGGGGTTCGACGACTGGGAGTACGTCAGCAGGGTGCGGGCCACCGGGCAGCGGCTGCCGTCCCAGCCCACCGCCTGGAGGTGACTGCTGCCGAACGGCACCTCCGTGTAGCCGCCCTGAGCCGCGTTCCACGTCGGTTCGAGCACGTTCCACACGCCGAGCCGTCCCGCGCCGCCGGGCATCGCAAGGCGCTCACCGCCGCGGACGACGAACTGGTGCGCGCCGAGCGGCGCGTCGAGCGCGATGCCCGCGGCGCGCAGTTCCGCCACCGCGTCGGCGAGGGCGACGGCGAAGCCGGGCGCGTCCGTGTTCAGCGTGTTAGGCGTACGCACCGGGTCCGCCGCCGAGAACGGCACCTTCCACAACTCGGCCGTCGGCACCGCCTGTTCCAGCTTCCGCCAGAACCGGTCGAACAGCAGCGCGCCCCGGCTCCCGGTGTCCATGGTGCGGTCCCACGCCGTCAGCACCCCACAGGCCGCCGACACGTCGACGGCCTTGCCGTCGCTGCCCGCCGCCGTGCCGCCGGGCAGCGCGGCGCACGCCCGTGCCACGTCCGTCGCGGTGAGATCACCCGCGGGCACCCGGTTGGCGAACTGCTGCCGTTGCAGGTCGCGTACGGTCAGGCGGCCCCGGTCCGCCATCGCCGCCACGTCCTCGATCCCGCCGCGCGTGCGCAGCCCGAGCTGCGTCTCCACGGTGCCGAAGACCCGCTCGTATCCGGTGATCGGCCGGTCGGCGTTGGTCATCCACGCGGTGCCGTTGGAGTTCTCCACGTACGGCGCGTCCTGGAGCGTCGGCATCCGCGCCGGCCCGAAGATGCCCGGCGCCACCGCGTCGGGATCGCTGCCCAGGGCGCAGTCGCGGCGCGAGCCGTCGAGGATCGCGATACCGGACGCCGGATACATGGTCCTGCCCAGCGCCGTCGAGCAGCGCTCGGCCAACTCGTCGGTGATGCGCGGAAGCACCTGGGACTGGGTGAAGAGGGAATGTCCCGCGCGGTCGGCGGCGATCGTGTTCACCCAGGGGATGCCCTGGTGCCGGGCGAGGGACCCGAGGACGTCGTCCGTGCTCCGCGCCTTGCCGAAGCCGAGCGAGGTGTCGGCGAAGCGGAGATTCGCGGCGTTCGGGTCGTGCAGGGCGTAGGCCGTCGTGCTCGTCCACGGCAGCGGGACCTGGGAGCTGAGGGAGGTGACGACAGGACCGTAGCGGGTCCACCACTGGGTGCGGGTCACCGGCTCGCCGTCCTTCACCGCGACCGTCACGGTCCGCTTCGTCATACGCTCCCGCTCGCCGTCCACCAGGTACGTCGTGGGATCGGCCGGATCCAGCGTCAGCTGGTGGAAGTTGGCCGGTATGCCGGTCGAGACGGTGTGGCTCCACGCCACATGTGCGTTGAAGCCGATGGAGATCGCCGGGGTGCCGAGCAGAGCACCACCGGAGACGTTCAGCTCTCCGGGGATCGTCTGCTGTGACTGCCAGAACCGGCGCCCGCCCTGCCACGGATAGTGCGGGTTGCCCAGCAGCAGACCGCTGCCGTTCGCCGTCGTGTCGCCGCGGAAGGCGACCGCGTTGGAGCCCATGCCGGGGTCGCCCCATAGCTCGTCGGCCGCCTTCGCCACGGCTTTCGCGTCCGGCGTGCGGGCGGCGGGCCGGGAGGAGGGGGAGCCGGAGGCGGTGCCGGCTCCGGTCGGTGGCTGCGCGGCCGTGATCGTGTCCACGAAGCGCCCCTCGCCGGAGATCGAGGCGATGGCGAGGCCGCGGGCGGCCACGTCCAGCTCGGTGACCGGACGGACCCAGGAGGCGCCCGCGCAAGCCGGATCAGTGATCTTCTTCTGCTTCAGCCAGGCGTTGTAACCGGCCGCCCAGCCGCGCATCATGTCCCGGGCCTCACGGCTCGGGCCCACGGGCGCGGGCTCGGCGAGCAGCTTCTCCACCGTGCGGGTCTCACGGACTCCGCGGAAGTACAGGTCACTGGCGAGATTCGTCCTGGCCCCGGAGAGGGCGCCGCCGGCGGCCGTGCCGGCGCCGAAGTGCCGGGAACGCTCGCCCCGCAGGGTCACGAACCCGTCGGCCAGCGTGCAGACCTCGTCGGCGGCCTGCGCCCAGCCCGTACCGAAGCCCAGGTCGGCGTAGTTCTTCGCGAGGATGTGCGGGATGCCGTACTCGGTGTAGCGGATGACGGCGGACAGTCCGTCGCGGGACGGGTGCTGCTCCGCTCGTCCCTGGCTCGGGGCCGCGGCCGCGGGTAACGCGGACGCGGCCGTGAACAGGGCCGTGGCCCCGAGAACGAGTCGTCTCAGGCGGCTACGCATCGTGCCCTCCAATGTCATTGAGGGAAAAGAGACTTGAGCGTGCAGATGTGCCGCATGCGCACGTCAGTACCATCACACCGGACGCCTCTGACGGCGGCAGGGTTGAGCCCCACGGTTCTTGACCTCGCCCGGCGGTGAACCGAGGATCATGTGTCATGACGACGCCCGGACACGGCAGCACGGTCGACGCAGTCCTGCGGCGCAGCGCCCGACGCACCCCGGCGCGCGTCGCGGTGGAGTACGGCGACCGCACGTGGACGTACGACGAACTGGACACCGCCGTCTCCCGCGCGGCGAGCGTCCTCCTCGGCCAGGGGCTGTCCCCGGGTGACCGGGTGGGCGCGTACGGCCACAACTCCGACGCCTACCTGATCGCCTTCCTGGCCTGCGCCCGCGCGGGCCTGGTGCACGTACCCGTCAACCAGAACCTGACCGGCGACGACCTCGCCTACATCATCGGCCAGTCCGGCAGCTCCCTGGTCCTCGCCGACCCGGACCTCGCCGGGCAACTCCCCGACGGCGTACGGTCGTTGCCCCTGCGCCACGCCGAGGACTCACTCCTCGCCCGGCTCACCGGCGCGCCCGCGTACGACGGCCCGGAGCCGCGCACCGAGGACCTCGTGCAACTGCTGTACACGTCCGGTACGACCGCCCTGCCCAAGGGCGCGATGATGACGCACCGGGCCCTGGTCCACGAGTACCTGAGTGCGATCACCGCCCTCGACCTCAGTGCGGGCGACCGTCCCGCGCACTCGCTGCCCCTCTACCACTCGGCGCAGATGCACGTCTTCCTGCTGCCCTACCTCGCGGTCGGCGCGACGAACATCATCCTCGACGCACCCGACGGCGACCGGCTCTTCGACCTGGTCGAAGCGGGCCGCGTGGACAGCCTGTTCGCCCCGCCCACCGTCTGGATCGCCCTGTCCAACCGCCCCGACTTCGCCACCCGCGACCTGAGCGGCCTGCGCAAGGCGTACTACGGGGCCTCGATCATGCCGGTCCCCGTCCTGGAACGGCTGAAGGAACGCCTGCCGGACCTGGCGTTCTACAACTGCTTCGGGCAGAGCGAGATCGGCCCCCTGGCCACGGTCCTGGCCCCCGAGGAACACAAGGGGCGCATGGACTCCTGCGGCCGACCGGTGCTGTTCGTCGACGCGCGGGTGGTCGACGAGGACGGCAGGGACGTACCGGACGGCACCCCGGGTGAGATCGTCTACCGCTCCCCGCAACTGTGCGAGGGCTACTGGGACAAGCCCGAGGAGACCGCCGAGGCCTTCCGCGACGGCTGGTTCCGCTCCGGCGACCTCGCGGTACGGGACGCGCACGGCTACTACACGATCGTCGACCGGGTGAAGGACGTCATCAACTCCGGTGGCGTACTGGTCGCTTCACGCCAGGTCGAGGACGCCCTGTACACCCATCCCCAGGTCGCCGAGACGGCGGTCGTGGGCCTGCCCGACGAGCGCTGGATCGAGGCCGTCACAGCCGTCGTCGTCCCACGCGGCGAGGTCACCGAGGCGGAACTCATCGCCCACACCCGCGAGAAGCTCGCCTCCTTCAAGGCGCCCAAGCGGGTGGTGTTCGTAGAGGGCCTGCCGCGCAACGCCAGCGGGAAGATTCTCAAGCGGGAGCTTCGGAAGAGCCTCGGGGGCGGGGCGGGGCCGGTAGCATCCGGGTAGCGCGGCACGAGGGGGTCATAATGATCGAACTGTCCGACATGATCCGCGAGTTGAGGAGTCAGCTGACCACTGCCCTGGCGGACGGCGCAGGCGAGGCCATCCGGTTCGAGGCCGGCCCCGTCGAGATCGAGGCGACCGTCGCCGTCACCCGCGAGGCGGGCGCCGACGCCAAGGTCCGGTTCTGGGTCGTCGATGCGAACACTCGGGGTACCTACGCGAACGCGCAGACGCAGCGCGTCAAGCTCACTCTCACGCCCGCCACCGTCCCGGTCGGCGGAGGCCCGCCGCGACCCGCCATGATCGCGGGCGACGAGGCCTGCGACGAGCGCTGATCGAGGGCGCATGCGGATCGATCGTGGGCTGGTGCCGCAGCGGGTCGCCAAGATCATCGTCACGCCCACGAATGGCGGTGCGCGCCGACGTGGCTCGGGCTACCTCGTCTCTGCGGGGCGCGTGCTCACCGCTGCCCACGTCATCGAGGACGCGGCGTCGATCGAGATCCGCTTCCAGGCCGACCGTCCGGACGTGCTGACCGTGGCGGCGGCCGTGGAGTGGCGGCACACCGGCATCGATGTCGCCGTACTGGTGGTTCCGGTCCGGCTGAGCGAGACGGTGACGGGCGCGGCGCCCTCCGCGTCCTACGGCCGGATCGGGGAGCGGGACGTCGTCCTGCGCTGCACCGCGCTGGGCTTTCCACGCTTCAAGCTCCGCACCGACAGCGACGGTTCGCTCTTCCGGGACGCCGAGCACGCGGACACCACCTGCGCGGCACTGTCCAACCGGGGCGAGGGCACGCTCGACCTGAAGGTGACCTCGCCCCCGGCGGACGACCCGGACCCTCGCAAAGACTCCTGGGAAGGCATGTCCGGTGCGGCTGTCTTCTGTGAAGGCCACCTCGTGGGAGTCGTCTCCCGCCACCACCGCAGCGACGGGCCGGGCCGGATCGCCGCATGCCGGGTGGACCGCTGGGCCGAGACCCTGAGCAGGCGCGAACTCGTCGACCTGGAGCATGTGCTGGGCCGCAGGCTGACGCCCGAGGAATTGCCCGACGTCACCGAAACGACCGTCCACGGCATGACACCCGCGGACCGGATCGGCGGACCGCTCGGCCGGTTCGCCCCGCCGGCGTCCGGCCCGGCCGCCGTGCCACTGGCCGTCCCGCAGCGCAGGATCGCATCGGACCGGCTGCGCGGGCGCGACGGGCAGGTGGGCGAACTGACCGCCGCGATCACCCGGCGGGCCCACGGCGACGGCTCCGAGCGGGGCGTATGGCTGTTGTCCGGCATGGGGGGCTGCGGCAAGACGACCCTCGCCCTGGAGACGGCACACCGGCTGGCCGCCACCATGACGGGAGTGTGGTGGGTGTCGGCAGCGGACGCCGAGGCCCTCTCCCTGGCGTTGCGCGCGGTCGCCTTCGACGCGGGCGCCCGGGTCGCCGACTTCGCCGGACCATCCCATCCCGCTGACGTGCTGTGGAGGTTCCTCAACGCCCTCACCACGCCCTGGCTACTGGTCCTGGACAACGTCGACGACCCCTCGGTGCTGGCGGCGGAGCCGGCCCGTACGGCCGAGGGCGTCGGCTGGCTGCGCCCACCCGCGCACCCTTGGGGGACGGTGCTGCTCACCAGCCGGGAATCCCGCCGTGAACGCTGGGGCGACTGGGTGCACATGGTCGACGTCGGCAACCTCTCCGGTTCCGACGGAGCCGAAGTCCTCCACGATCTCGCTCCGGGGGCCGGTGAGCCGGAGGAGGCCCGGGAACTCGCCGAACACCTCGGAGGTCTGCCTCTCGCCCTCAATCTCGCCGGCTCCTATCTGGCACGGGCGCTGGATGACCCCTGGCCGATGCCCTCGACACCCGAGACGTTCGACGAGTACCGCGCCAGCTTCGACTCCCGTCTGGCCGACATGGCGTTCGACCCCGACACGGATCTGGGCCCCGACGAGCGCAACCGCCGCGCGATCGTCAGCACCTGGGAGCTCTCCCTCGACCTGTTGCACCGGCAGGGCACCGACCTGGCTCGCCCTCTCCTGCGGTTGCTCTCGGCCCTGGGCCCGGCACCCGTTCCGTACCGGGAACTCATCGCATCGGAACTCCTCGCCGAAAGCGAACTGTTCACCGCGCCCACGGAAGAGCGGCTCCAGGAGGCGGTGAAGGGCCTCGCCGGACTCCAGTTGATCACCATCGAGACAACCCGCGAGTCCGCCGGAGCGAAGGGCCGCCCCCAGCGCTGGATCACCATTCATCCGATGGTCCGGGCCGCCTGCCGCGCCCACGCCGACTTCACCGTCCAGAAGCCCCTGCTGCTGCGCCTCGTCACCGCATTGCTGGAGAGGCACACGGGCCCCCTCGACCCCTTCGACACCAAGGACTGGCCCCGCTGGCAGGCCATCGCCCCGCACTGTGCCGCGGTCCTGTCCCTGCTGCCCGAGGACGACCGGGTGGACCCGGACCTGGCCGTGGCGACCACCGAGCCCGCTGTGCGGACCGCGCAGTACCGCACCGACCTCGGCATGTACCGCGAAGCCAGCGCCGAACTCGACGCACTCGGCTCGCTCCGGGCCCGGCTGCTCGGCGACGACCACCCGGCCACCATCGCCGCCGCCCTCCACCGCGCCTGGGCGGTACGCCAAACCGGCGCCCTCGTCGAGGCGGACCAGTTGTACCAGGACGTGGGCCGGGCCTGCGCACGCGCCCTGCCGGACGGACACGCCTACCTTCAGTCGGCGAAGACGGGCCGGGCCCGGGTACTGCGGGAGCTGGGACGGTACGAATCCGCCGAGGAGGAGTTACGCGCGGCCCTGGCCATGCGCCTGAAGACCCCGACCTACCCGCGCGGCATTCTGCGCATCCGGCACGAGTTGGCGATCCTGGCCCACAAACGCGACCGCCATGAGGAAGCCGTCGCCGAACTGCGCAGCCTCTCAAGGGAGTTCACAGAGCTCGTCGGTGAGAACGACC
The DNA here is from genome assembly GCF_044459945.1 of Streptomyces sp. NPDC050164. Lineage (NCBI taxonomy): Bacteria > Bacillati > Actinomycetota > Actinomycetes > Kitasatosporales > Streptomycetaceae > Streptomyces > Streptomyces sp. NPDC050164. The sequence goes on from NZ_JBITJK010000020.1 coordinate 79,890, forward strand.
TGGACACCCTGGCCAACTGGGTGACACTCGCCCGTGCCCTGCGCGAGGCCGGTCACGCCAGGGAAGCGGAAGAGGCCATCGAGAACGCCGTACGCGGATATCTGACGGTGCTGGGGCCCGAGCACCCCGACGTGCCGATGGCCCGCCACGAACGCGCCCGGCTCATCCGCGACCACGAGTCGGACCCCGAATGCCTGAAGCGGGCGCGGGACGAGTTCGACGACATCTGGCGATTCAACGAACGCCACCTGGGCTCCGACCACCCCGACACCCTCGCCGCCCGGCACGAACTCGCCACGACCTGGCACCTGCTCGGTCGGCCGGACCTGGCGGTGGAGCACTTCGAGGCCGTCCTCGAAGCCGGCAGGCGGCGGCTGGGCGACCAGCATCCCGACGTCCTGTGCTGCGCCCGCAACCTCGCCGGAGTACGAGCGGAACTCGCGGAGCACACGGTCGCCCCCGGTAGGCAAACGGACGGCGACGGCGACGACGCGGCACTTCGAGGAGGCCAACCGATGGACGACATCCACCCCGCCGACCAGGACTTACGTGCACCCGCCGCCCCTGACCTGGCGAACCTCCCCCTCGAACAGGCCCTGGCCAGCCCCTCCCACACTGCCGCCGCACGCCTCGTCGGACGGTACATCCGGCCCCGGGTGAACCGGAGCGGAGAGGGAGGCGGAGGGGGTGGCTACTCGGGGAGCAGCTACTCAGGGTCCGCCCAGCGGCCGGTGAGCTACACACCGGTGCCCGCGGACCGTGTCCCACAACGGGACCTCGCCAAGGACATGCTCGGGCCGCCGTTTCCCACATCCGCCGATCTACGCACGATGGCCGCGGGCGCCGAGGACGGCGCCCTGGCCCAACGGCTGCGAGCCCAGCAACGCGAGGCCCGAGCGGTGGTTCTGGACGAACTCATCGACCTGACAGCCGTGGTCACACCCTCGGGCGAGACCGAGTCACTCAAGGCCTCGGACGTACGGGAGCTCCTTGTGCGGGCGAAAGGGGCCGACCCGAGTGCGGTGACGGCCGTGCTGCTCCACCCGTCCGTGGGCCGCTGGCTGAGCCGGGCCCTACGCGCCCTGCACACACCCCCGGGCGGACCGCGCACCTGGGCCGGGGCACCGCCGGCCGACCTCCTCCGTCTCCACTCGGTCGCGGCGGCGGTCGGCGTCCGGGCCCGACTCTTCTTCACCCTGCCCGTCCCCGTGCACGCCGGTCACGTCCACCTGCCCGGCCTGGGAGCCGCCGATCTGCGTGCGTCCGGGACCGCCGTAGCCCAGGTCGTCTCCCTGGGGGGCGCCGCCGTCGTCAGAGGCGAGGGCGTGGAGGTGCGGCTGCCGAGCCGGAGCGATCCGAACCCGCCGGGCTGGGTCCCCGTCCACCGGGTGCGCACACCCGTCGGGCGGCGCGGCTTCGACCTCGTCCTGGAAGACGTGGACCCCTACCGCGAGAGTGACGAGCCTGTGCCGCCCGACCCGCTGGGGCCGGTGGCGCTGACCCGATGGCGGCGGACGATCCGCGATGCGGGAAAGCTGCTCTCCGATCTCACGCCCGGGCAGGCCGACGCCCTCGCGGTGACCCTCACGGCCCTCACCCCCCGGACGGAGGCGGAGCCGACCGCCGGCACGATGACGTCCGTGTCGTCGAGCGATGCGTTCGGCGGCGTCGTGCTCAGCACGCCCCCCGACGCGGTGGAACTCGCCGCCACCCTGGTCCACGAGTTCCGCCACATGGAACTGGACACCGTCCTGGACTCCCTCGACCTCTACGAAACGGAGCGCGAGGGGCCCGACGGGGAGCTCTACTATGCGCCGTGGCGCGACACCCCGCGCCCGCTGCCGGGATTCCTGCACGGCGTCTTCGCCTTCTTCGCGGTGGTCGACTTCTGGCGGGAACTCACCCACTGGGCCCGCGACCGGCACCTGCGGCGGCGGGCCCAGTTCCAGTACGCGTACTGGCGCATACAGACGGGGCACGCCTTCGAGACCCTGTCGACAGCACGTCTCACCGATTCCGGGCGGGAGCTCATCGCCGGACTGGGCGACCGCAGGGCCAGGTGGACCGTCCCCGCGGCCGTGCCGGAGGAAATCACCGCGCTCGCAACGGAAGCCGCCGTCGCCCATCGCGTCCGCTGGCGACTGCACCATGTGACCCCCGACCCGCACGCCGTGTCGCAGCTGGCCGAAGCGTGGCGCTCCGGTGCGGAAGAACCCAGGAGGAGGGTCGCCGGCGTACTACTGCCCGACACTGCCGTCCCCTCCTTGAACCACTACACGAAGATGCTGTGCCAGTGGGCGACCGCCCCGGACGAGGACACCGTCCACGACCCCGCCGACCTGGCCCGCATCCAGGGCCGTCGGCACGAGTCCCGCCGCCTCGCCACCGACCAGGTGACACGGCAACCTCAGCAGCCTGAACACTGGGCCCGGCTCGCTCTCACCTTGCGCCGGGACGCCGGGACGGCGTCTTTGGACACCGCCGACGCCGTGGCGGCACGAGCCCTGGTCCACTGTCCGGAGGTGGTTCGCGCCACCTTCGCCCGCATCGCCGTACAGCGGGGCGAGCAGCCGGACCCCGTGTCACTGGCCGCATGGCTCGGCGCTCCGGCGAGCCTGCCCGACCTCCCCTCCATGCACTCCTTCTGACGCGGATGCCGATGGATGCGCCCGAGGCGAGAACTCTGTTGCGGCCCTGTGCCTCTCGGGACGAGGATCGGCGCCATGCCGATCTTCCGCGCTCCGGGCGGTGTCCGACTCGCCTGTCACATGAGCGGCGAGGGCAGGCCGCTCGTCGTGCTTCCGGGAGGCCCCATGCGCGCCTCGGCGTACCTCGGAAACCTGGGCGGACTGCACGAGCACCGACAGTTGGCGCTCCTCGACCTGCGCGGCACGGGGGAGTCCGAGGTGCCTGCGGATCCGGCCACGTACCGCTGCGACCGGCTCGTGGACGACGTCGAGGCGCTGCGCCGCCACCTGGGCCTGGAGCGGATGGACGTGCTCGCGCACTCGGCGGGCGGCAGTCTCGCCATGCTGTACGCGGCTCGGTATCCGGACCGACTCCGGCGGCTGGCGCTCATCACCGCCACCCCGAGGGCGCTGGGCATGCCGGCGACGGCCGAGGACCGGCTTGCGGCGGCCCGGCTGCGCGCGTCGGAACCCTGGTTCGCCGACGCGTTCCCGGCGTTCGAGTCCTGGCTGTCCGGCACCGGTGACTTCGATCCCGTGTTCCTGCCGTTCTTCTACGGCCGTTGGGACGACACCGCCCGGGTCCACGCCGATCGCGAGGAGGACGAGACCAACGACGACGCGGCGGACCGTTACGGGGCGGACGGCGCCTACGATCCGAACGCGACACGGACCGCGCTCGCCCGTGTCACCGCCCCGGTGCTCGTCCTGGCCGGGGAGATGGACGGCGGCCCGAGTCCCGCCCTGGCCCGGCGTGCGGCCGAGGTGTTCCCGGTGGCCGAGTTCACGGTGCAGCCGGGGGCGGGACACTACCCGTGGCTGGACGACCCGGAGTGGTTCGTGCGGCGCGTGGCCGCCTTCTTCTCCGGACCGGAGTGAGACGTCCTTCTGCTCTCGGCAGAGCCGGACCCTCCTGACGAGGAGCCCTCACTACGGTGCCCGGCATGGACACCGAACCGCGCACCGTAGAGGCGAACGGCATCACCCTGGCCTACCGCGTCTGGGGGCCGGAGGACGCGCCGCCCGTCGTGCTCCTGCACGCCCGCGGGACCGACGGTGCCGACTGGGCGGAGACCGCCCCCGCCCTGGCCGCAGGGCCCCGCCGGGTGTACGCCCCCGACCTGCGCGGGCCCGGCCGCAGCGACTGGCCCGGCGGATACGCCTACGAGGTCATGCGCGACGACGTGCACGCCTTCCTCGGCGCGCTCGGCATCACCCGCACCGATGTCGTGGGCCACTCGCTCGGCGGCGCCGTCGCCTGCCTGCTCGCCCAGCACAGCCCGTGCCTCGTACGGGGGCTCGTCCTGGAGGACGTACCCGCGCCCTTCCCGCTGGACCCGCCGCGCCCGCCCGCCGAACACCCCGGCGGGGACCTGCCGTTCGACTGGGCGATGATCCTCGCCACCGACGAACAGCGCAACGCCCCGGATCCCATGTGGTGGGACCACATGGGGCGGATCACCATGCCCACGCTGCTGATCGGTGGCGGGCCGACGAGCCTGATCCCCCAGGAGCAGATCGCCGCCCTCGCCGAACTGCTTCCCGATGCCCGGCGCGTCACCATCGACGCCGGGCATCTCGTCCACGAGGCGCGGCCCGAGGAGTTCCTCGCGGCCGTGGCGGAGTTCCTCAGCCCTGCGGACCGTACGCCGTCATGAAACGGTCGCGGAACTTGTCCATGCCCCACCGGGGCGCGTCCGGGGCCGGCTTGAGACCGTCGGTCCAGCCCCAGTCGGCGACCCGGTCCAGCACCTTCTTGTCCCGGGCGACGATCGTGATCGGCACGTCCTTGCCGGTGTCCCCGGCGGTGACCGTCGGCACCGGCTGGTGGTCACCGAGGAAGACGAGCACCGTGTCCTCGTCGCCGTAGCGCTCGACCCACTCGGTAAGGCTCCGGATCGAGTACTCGATGGCACGCCGGTACTCGGTGCGCACCTTCTCCGGGTCCTTCCAGACCTCCGTGGGGTTGGTGCCCTCCTTCTTGATCCGGTGGAACACCGAACCGTCGCCGAGGTCCTCCCAGTCGATCATGCGGGCGATGGGCGACCAGGGGTTGTGGCTGGAGGCCAGGATGATCTCCGCCATGATCGGCTCACGGTCCTTCTTGCCGTGCTCCAGGCGCTGGAAGGCCTCCATGCTGAACTGGTCGGGCACGGGCGTCCAGCTGAAGTACGGGCCGTGGTAGCCGAGGTGCTCCGAGTCGTAGATGTGGTCCAGACCGAAGTACTTCCCCTCCGGCCAGGCCCGGCGCACACCCGGGACGATGCCGACGGTCCGCCAGGCGCCGGTCTTGCGGAAGTAGTTGGTCAGCGTCATACGGTCGCTGGTGGTCAGGCTGCGGTACCGCTGCTGGTTCTTGATCCACAGACCGGACAGGAAGGTCGAGTGGGCGAGCCAGCTGCCGGCGCCGGTCACCGGCGACTGCAACCAGCCGCTGCGCGACTCGAACCCGGCCGACTTGAGCGAAGCGGTGCCCTCCTTGAGTACCGCGTCGGTCTGCTTCGCCATCGCGGGGTCGTCGATCGCGACCCGGCCGTAGCTCTCGATGAAGGTGAACAGGACGTCCTTGCCGCGCAGCCCCGTGAGCAACTGGTCCGGCGGTGTCTTCGCGAAGGCGTCCACGGCGGCCTGCTTCTCGAAGACCCGCGCGTCCCTCAGACCAGCCCGCACCTGGTCCACCCGGTTGCCGAGGAACTCCGCGTTGCCCTTGGTGGCGATCGGTACGGTGCCGATCTGCACGCCCAGGGTCATGCAGGTGATCCACGCCGTGCCGAGGATCAGCGTCGTACGGGCGGCGACGGGACGGTGCCGGACCATCAGGTTCGTCAGCCGCACCACGGCGAGGGTCGTGAGGACCAGCACCGCGACGAGCAGCACGATCACCCCGATCACGGCCAGCACCTGTCCGGTACGGCCGAACGTCTCCCGGAGGAAGTCCGTGGCGTGCTCGATGAGAATCCAGTCCAGGACCAGGTCGAAGGGCCGGGCCAGCACCTGGTAGAAGCCCATGTCGACGAACTTCAGGACCGTGACCAGCCCGAGGAACACGCCCGAGACGACCGCCATGATCCGCCGGGGCCTCGGCGGCAGCGCGAGCAGCAGACCCGCGAGCAGCACGCCCTCGGCGGGGATACGGACGAACGAGGCGAACTCGATCCGCTCCATCCGGTTCGGCAGCAACAGCGCGAACACCACGAGCGCACCGGCCAGCACGGTCGTCCCCACGCTGACCCCGTGTGCCGCCCGGGGATAACGCCGCCGCCACCCGAACCAGCCGGGCCCCGCCCTGTCCGACACCGCAGCCGCCCCCTCAACGGCGTCGTCCCCTTCTTCTCGCGCGACAGGGGCATGGTCGGGGGGCGTCGTGTCGGTGTCACGGCCGGGGTCCGCTGCGGCGGCGCCGCTGTCCGCGTCCGCCGGGGCTGTGTCGCTGGTTGGTTCCGCCGTGTAGGCGTCGCCGTCTGGGCTTGCCGTGCCGGTGTTGCCGTCTGCGTCCGCCGGGGTCGTGTAGCTGCCTGGTTCCGTCATGGCGGCGTCGCCTTTCGGGCCTGCCGTGCTGGCGTCGCCCTCCGGTTGCGCCGGGTCCGTGCCGCTGTCCCGTTCCGCCGCGTCGGCGTCGCCGTCCGGTCCCGTCGCGCCCGCGTCCCCGTCCGACTCCGCCGCGGCCGTGCCGCTGCCGGAATCCGCCGCAGCCGTACCACCGGCCGGTCCCGCCGTGTCCGTGTAGTCGTCCGCGGCGTCCGTCGGGGTCGCGCGGCCGTTCGGTTCCACCGTGCCGACGTCGCCTTTCGGGCCTGCCGCGCCGGCGTTCCCCTCCACTCCCGCCGGGCCCGCGCCCCCGTCCGACTCCACCGCAGCCATGTCGCCGTCGGAATCCACCGTCGCCGTGCCACCGTCGGAATCCACCGCAGCCGTCCCGCCGCCCGGCCCCGTCCCACCGTCCGGCCCGGTCGCGCCGGTATCGTCATCCGGTTCCGCCCCGCTCCCGGTCGTGCCCGATTGCTGTTGGGAGCGAGTGAAGAGCGACACCCGGTGGTCCTTCCGTGCGGTCTTGCTAGGCATGGCAAACAGAGCCCGGTCACCGAGCTTGCCACCACCAGTACGTCCGCACGTCACCTTGGGTTCAATCGACCGGCCGGAGAATCACCCGTCCGCCGCCATCGCGACCTCCCGCGCCCAGCGATAGTCCGCCTTGCCGCTCGGCGACCGCTGGAGCGACTCCGTGATCACCAGCTGGCGCGGGATCTTGTAACCGGCCAGCCGGTCACGGCAGTGCCTTCGGATGTCCTCCAGCGACGGGCGCGCCGCCCCCTCCCGCAACTGCACCACGGCCGCCACATGGTGGCCCCACTGGGGGTCCGGCACCCCGGCCACCAGCGCGTCGTAGACGTCCGGGTGGGACTTGAGGGCCTGCTCGACCTCCTCCGGGTACACCTTCTCGCCGCCGGTGTTGATGCACTGCGAGCCGCGGCCGAGGACGGTGACCACACCCTCCTCGTCGACGGTGGCCATGTCGCCGAGCAACACCCACCGCTCGCCGTCCTTCTCGAAGAAGGTCCCGGCGGTCTTGGCAGGGTCGTTGTAGTAGCCGAGCGGCACATGTCCGCACTGGGCGATCCGGCCCACCTCACCGGCCGTCACCGGTTCGTACGTGGCCGGGTCCACCACCTGCGTGCGGGCGTTGACCCGCACCCGGAAGCCCCGCTCGGGGCCGGAGTCCTCCGTAGCCGTCCCGTTGAAACCGGACTCCGAGGAGCCGAAGTTGTTCAGCACCATGGTGTTCGGAACCAGCTCCTGGAACTGCCGGCGCACCGTGTCCGACATGATCGCGCCGGACGACGACACGCTGAACAGCGACGAGCGGTCGATGTCCCGCAGCGGACCGCTCAGCGCGTCGATCAGCGGCCGCAGCATCGCGTCCCCGACCAGCGAGATGCTGCTGACCTTCTCCTTCTCCACCGTCCGCAGCACCTCATCGGGCACGAACTTGCGGTGGATCACTACCCGTTGCCCGAAGTTGAAGCCGATGAACGCCGTGAGAGTGGAGGTGCCGTGCATCAGGGGGGCTGTGGGGAAGAAGGTGATTCCCTCCCCGCCGGCCGCGACCCGGTCGGCCAGCTCCTCCGGCTTCTTCACCGCTTCACCGGTCGGCGCGCCCCCGCCGAGCCCCGCGAAGAACAGATCCTCCTGCCGCCACATCACACCCTTGGGCATCCCGGTCGTACCGCCGGTGTAGATGATGAACTGGTCATCGGGAGAGCGGGCCGGGAAGCCGCGCTCGGGCGACCCCGCGGCCTCCACATGTGCGAACTCCACACAGGGCACCGCGGCGGCCCCCGGAGCCGGAGCACCCACCCGGATCAGATGCCGCAGCCTCTCCGCCCGGGGCAGCGCGGCCGCCACCCGGTCCGTGAACTCCGCGTCGAAGACCAGCGCCACCAGATCCGCGTCTCGGTAGAGGTACACCAACTCCTCTTCCACGTACCGGTAGTTGACGTTGACCGGGACGATCCGCGCCTTCAGGCAGCCCAGCACCGTCTGGAGGTACTCCACACCGTTGTAGAGGTGCAGCCCGAGGTGCTCCCCAGGCCGGATCCCGCTGTCGAGCAGATGGTGGCCGACGCGGTTGGCCGCCGCGTCCAGCTCCGCGTACGTCAGGCGGCGCTCCGCACCCGTGCCCGGATGGTCGACGTACACCAGCGCCTCACGGTCGGGGACCACGTCGACGACCGACTCGAACAGGTCGGCAAGGTTGTACTCCACCGCTCCTCCTGACCCCGGGACGTGCCTGGCATCGGACGGTTCGCCGGTCATCAGAGCAAAGGGCGGTCCAACTGTGAAGGGCTCGCACGAAGAAATCTGACTGCCTGTCAGAAAACTCTTGAAGTGCCTCCCGCGCTACTGCAACCTGTTCTCGTTCCACGAGAGGGGAGTTGGCCATGGGTGGGACGGAACACCTCACCGTGCGGCGCGAAGGCGCCACACTGGTGCTCACGCTCAACAGGCCCGAAGCCAGGAACGCGCTCTCGCTGCCGATGCTCGTCGGCCTCTACGACGGCTGGCTGGAGGCCGACGCGGACGACTCGGTCCGCTCGATCGTCTTCACCGGCGCGGGCGGCTCGTTCTGCTCGGGCATGGACCTCAAGGCCCTCGCCGGCAACGGCATGGCCGGCGAGGAGTACCGCGACCGGCTCAAGGCCGACCCCGACCTGCACTGGAAGGCGATGCTGCGCCACCACCGCCCGCGCAAGCCGGTGATCGCGGCCGTCGAGGGGTACTGCGTCGCGGGCGGCACCGAGATGCTCCAGGGCACCGACATCCGCGTCGCAGGCGAGTCCGCGACCTTCGGCCTGTTCGAGGTGAAGCGCGGCCTGTTCCCCATCGGCGGCTCCACGGTCCGGCTGCAACGCCAGATCCCGCGCACCCACGCCCTGGAGATGCTCCTCACCGGCCGCCCCTACGGCGCCCGCGAGGCTGCCGCCATCGGCCTGGTCGGCCATGTCGTACCCGACGGCACGGCGCTCGCGAAGGCACTGGAGATCGCCGAACAGATCAACTCCTGCGGCCCGCTGGCCGTCGAGGCCGTCAAGGCCTCCGTCTACGAGACCGCCGAGATGACCGAGTCCGAGGGCCTCGCGGCCGAACTCGCCCGCGGCTGGCCCGTCTTCGACACCGCCGACGCCAAGGAGGGCGCCCGCGCCTTCGCGGAGAAACGACCGCCCGTCTACAAGCGCGCCTGATCCGAAGGAGCCCTGCGGCATGCCCGAAGTCCTCAAAGCCCCTCTCGTCGTCGAGTTCCCCTTCACCCGCTCCCTCGGACCCGTCCAGAGCGCCTTCCTGACCGGCCTGCGCGAACGTGTCGTCCTCGGCGTGCGCACCGGCGACGGCCGCACCCTGGTCCCGCCCGTCGAGTACGACCCCGTCACCGCCGAGGAGATCCGCGACCTGATCGAGGTCGCCCCCACCGGCACGGTCACCACCTGGGCCTGGAACCACGCCCCCCGCCGCGGCCAGCCCCTCACCACCCCCTTCGCCTGGGCCCTGGTCCGCCTCGACGGCGCCGACACCGCCCTGCTGCACGCCCTCGACGCCCCGGGCCCCGACACCGTGCACACCGGCATGCGCGTCCGCATCCGCTGGGCGGAGGAACGCACCGGAGCCATCACGGACATCGCCTGCTTCGAGCCGTACGACGGCAACCGGGCCGGAACAACAGGGCACACGGGGGAGTTCGCGGACCCGGTCACCGGCATCGTCGCCGCCGCCCGCCTCGACTACACGTACTCGCCCGGTCGCGCCCAGACCGCCTACATCAACGCCCTCTCCGGCCGCAGGACCGTCGGCGAGCGCTGCCCCGCCTGCCGCAAGGTCTACGTCCCGCCGAGGGGTGCGTGCCCCACATGTGGGGTGGCCACATCCGAACAGGTCGAGGTAGGGCCGCGCGGCACAGTGACCACGTTCTGCATCGTCAACATCAAGGCGAAGAACCTCGACATCGAGGTGCCCTACGTCTACGCCCACATCGCCCTCGACGGCGCCGACCTCGCACTGCACGGCCGTATCGGCGGCATCCCGTACGACGAGGTCCGCATGGGGCTGCGCGTCGAACCGGTGTGGACGGAGGGCGCCCGCTACCCCGACCACTACCGGCCCACCGGCGAACCGGACGCGGACTACGACACCTACAAGGAGCTGCTGTGACGAGCGCACCGGGGGACCGCCAGATCGCCGTCGTCGCCTTCGCCCAGACCGTCCACCGGCGCAGCAGCGAGGAGCTCTCCGAGGTGGAGATGCTCATGCCGGTGCTGCACGAGGTCCTCGACCGGACCGGCCTGAAGACCGCCGACATCGACTTCACCTGCTCCGGCTCCAGCGACTACCTCGCCGGCCGCGCCTTCTCCTTCACCCTCGCCCTCGACGGTGTCGGCGCCTGGCCGCCGATCTCCGAGTCGCACGTCGAGATGGACGGCGCCTGGGCCCTGTACGAGGCCTGGACCAAACTCCTCACCGGTGACGCCGACACCGCCCTGGTCTACTCGTACGGCAAGTCCTCGCCCGGCTCGGTCCGCGACGTCCTCACCCGCCAGCTCGACCCGTACTACGTGGCACCCCTGTGGCCCGACTCCGTGGCACTCGCCGCCCTCCAGGCGCAGGCCCTCATAGACGCCGGCGACACCGACGAACCCGCCCTCGCGGCCGTCGCCGCCCGCGACCGTGAGGCGGCGTCCGCCAACCCGCACGCGCAACTCAAGGAGCCCGTGGCGCAGGGGGAGTACCTGGTACGGCCCCTGCACATCGGCGACTGCCCGCCCATCGGCGACGGGGCCGCCGCCGTCATCCTCGCGGCGGGCGACCGGGCCCGTGAACTGTGCGCCCGCCCCGCCTGGATCCGCGGCATCGACCACCGCATCGAGGCGCACGGCCTCGGTGTGCGCGACCTGACCGACTCGCCGTCCACCCGCCTGGCCGCCGATCGGGCGGGTGCCTTCGAGCGACCCGTCGACACCGCCGAGCTGCACGCGCCCTTCACCGCGCAGGAGGTCGTCCTGCGCAAGGCCCTCCGCCTCGGCGACGGCGTCGTCGTCAACCCCTCCGGCGGAGCCCTCGCGGCCAACCCGATCATGGCCTCCGGTCTCATCCGCATCGGAGAGGCCGCCGCCCGCATCCACCGCGGCGAGTCCGGCCGCGCCCTCGCCCACGCCACGTCCGGCCCCTGCCTCCAGCAGAATCTCGTCGCCGTACTCGAAGGGGAGCCCCGATGAGCAAGGAGCCCGTGGCCGTCGTCGGCATCGGCCAGACCAAACACGTCGCGGCACGCCGGGACGTGTCCATCGCGGGACTCGTCCGGGAGGCGGCCCGACGCGCCCTGGACGACGCCGAGCTGACATGGGCCGACATCGACGCCGTCGTGATCGGCAAGGCGCCCGACTTCTTCGAGGGCGTCATGATGCCGGAGCTCTACCTCGCCGACGCGCTCGGCGCCGTCGGCAAGCCCATGCTCCGGGTGCACACCGCGGGCTCGGTCGGCGGATCCACCGCGCTTGTCGCCGCCAACCTCGTCGCGGCCCGCGTCCACGGCACCGTCCTCACCCTCGCCTTCGAAAAGCAGTCCGAGTCGAACGCCATGTGGGGCCTGTCCTTGCCCATTCCCTTCCAGCAGCCCCTGCTCGCCGGAGCCGGCGGGTTCTTCGCCCCGCACATCCGCGCGTACATGCGACGCAGCGGCGCGCCCGAGACGATCGGCGCCCTGGTCGCCTACAAGGACCGGCGCAACGCGCTGAAGAACCCCTGCGCCCACCTGCACGAGCACGACATCACCCTGGAGAAGGTGATGGCCTCGCCCATGCTCTGGGACCCGATCCGCTACTCGGAGACCTGCCCCTCCTCCGACGGCGCCTGCGCCATGATCCTCACCGACCGCGCCGGAGCCGCCCGGGCACCGCGACCGCCCGCCTGGATGCTCGGCGGCGCGATGCGCAGCGAACCGACCCTCTTCGCCGGCAAGGACTTCGTCTCCCCACAGGCCGGCCAGGACTGCGCGGCCGACGTCTACCGGCAGGCCGGGATCACCGACCCGCGCCGCGAGATCGACGGCGCCGAGATCTACGTCCCGTTCTCCTGGTACGAGCCGATGTGGCTGGAGAACCTCGGCTTCGCCGGCGAGGGCGAGGGATGGAAGCTCACCGAGGCGGGCGTGACCGAACTGGACGGGGACCTGCCCGTCAACATGTCGGGCGGCGTGCTGTCCACCAACCCCATCGGCGCCTCCGGCATGATCCGCTTCGCGGAGGCGGCGCTCCAGGTGCGCGGACAGGCTGGGGAACACCAGGTGGACGGCGCCCGCAGGGTCCTCGGCCACGCCTACGGCGGCGGTTCGCAGTTCTTCTCGATGTGGCTCGTGGGAGCCGAACCCCCGGACTCCTGAAAGGTCCCCCTCACGTGCCCTGTTGGCCGTGGGGCACGATCGCTAGGCTGGCCGCGGACGACGAATCGGGAGGAGCACGGACGTGGCCGAGACCACCACCCAGCAGCGCCCGCTCACGGGCTGGGACAAGCCGGAGCTGGACCTCACCAACGCACAGTGGCAGTCCAGCAGCCGCGGGCGGGGGGATGTCCAGATCGCCTTCGTGGAGGGCTTCATCGCCATGCGGAACAGTGCCCGCCCCGAGAGCCCTTCTTTGATCTTCACGCCCGCCGAGTGGGGCGCGTTCGTGTCGGGAGCGCGGGAAGGGGAGTTCGACCTCACCTGACGCGCCGCCGCGCGACCTCGACCGCGGCACCATGCGAACCGTCCCGGAACGGCCGTGACCCCACGGCCGATCCGGGGGTGTTCCGCCCGCATTTGCCGGACACGCGACCTGAGGCGCCCTCCCGGGGCCCGCCCCTGGGCCAGGCTGGGCCCTCAGGCACGGTCGTATCCCGGAAGGCGAGGAACCCATGAGCAACCTGCCGGTCATCGCGGCGGTCGACGGTTCGGACGACAGCCTGCGCGCCCTGGAGTGGGCCCTCGACGCGGCCCGCCGGCTTTCGGCACCCCTGCGTGTGGTGCACGTACGCCAGTACGCCCACTGGGCGCAGCCCGAGCTGCTCGCCGCCGCACCGCCGGACCCGCAGGACGACCCGGTGCTCGACCGGGTCCGCGCCCACCTGGAGGGCATCGACGGCCTGCCGGACACGGAGTACCTCGGCCTGGAGGGGGCGCCGAGCGCCGTTCTGCCCGAACAGGGCGCCTCCGCTCAGCTGCTGGTCCTGGGCTCCCGGGGCCGCGGCGGCTTCGCCAGCCTGCTGCTCGGCTCCAACGGCATCGCCGCCGCCCGCGACGCCGAATGCCCCGTCGTGGTGGTGCACCCGCCCGGACGCGACATCGAAGGCGAGGCGCAGACCGGTCCCGGCTCGCGCGTGGTGGTCGGCCTGAAGGTGGACGGCCCCGACGAGGCCACACTCGAGTTCGCCTTCGCCGAGGCCGCCCGGCGCGGTGCCCGGCTTCAGGCGGTCGCCGCCTACCCGTGGCCCGCGCAGCCCTGGATGATGCCCGGCGAACTGCCCCCGCCGATCGTCGACCAGAACGTCATCGAGGACGAGACCCGGATCCTCGCCGAAGGCTTCCTCGCCCCGTACCGCGAACGGCACCCCGACGTCCCGGTCGAGCCGGTCCCGGCGGCGGGCGACGCGGCCGGACACCTCGTGGCGGCCTCCCCGGGCGCCGACCTCGTCGTCGTGGGCCGCCACCGGCGGCACCTGCTGGCACCCGCCCGCGTGCTGGGCTCGGTCACCCACGCCGTCCTGCTGCACGCCGCGAGCCCCGTCGCGGTGGTCCCGCCGGCACCGCCCGAGGACTGACCCCGCTGTAATGGATGTCGGCAGGCCTATCATTAGGCCCATGCGGGAACCGATCAGCAGGGACGCCCGGCTCGCCCTGGACCTCGCCCTCACCATCCGGCACGACGGCAACGGCGGCGTCGCCGACGACCTGACCGACCCGGCAGGCCTGACCGCCTGGGTCCGGGCACACCCCGAGGTCCTGCCGGACGCCGGCCGTTTCACCGCCGACGCCGCGCAGCTCGCCGCCGTCCGGGACCTGCGTGCCGCCGTCCGCGCGCTCTTCGCCCGCGCCGTGCGCCCCGGCGAGCCGAGCCCCGCCGACGCTGCCCGGCTCCTGCTCGTACCCGAGGCCGTGCGGCGCCTCAACGAGGCCGCCGCCCGCACCCCCACCGTGCCCGTCCTGGACTGGCCCGAGGGTGCCGGACCCGACGTCCGTCAGCGGCCCCTGCGCGGCGGCGACGACCTGACGTCCGCCCTCGCGCGCGCCGTGATCGCGTTCCTCGCCGGCCCCGACCGCGACCGGCTGCGGGCCTGCCACGCGCCCCGCTGCGTGCGGTACTTCCTCAAGGACCACCCGCGCCAGGAGTGGTGCAAACCGTCCTGCGGCAACCGCGCCCGGGTGGCCCGCCACCACCAACGGCACCGAACGCCGGTGTAGGTCCGATCGGGTCACCGCCCTCCCGACACTTCGCAGGCCGGGCCACGTACCATGGCGGCATGTCGTTCCTCCGCCGCCGCAGCGCCACGCCCGCCGGGCCCGACTTCGACGTACTGGCCATGGACCCGGGCGACTGGCCCGGCAACCTCGGTGCGGGACTGCTGCCCGCGCCCGACGGCACCTGCCAGGGCGTCTTCCTGCGTTACGACCTGTTCGGCGGCCGCGGTCCCGCGATGATCATCGGCAATCTGCCGGAGGGCTCCCCGGCCCGCGAGGTCCCCGAGGGCCAGGTCCCCTTCGAGGTGGCGCAGCTGCTGCTGGCGCTGGAGAACGACGAGGAGGTCACCGTCGTCGGCACCGAGGACGTGCCGGTGATGCAGGGCGACAACCTCCTGATCGTGCGCCGCGTCAAGCTCTCCGAGGGCCGCATCTCCTGCGTGCAGTTCGACCGCAGCGACAACGTCCTGGTGACCATCGCCGCCTGGGACCGCCCCATCACGGACGACCTGTACGCCCTCCTCAAACCGCTGCCCGCGGAGTTGTTCCAGCAGGGCTGAGCGGCAGTAGGCCAAAAAACACGAAGCGGGGGGGGGGGGGGGGGGCCCCGGCCCCCCCCCCCCCCCCCCCCCCCCCCCGCCGGCGCCCCCCCCCCCCCCCCCCCCCCCCCCGCCCCCGCTTCGTCCCCGTCAGCGAGTGCCGACCGCCGCGCGCACGGCCCGCCGGGCCATCTGGCAGTCGTCGTGCAGCCGCCGCAGCAGCAGCCGCTGCTCCTCGCCGGACGGCGCAGCACCAGGGTGGGCCGTACCCGGTGCCGCCGGGGTCGCGTCGTGCATCGAACGCTGCACGGCCGTCTCATACGTACGGATCTCCCGGGTGAGCACCAGCATCAGGTTCACCAGGAAGGCATCCCTGGACGCCGGGCCCGCCGACTGGGCGATCTGGCTGATCTGCCGACGCGCGACCGGTGCGTCCCCGAGCACCGACCACAGCGTCGCCAGGTCGTAGCCCGGCAGATACCAGCCCGCGTGCTCCCAGTCCACCAGCACTGGACCGGCCGGTGACAGGAGGATGTTCGACAACAGTGCGTCGCCGTGGCAGAACTGGCCCATGCCCTGCCGCCCGGCCGCCTGAGCGATGCCGTGCAGCAGCTTCTGGAGATCACCCAGGTCACGGTCGGTGAGCAGGCCGAGCTCGTGGTACCGCGAGATCCGGGCCGCGTAGTCCAGCGGGGCGTTGAACGTGCCCGCCGGCGGCCGCCAGGCGTTCAGCCGGCAGATCGCGCCGAGTGCCACCCTGATGTCCGCCCGCGGCGGCGCCTCGGCCGGGTGCCGCTGGAGCGCCGCCACCCGCCCCGGCATCCGCTCGATCACCAGTGTGCAGTTGTCCGGGTCCGCCGCGATCAGTCTCGGCACCCGCACGGGAGGACGGTGCCGGACGAACGAGCGGTACGCCGCTATCTCGTGGCGGATCCGCTCGGACCAGGCGGGGGAGTGGTCCAGTAAACACTTGGCGACGGCCGAGCTGCGACCGGTCGTGCCGACCAGAAGCACGGACCGCCCGCCCAGGCGCAGGACCTGCACCGGGGCGAACTCCGGGCAGATGCGGTGCACCGACGCGATCGCCGTGCGCAGCTGGGCGCCCTGGGGGCCGGACAAGTCGAGTCTCCCGCTGAGCGGTTGGGTGCCGAGTACCGCGCCGCGCCGTGCCCTGCCCGCACCGAGCACGGGGGCCGCCGGCCGCGCGGGGGCGAGGTAGGGGCCGCTGTCCGTGGGACGGGGGTGCAGCGACCGGGGCGGTGCGGACACGGAGGACGATGCTGCGTACATGGGCGAAACAGATCCCTTCGTGTGCCTGCGACGACAGCGCACCACCCGGCCCGGGCTCCCGGGAGCACCCTGGGGAATGTCCCTGCGGCGACCGGGTCGGGATGGCGCGTTCCTACCTGACACCCGATGACCAGTGGCACACCATCTGGCGCACCCTGGCGAACCCTGGCGAATAGTCGCCCGGCAAGTCTCCCCGGGCTACTGTCAACTCAGCCGAGAACCTGGGGGCTTGACGTGAGCGGACAACCCAACACCCGGCTCGCGGACCTGTTCGGCCTGGCCGGCTGGTCCAAGGGCGAACTCGCGAGGCTGGTCAACCGGCAGGCGGCGGCCATGGGCCATCCCCAGCTGGCGACCGACACCTCCCGGGTGCGGCGTTGGATCGACATGGGAGAGATCCCGCGCGATCCGGTTCCGCGGGTGCTGGCGGTTCTGTTCACCGAGCGTCTCGGCCGTGTCGTGACCATCGAGGACCTCGGTCTGGTCCGGCACGGGCGTGCGGGGAAACGGCCACGCGGCGGGAGTGCGGAGTCTCCCGACGGAGTGCCGTGGGCGCCCGAGCAGACCGCCGCGGTCCTCACCGAATTCACGGGAATGGACCTCATGCTCAACCGACGCGGCTTGGTGGGCGCGGGCGCCGCGCTCGCCGCGGGATCCGCACTCAGCAGCGCCATGTACGACTGGCTGCACACCGACCCTGCCCTGGCTGCCGACGCCCCCGACCTCGACCATCCCCTGCACGCCGACCCCGCTGGGTTCGACCGCTACGAGGCCGCCCCCATCGGGTCGCAGGAGATCGAGGAACTGGAGCGCTCGGTCGAGGTGTTCCGCGCCTGGGACGCCGCCCGCGGCGGCGGGCTCCAGCGCAAGGCCGTGGTGGGCCAGCTCAACGAGGTGGGCGGCATGCTCGCCTACCGTCACCCACCCCATCTCCAGCGGCGCCTGTGGGGCGTCGCGGCCAACCTGGCGGTCCTCGCGGGCTGGATGTCGCACGACGTCGGCCTGGAGCCCACGGCCCAGAAGTACTTCGTCATCGCCGCGCACGCGGCCAGAGAGGGCGGGGACCGGCCCCGCGCGGGCGAGGCACTCTCCCGCGCGGCCCGCCAGATGGTGCACCTGGGCAAGCCGGACGAGGCCCTGGACCTGATGAAGCTCGCCACGTCCGGCTCCGGCGACGAGGTGCTGCCCCGCACCCGGGCGATGCTCTGCACCATCGAGGCCTGGGCGCAGGCCTCCATGGGCAAGGGCCAGGCCATGCGGCGCACGCTCGGCCAGGCGGAGGACCTGTTCGTCTCCGACAAGGCCGACGTCCCGTCGCCCGACTGGATGCAGACCTTCAAGGAGGAGGACCTCTACGGCATGCAGGCCCTGGCCTACCGCACGCTCGCCGAGTTCGAGCCGGGCGCGGCCGCGCATGCCCAGCACTACGCGGAGAAGGCGCTGGCCCTGCGGATCGACGGCCGGCAGCGGTCGAAGATCTTCGACTATCTGTCGATGGCCTCGGCGTGCTTCATCGCGGACGACCCCGAACAGGCGGACCGGTACGCGCGCCTTGCCCTGGTGTCGATGGGCTCCAACTCCTCCCACCGCACCTGGGACCGGCTGCGCCAGATGTACCGGCTCACCGCCCAGTACTCCGGCTACCCGAAGATCCAGGAGCTGCGGGAGGAGATCAAGCTCGCCCTGCCGAAGACGAAGGGCAGGGGCGGCAACAACGCACAGGCCTGAGTTTCCTATGCCGTGACCTTGGCGACGAGCACGCAGGCGTTGTCCGCGCGCTCGCTCTCGCCGAACTCCTGGACCACCGTCCGCAGGCAGTCCTGTGCGGTGGAGGTCCCGGTCAGACGCGGCGCCAGGTCGAGGAGGAGGTTCGCGGCCACCGTTCCGGTGTGCCCGGGTACCAGTCCGTCGGTGTGCAGGAGCAGCAGGTCGCCCACCTCCAGGGTCTCTTCGGCCTGCCCGTAGACGGCGCCCGAGGTGGCGCCGAGCAGGACGCCGTCCGGTGCGCCCAGCACACGCCCCGTCCCGTCGCGGAAGAGCAGCGGGGCGGGGTGTCCGGCCTGGGCCCATGTCAGGGTGCGGGTCGAGGGGCGGTAGCGGCAGCAGACGGCGCTGCCGAGGGCGGGCTGCACGGTGGCGTCGAGTAACTGGTTCAGCCAGGCCATCAGCTGTCCGGGCGGGGCTCCGGCCATCGCCATGCCGCGTACGGCACCGAGCAGCATCGTCATGTTCGACGTGACGCCGACGCCGTGTCCGGTGAGGTCGCCGACGCTGAGGAGAGTCTCGCCGTCGCTCAGTTCGAGCGCGTCGTACCAGTCGCCGCCGATCAGCGTGTTCGTGGACCCCGGCAGGCGCCGGGCCCCGAGGTCGAGGGTCCTGGGCCCCTGGTGCGGGAGCCGCAGGGAGCCGCGCCACGGTGGCAGCACGGCCTCCTGCAACTCGACCGCGAGCCGGTGCTCGGTCTGCGCGTCCTGCCGCCGGCCGGTGAGCGAGTCACGGGTCTCGCTCACCACCCGCTGGCTGCGGCGCAGTTCGCTGACGTCCCGCAGCACGGCCCACATCGAGGCGGTGCTGCCGTCAGTGTCGAGGACCGGTTCGCCCATCATGTGCACGGTGCGTACGTCGCCGTCCCGGCGTGCGATGCGGAACTCGCCGTCGATGGGCCGGGCGTCGACCAGGCAGTGCGTGACCATCGTCGTCAGCTTCGGCCGGTCCTCGTCGAGCACCAGGGACGGCAGTTCGTCGAGGGTGAGCGGGGGAGCGGCGGAGTCGCGGCCCAGGATCTGGTAGAGCTCCCCGGACCAACTGGCCTCGTCCGTCAGCAGGTTCCACTCGGCGCTGCCGACCCGGCTGAGCAGTGAGCCGGGTGCGGGCGCGGCGGGTTCGGCGGCCGCCGTGGGCCGAGGTCCGTCCCGTAGCTGGGCCAGGTGCTCGTCGAGGTCGTTGAGCTGGTGCAGGGCCAGGTCGTACAGGGCGCGCTGCCAGCGTTCCCGGGGGTGGTCCGATCCTTCTCCCTCGGCGTCGCGCCGCACGGCGTCCACGTCGCCCTTGAGTCGCCGCGTCTGCGATATCAGCGCGTCGACCGAGCCGCGTCCGGGCGGCTGGGCGGCTGGGCGGTCCGCGGAGAGGTGGGACGGCATGACGCACTCCGATGCGGGGACGGTTCGACCAAAGGCGGACGGAGGGACCGTTACGACTGTTGCACAGCCCGCCACGCCCTGTAAGGGATTTGGCAACACACGATACGGTGGTGCTTCTGGCATATGCCACAGTCTCACGGGGTTACTCCGAGGTAGGTGCGGAGTAACCCCTCCGGAGGGTCAAGTCGTAGATTACACAGGGGGTTTGACGACCCGTCGGGTTAGCCGGCACTCGGTTGCCGCGAATGTTCGACGGCCCTGTGTTCGAGAGTTTCAGTACCGCAGAACGCCTGCGATGCCCTCCGCCTCACCGAGTGCGCCGTCCGGTACGAAGCGGACGTCGGCTCCGGTCTCCAGGCACTGCTCGACGATCTCGTCCACGATGTCCTCACGTGACTCGAGGTCCTCGCTCTCGGCGAGGATCAGATGGTCCCCGGCGTCGCGGACCGTCACGCGGTAGTTCTCCTCGACGGCCAGCAGCCGGACGCGGCCGTCCCGGGCGCTCTGCCAGAGCTCGTCGACACCGGCGGCGAACTCCCGTCGTCCGCGGGCCGTTTCGAGGGCGCGGGTCACGGCGTCGGTGTTCCTGCGGGCCTCCGTCTCGATCACCGGACGAATGGCCTGCCACACGGACTCGGGCGTCCCGTGCGCCAGGCCGCCGTGCGGGACGTGCACCGCCCCCTTGGTGGCGCTGCCGACCTCGTCCAGCAGGGCGAGGGCGGCCGGCGGGCCGGTGACGTACAGCGGTCGCGGGTGTTCGCGCAGGACGGTGCTCATCATGGTGTCGGCCTCGCGCAGGAACTGGCGGGTGCGCTCCTCCCGGAAGGCGCTCGCCTGGTCGCCGACCCGCTGCTGCCGCTCCGGGTCGAAGTTCTCCACTCGGCGGGCCAACGGGAAGCCGTCGGCGCGTTCCTCGACGACACGGTCGACGCCGCCGTTCCACAGGGTGGCGCGGTCGGCGGAGAGCGACAGTATCCAGAACGGCCGCCCCGCCGTCTGCGCGGAGACCAGGTTGCGGGTGAGGAAGGTGTCCGAGAGCACCACCCGCTCGGGCACGGACCGGGCGAGCGACCACACCTCGTGCTCGCCCGATGCGGCGAAGATCGCCAGACCGTCCTCGGCGTGCGTCAGATCGACCTCGGACAGGGCCTGGTCGAGGTGCCGGGCGACGTCGGCCCGTCGTTCGCGGCTGACCGCCGGATCGGCCTCCAGTTGCCGCTTGGCCTCGGCCACCATATTGCGCAGCCGGACCTGGTCCTGGGTTTTGTAGGGATCGCGCCGGTGGGTCGGCGTCAGCACGGAGACCGCGGGGTAGGGGCGCGGGCGCCGCAGCTCGGCAAGGGTCGCGGGACTCAGAACGTGCTCCATGACAGAACGATAGAGCCGATTCACCATTGGGGCATTTGGGGCAGCCGGTCTGCCGGTTCGAGTGCTCGTGGCCGCCTTCGCGGGTGCAGGCTGGGAGGGCTGGGAGAGGAGGTGGCTGTCGATGGCGCGCCTGGTGGTGGACGGCGAGGACGTCGTGGTCCGGCTCGCGCTGCGGGAAGGGCTGTCTGCCCGGCGCCGCGAGGTGCGGGTGCCGCTGGCCGATGTGCGGGCCGTGCGTGTCGAGGGTGACTGGTGGCGGAGTCTGCGCGGCATGCCGCTGGGCGGGCGCTGCCGTCCCGGCCGGTGGTGCGTGGGGGAACGGCTCCATCCTCTCGGCCGGGACTTCGTCGCGGTGCGGGCGGGTGTTCCCGTCGTGGTCGTGGATCTGTGGCGACCCGTGCCGTACACGCGTCTGGCCGTCTCCGTCGCGGACGCGGAGCAGGCCGCCGAGGCGCTTCGGCGGCGCTCGCGCAGGTGAGGGCTGGGCGCACCGTCCCGGAAGTTGGGGAAGTTTTTGCCGCTGGTCGATTTTCGACAGGTGTCGCCCACGACGGCCGGGAGAAGAGCCTGCTCAGGGAGGCGACCGCGGACCTGATCCCCCGGTCGGTGTACGACAGGGTCAAGAGACCCTACCCGTCCACGCAGGACCCGAAGTACGCCGTCGCTCTCCAAAACCAGGCGAAGGACCTCCTGGCACGGCCGGACCACCCGGTCTTCGACCTCGTCGACCCCGAACGGCTCCGGCAGGCCGCACACCGCGACACGCCCGTCAGCAGCCAGGCCGTACGGCGGGGCCTGGAGCGGGCCCTCGACCTGGCGATGTGGCTGGACCTCTACGCACCCGAGGTCTCACTCGGCTGACCGTGCCGTCCGTGGCCGCGCCGGCTCACTCGGTGTCGCGGTCGGAGCCGCAGGAACTGCCGTCCGGCGGGAGAGTGCCGTACAGCAGGAACGCGTCGACCTTGCGGTGCACGCACTTGGAGGAGCCGTAGCCGGTGTGGCCCTCGCCCCGGTTGTCGAGCACCACGGCTGAGGTCCCGAGCCGCTCGGCCGTCTCCACCGTCCAGCGGTACGGCGTGGCCGGGTCGCCCCGGGTGCCGACGAGCAGGATCCTCGGGGTGTCGAGGTCCTTGACCTCGTCACGGATGAAGTCGGTGCCCTTGGGGCGGCCGTAGCACATCAGCACCTGGGTCAGCCGGTACCGGCCGAAGACCGGCGACGCCCGCTCGTACCGGGCGCGCAGCCGTCCGAGCTCCCTGCGCACCTGCTCGGCGGCGGGGCGGTCGGGATCGTCCGCGCAGTTGACCGCCATCAGCGCCGCCTGCAGGTTGTCCTGGGGCACGTCCTCCGGGTCGACGAGCCCGCCGCGGGCCGCCCCCCACGGCGGGAGGGCCACACCCCCGGACGCGAAGGCCTCCAGGCGGCTGGTATCGCCGTCCTCGAGCAGCTGCGCGACGGCCCGCTGGAGCGAGGGCCACAGCTCCCTGCTGTACAGCCCCTGCGCGAGGGCGCCCGCGAAGTCCTGGCCGGAGAACGCCTCGCCGAAGTCGGTCGGCACCGGGTTCTCGTCGAGCGACTCGACCACCTGTACGACGTGCTCCCTGGCCTCCCGCGGATTCCGCCCGAACGGGCAGGCGATGTCCTGCGTGCACCAGGCGAGGAAGTTCTCCAGCGCGGTCTGCTGCCCCTGTGCGTTCACCACACCCTGCTCGGACAGCGGCTCGGTGAGCGTGTCGACGCCGTCCAGCACCATCCTGCCGACCTTGTCGGGGAACTGGGCCGCGTACACCGCGCCGAGCCGGCTGCCGTAGGAGAAGCCCAGGTAGTTGAGCTTGCCGTCGCCGAGTGCGTCGCGCATGACGTCCAGGTCGCGGGCGGCGTTCACCGTGCCGATGTGGGGCAGGACGGGGCCCGAGTGCTCGGTGCACTCGGCCGCCGCGTCGCGCAGCTTTTCGAGCACCGCCTGCGGATCGGCCACGGCCGCGTCGCCGTCCGTCGCCTCCAGTGGGTCGTCCGAGGCGGTGCCGCAACTGACCGGCGAGGAGCGGCCGACGCCCCGGGGATCGAAGGCGACCACGTCGTAGCCGTTCGTCAGGCCCATGAAGTCCTTGCCGGCCATGGCGAGTTGGCCCACGCCCTGACCGCCCGGGCCGCCGAAGTTCAGCAGCACCGAGCCCCGGGACTTGCCCGTGGCCCGGTAGCGGGCCAGGGCGAGATCGAGGGTCGCTTTCCCGGGTTGGGCGTAGTCGAGGGGGACGGTGACCTTGCCGCACTGGAGGTCCTTCGGCATGTCCTCGCCCACGCACGCCGACCACTTCACCTTCTGGTCGTAAAAGCGCCCCAGGCCGGGCGCGGGGTCGCCCGCGGCCGGCAGCCCCGCACCCAGCAGGGCCAGCCCGGCCGCACAGGGGACCGCGCAGCGCCTCACCGTGGGGCGCGTGGACAGCTTGGCCAGCATCGATGCCTCCAGGGGGCGCCCCGCAGCGGACCGGGGACCGGCGCCCTCGCTCACCATAAGCGGGCACTGCAAGCCGCGCCTCCGGACGAGCGGGCGGGGGCGCGGTGCCCTATCCTGCGCGGCCGCGTCGCGTAAAAGGGCTTTACCGCTAGTTCGACAACCGGGCCGCTCGATGGAGTGAAAGGCCGATAAGCCATAACTCGGATCGGCCGTCCGCGTTTTATCTCGTGCGGGTGAGTGCCCGCGACGATGTCTGGAAGGCAGGGAACCTATGAAACGGGTTACCCGAAACGGTGTGATCGCCGTCGCCGCCGCCTCCGGCGCGATGGCCCTGACCGTCCCCGCGTACGCCGGTTCCGGGGCGGACGGCTCGGCGGCCGGTTCGCCCGGGGTGGTCTCCGGCAACACCGTCCAGCTGCCGGTGCACGTCCCGGTGAACGTGTGCGGGAACACCGTGAACGTGGTGGGGCTCCTCAATCCCGCCGCGGGCAACAGCTGCGCGAACAAGGACGACGGACGGGCCGGCAAGCCCGGCGGCGCGGTCGCGGAAGGCAGCGGAAAGGATTCACCGGGCGTGGTCTCCGGCAATGGCGTGCAGCTGCCCGTCGACCTGCCGGTCAATGTCACCGGCAACTCCGTGAACGTGGTCGGCATCGGCAACGCGTCGACCGGCAACGAGTCCTCGAACACCCCGGGCGACCGCCCGGTCCGCCCCGACCACCCACCCAAGCCGACGGCCCCGAAGCCGCCCACCCCGCCTCGGCCTCAGCCCGCCCCAGAACCGGCCCCGCACACCGCCCCACGCGCCACCGGCGCCCTGGCCCACACGGGCACGGACCACACCCTCCAGGCGGTCGCGGCGAGCGCGGTGCTGGTGGCCGGGGGAGTGGTCCTGCGCCGGCGGTTCCGCCCGGGGGCGGAGGGCTGAGGAGGCGGCTTGCGGCGTTCCGCTCAGCGGCTTCCGGAGCCGGCTCGCCGTGTTCGCCGGGCTCGTCAGGGGAGGGCGACCACGGCCGGGGTACCGACGGCCCTGCGGACCAGGGCTCGACCGGCCTGCCGGCGGGGCTCCGGAGGGCCCCGACGCCGAGGTCCTGCCGCCCGGTCCCGAAGGACGGAGCCCTCGCGGCCTCACTCACCGGATTCCACGGCGACCGTGCTGCGATTGGTGCAGCGGAGCCCGCGTGTCCCATCGGGCGGCCGCCACGTGACACCGTGGCCGTGCCGGAAGCCGCGCCGTCCCCCGTGCCCGCGCCGGACGGCGCCGCTGGTGGGGCTGCGGTCGGTCGGGGCAGCGCCCCGGTGCCCTAGGGGGTGTCCGCCAAGTCCCGCCTGCCCCGCGACGCCCGGCACGCCCTCTCGCCGCACCGGGCGGACGACGGGACTTTGCGGACACCCCCTAGGGGTGCCGCATCGCAGCGGACGTCGTCGGCGCTCCGGTTCGCCCTTGAGCGGCAGCCCGTGGGTGGCGGAGCCTCGGCTCCGCACGGTCGCGGTCGACGGCGAAACCCCGCCCCCTCGTCCCGCAGCCGCAGCCGCACCAGACCCCGGTCGGTCGCCGGTGACCGTCGGCGACGGCCGGACCGGTGCCCTCAGACCGCCTCCGCCACCCCCGTCAGCAGCACCATCCCGGACTCGCCGTAGTCCGGCAGGGTCGGGTCCGAGTCGATGTGGGTCACGTCCAGGTTGCGGGTCAGAGGGGCGAAGACCTCGGTCACGGTTGCCGGGTCGACCGGGCAGCCCGGCCAGCGGGAGGCCGGGCCGATGCGGTACGTCGGCATGTTCTCCATGAACGCGGCGACCAGGTGGCCGCCCGGCTCGACGCTGCGGACGAAGGTGCGGCAGAAGTCGGCGAACTCGGCGAAGTCCTCCGTGGCGCCCTCGGCGACGAAGTGCATGGAGGCGAGTTCGTACGAGCCGGGTGGCAGGGTCCGGACGTCGGCGTGGACGACGTTCACATGCGCCAGCGCCCCGGCCAGGGTCGCCGGCACGTCCGGGTTGAGCCGTCGGCACAGCGCGTGGAAGGGGAGCCAGCTCGCGTCCAGGCGGTGACAGATCTGCTCCTGGAGGTAGGCGACGTTGCTCGCACCCGCCTCCACGGCGTCGATCCGGCGGCTCGCGGCGGACGCGAGGATCAGCGGGTAGAGGTTGGGGCCCGCCCCGAACTCCACCGAGCGGGCGATGGCGCCCGGCCGGAAGCGGCGGTAGAAGGTGCTGTGGTGCGCGATGACGGCCGCGTCCGAGGGATGCACCTCGCGGTAGTTCTCGCGGAGGTAGTCGGCGACCGGCCAGCGGTCCCAGTCCACGTCGTCGTTGTGCGTCGTCATGGCCGTCTAGCCCTTCAGCCGCAGCGGGAAACGCTCGGACAGCCGGGTCAGGGTCCCGTTCAGGCGGTCGATGTCGTCGTCGGAATTGAGCGCCGTGAGCTGGATGCGAAAGCCCACCCGGTCGCGGGGCACGAGCGGATAGCCGGCGAGCGTCACGTAGATGCCCTCCTCCCACAGGTACGCGGCGACCGCGTCCAGGTCCGCGGGGTTCGCCAGCGGAACCTCCACGATGGGCAGCCGGTCCGTGTTGAGGGTGCTCACCCCGAGGCCCTCCAGGTGATCAAGCACCCGGACCGCCTTGCGGTACAGGTCGGCTCGGATGGCGTCGCCCCGCCGCTCGTTGACGTCCAGCCCGGCCAGCGCGGTGGCCAGCGACGCCGTCGGGGACGGCCCCGAGTAGAGATAGGGGCCCGCGGCGGTCTTGAGGCGGTTCTTGAGCTCCGACGGCAGCGCCAGGAACGCGAGCAGCGACGAGTACGCCTTGGAGAAACCGGCCACGAGCACGATCCCGTCGTACGACTCCCCGGTGTGCCGCACCACGCAGTTGCCCCGCATGCCGTACGGGCAGGACTCGCCCGGCCCGCGTTCCCCGATCACGCCGAAGCCGTGCGCGTCGTCGACGTACAGCGTCGCTCCTTCGGCCCGGCACACCGCGGCCAGCGCGGGCAGGTCGGGGATGTTGCCGCTCATGCTGTTGACGCCGTCCAGGCACACCAGCCGGGGCGTGCCCGGCGGCACCCTCGACAGCAGGGCACGCAGCTCGTCGAGGCGCTCGGCGTGGAAACGGTGCAGGGTGGCGCCCCGGGAACGGGCCGCCACGCAGCCGTCGTAGACCGTCCGGTGCGCGGTCGCCTCCACGAAGACGTGCCCGTCCTCGGCCAGCGCCGGGATCACCGAGGCGTGTATCAGCGTCAGCGTGGGCAGCAGCAGCGTGTCCGGCGCACCCAGCAGCGCGGCGAGCCGCTCCTCGATGTCGGGGTACAGCCGCGGACTGCCCAGCAGCCGCGACCAGCTCGGGTGCGTGCCCCACTGGCGTACCACGGGATCGACGGCATCCATGATCTCCGGGTCCCAGTCGAAACCCAGGTAGTTGCAGGACGCGAAGTCGATCAGCCAGTGGTCGCCGCTGCGGATGTGCCGACCGCGCACCTCGTCGAGGACCGCGTCGCTCATGGGGCTGGTGCGCCGCAGATGCTCCAGGTCCGCCCAGCGCGCCTCCCGGCGTCCCCGGGCGGCGTCGAGACGCGGCCGCCGCGCCCGGGGCGGCGCGAAGGGGTGGGTGCTCGGCTCCCGCAGCACGTGCGCGCTCTGCTCCACCGTCAGGGGCCGGGCGAAGAGGTATCCCTGTCCGAACCGGCAGCCCATCGCGGCCAGCAGGTCCCGCTGCGCGGTGTCCTCGATGCCCTCCGCGATGACCTCGAGGCCAAGGGTGTCGGCGATCCGCACGATGCCCTCGACCAGGGCGACCTGCTGGGCGTCGTGGGCGATGTCGTCGATGAACGACTTGTCGATCTTCAGTACGTCGATGGGGAAGTCCCGCAGATGGCGCAGCGAGGAGAAGCCGGTGCCGAAGTCGTCGACCGCGATGTTCACCCCGAGTTCCTTGAGCGTGTGCAGCACCGTCTGGAGGCGGTCGTCGCGGTGCAGCAGCACCGTCTCCGTCAGCTCCAGTTGCAGCGACCCGGGCTCCAGCCCCGGCGTGCTCAGCGCCTGGCCGACCTGCTCGACGAACCCGGCGTCTCGGAACTGGCGCGCGGAGACGTTCACACTGACGTAGGGCGGACGGGCCGGGCCCGGCAGCCGTTGCAGCCCCGCGATGTCGCTGACCGCGTTCTCCAGCACCCACGACCCCAGCGGGGCGATCTGCCCGGTCTCCTCCGCCAGACTGATGAACTGGTCCGGCGTGACGGGCGGCCGCTGCTCGTGCGGCCAGCGGACCAGGGCCTCGAACCCGACGACCTCGCCTCCGGTGATGTCCACGACAGGCTGGTAACGCAGCGCGAACGTCTTGTCGGCGACCGCCTGGACCAGCTGGGCCTGGAGGTCGTGCCGCTCCACCATGCGGCTGCGCAGGAGGGGCTTGAAGCGGCGCCACTGCCGCTTGCCCGCCGCCTTCGCGGCGTACAGCGCGAGGTCGGCGTGGCCCAGCAGGTCCTCCGCGTCCGTGCTGTCGCGCGCGGTGGCCACGCCCACGCTGGCGGACACCGTCACCGACTCGTCGGCCAGGTCGAACGTCCGGCCCAGCGTCTGGATCACCTGAGCCGCCAGCAGCTCGGCGTCGAGCGGCTGCTTGGCGTCCTCCATCAGCACCGCGAACTCGTCCCCGCCGAGCCGGGCCGCGGTGTCGGTGCGCCGCAGCGCCCGCGACAGCCGGTTGCCTACGGCGATCAGCAGATGGTCGCCGACCCGGTGTCCCATCGTGTCGTTGACCAGCTTGAAGTCGTCCAGGTCGATGTAGAGCAGACAGGTCAGGGACGACTCGCGGCGGCCGCGCAGCAAGGCGCGTTCGATCCGCTCCAGCAGCAGCGTCCGGTTGGGCAGACCGGTCAGCGAGTCGTGGAAGGCCCGCTGCGTCAGCTCCTGCTCCAGCCGCCGCTGCTCGGTCACGTCCCGCAGCGTCACCACCAGGCCGGACACGGTCCGCTCGTCCCGGAAGTCGCTGCACCGCACCTCCACCTCGACACGCCCTTCACGGCGCCGCACCCACCAGTGGTCGTGTCCGGCCCGTGCCCCCCTCTCCCGTACGGCGGCCAGCTCCCGCGCGGCCCGCTCCCGGTCCCCGGGATCCACCAGCAGCGGCAGCGAGACGCCGACGAGGTCGTCGGTGCCGAACACGTTCCGCGCGGACGGACTGGCGTACCGGATCGTGTCGTCGTCCTCCAGGATCAGGATGACGTCCGAGGCGTTGCGGACGAGGGTGCGGAAGTACTCCTCGCTCTCCCGCCGGAAGACCTCCTGGCGCAGCGTGACCCGTTCCATGGCCAGGCCCGCGTGCGACGCCAGGATCTCCAGCGAGCCCCAGGTCTCGGTGAGCTGCCGCTCGGGGGCGGCGACCAGCAGGACACCCGGGACGGTCCCGGCCGGACGGTCGGGCTGGGTCATGGGGCAGACCAGGACGGAGGGCAGGCCGTCCAGTTCGGCGGCGACGGCCGGATCGAGGGCGTCCGGGCTCACCAGGTGGGTGCCCTGCGCGCCGAGGTCCGCCGCGCCCTCCCTCGGCAGCAGCATGGTCCCGTGCGGTACGTCCGGCCCCATCAGCCGGTCGACCGCCGTACGGCAGGACTGGTCGATCTCCTTCTGGTGGAAGGCCGAGACCAGCGAGGCGGCGGCCCCGCGCAGCGCGAGCTCCCGCGTCACCGCGTGGCGGTGGGCCACGACCATCCCCGCCAGCCGCAGGATCACCAGCAGGAACAGCACGCTCGAGAAGGCCGCGATCACGGCGGCGTCCCGCGTCTGGTTGCTCAGCCCCTCGTACAGCAGGATCCCCGGCGCGATGAGCGTGGCCACGGCGAGCACGACCAGCCGGCGCGGCGGCGGCAGCAGGGACTCGCGCTGCGGCACGGACGCGGTCAGCGCGAGCATCGAGGGGTGCAGAGCGGCCAGGCCCCAGGCGGTGTAGAAGGCGATCCAACCGAGGTCCAGCAGGGTGCCCGTCTGCCACAGGTCGTTCAGTTGCAGGAGCCCGTACGCGATGTCGAAGCCGAGCAGTGTCACCGTGCCGACGACCAGCAGCCGCACGGCACGGTTGGGCCCGTCGACGGGACTCGGGGTCAGCAGCCGGGCCAGCAGGGCCAGCACGAGGACGTCGCCGAGGGGATAGGCGATGCTGATGGCGCGCTGCTGCCAGGTCAGTCCTTCCACCACCGTCAGCGGCTGCACCAGGTACACCCACACGGGCAGCGCGAGGCCCGCGGTGATGATCAGCGCGTCGAGCAGGCTCGGCAGGTCGCGGTCGGCCCACCGGTGCCGGACGAGCCCCGACAGTCCGATCGCGAAGAGCGGGTAGGTGGCGAGATAGCAGGCGTCGGCGGGGGAGGGGAACGGGTTGGAGGCGTCGAAGTACTCCTCCATCACGTTGTAGTACGTGTCGCCCGTGATGAAGGTGAGCAGTCCGCCGGCCAGGAACCACCAGGGCCACTGATGGGCGGGCCGGTGGACACGGATGCCGGTCACCACGGCGACGACGCCGGCGAGCCCGATGGCGGCCCACAGGGCGGGAGCCGCGGCCGGGGCCGTCATGTACACGATTGTGGCGACCGTGACGAGGGCGATGTGGGCGGCCATCAGCCGACGTGCTGACAGCAAGGACATGCGCCTCCCCCCGTCAGGGAGACCGAGGCGTGAGCCTGGTTCGTTGAATTCGATCGTAGGTTCGCCGGCGCGGCCCTGCATCTCGGGCGGCCGGCCCTGCGAGCCCGGGCGAACAGGGTCTGCCTGACGGGCCGGGGCCGCCCGGGTGTCTCAGTCGCGTCCCCGATGGAACCGCACGTGCAACTCCCTCACCCGTTCCGTCAGTTCGGGCACCGGACCGTCCACAACCACACCCGGTGCGACCTCGTGGACGGGGAGTGTCCGCACCGGTGGCGCGGGGACCCCCAACTCGCTCAGCCATGATGCGAGTTGTTCGGACGAGGCGACGTAGACGATGCGTCCCAGACCGACCCAGGCGTGTGCGGCCGCACACATCGGGCAGTGCTCGCCGGAGGTGTAGACCGTGGCCGCCGCCCGCTCCCCGGGCGTGAGACGGCCCGTCGACCAGCGCGCCAGCTCGAACTCGGGGTGCCGGGTGCGATCGCCCGAGGCCACCCGGTTGTGGTCCTCGCCGAGGACCGTGCCGTCCCCGCCGACCAGGACCGAACCGAACGGCTCGTCCCCGGCCCCGAGCGCCTCGGCCGCGAGCTCCACGCAGCGGCGCAGGTACGGCAATTCCGTGTCCTTCACGACCATGGTGGCGGGCCCTTCCTGGTGACGACGTGATCGACGGGACTGTACGGCCGCCGGGGCGCACGGCCGCACCGGAAACGCGTTGCCCGGCCACCCGGCGCGTGCTGAAGTGTGCCCATGACTCATGTGGATCACACCGCGCTGCTCGCCTTGTACGACCGTGAGCTGCGCCAGGGGGCGCCGCCGGACGGTCCCGGCGCCCGCGTCGAGCGGACCGGTGAGGTGGTGCGCCAGGTCGCCGCCGCGCCGGGCTGGAACGGCGTCCTGTGGTCCGCCCTCGACGAGACGGCGGCGGACGCGGCGATCGCCGAGCAGATCGCCCACTACACCGGGCTCGGCCTGGACTTCGAGTGGAAGCTGTACGAACACGACCGGCCGGCGGACCTCGGGCAGCGGCTGCGCGCGGCCGGGTTCACGCCCGAGCCCGCGGAGACGCTGATGATCGGCGAGGCCGGCGAGCTTGCTCTCGACGCCGAACTGCCGGAGGGCGTCCGCGTGGAGCCGGTCACCGACCCGACGGGCGTGGATCTCGTGGCCGACGTCCACGAGAAGGCGTTCGGCGCGGACAGCTCCCGGCTGCGCGACCAGCTCCTCGCCCGCCTCTCGGCCGACCCGGACTCGGTAGTCGCCGTCGTGGCGATGGCAGGCCGCGAGCCGGTGAGCGCGGCCCGCATGGAATTCGTGCCCGGTACGCAGTTCGCCGGACTGTGGGGCGGAGGCACCGTCGAGGGCTGGCGCGGCCGCGGCATCTACCGCGCCCTGGTGGCCCACCGCGCCCACGCTGCCGCGGCACGCGGCTGCCGCTACCTCCAGGTCGACGCCTCCAGCCAGAGCCGCCCCATCCTGGAGCGCCTGGGCTTCACCCCGCTGACCACGACGACGCCGTACGTGTACACGCCCTAGCCGGCCGGCCGTCCCCGCCCGGACGCCACATCCAGGGCCGCCCGCATGTCACATCCACGCCCGTTCCATCCGTCGCATGGTCATGACGACGATCCGCAAGAACCAGAGCATCCTCCTCGCCGGCGCGAGCGGCGTCCTCGGCCGGCACGTCACCCGCGCCCTGACCGAGGCGGGCCACAAGGTCACCGGACTCGGCCGGAGCGCGGACAACGGCATCCGCGCGGACCTCATGGACCGTGACGCGCTGCTGCGCGCCGTCGACGGACACCACTTCGACACCGTGATCCACGCCGCGACCGCCCTGCGCAGGCCCCCCATGCGCGACCGCGACATGTTCGCCACCGACGCGCTGCGCACCGAGGGCACGGCCCACCTCGCCGAAGCCGCCCGCGTCACCGGTGCCCGCCGCTTCGTCGTGGAGTCGATGGTCTTCGGCTACGGCTACGGGGACCACGGCGACCGCCCGCTCACCGAGGACGACCCCTTCGGCCCGCGCGGCAGGACCCCGCAGCTGGAGCGGCACATCGCGGCCATGCGGACCAAGGAACGGCTCGCCTTCGAGACCGAGGCGCTGGAGGGCATCGCGCTCCGCTTCGGCCTGTTCTACGGCCCCGGCGGCACCGACGCCCTGCTGCCCCTGCTGCGCAGACGGCAACTGCCCATGCCCGCCGACCGCGGCCGGGTGCTGCCGTGGGTGGAGCTCACCGACGCGGCCCGCGCGGTGGTCGCCGCCGTGGAACGCGGCCGGCCCGGCCAGGCGTACAACATCGCCGACCGCACCCCGCTCGGCTTCCGCGCCCACGTCGAGAGCGTGGCCGGGGCGTTCGCACTGCCGAAGCCGATGACCGTACCGCTGTGGCTGATGAAGCCCATGTCGTACGCGCACACGGTGATGTCGTCACGGCTGGTGGTGTCCTGCGCCAAGGCGGAAGGAGAGCTGGGCTGGACGCCGCTGTACCCGTCCAGCCGTGAGGGCCTCGCCGCCATGCGGTCGGCGGGCCGCTGATGCCGGGAGACGTCCGGCTCCGGCGTGCCGGGCCGCCGGGCCACGGCGCGCCGGGTGCCAGGTGTCTCCTTGTACCGCACACGTGCTGTTGCCACGCCGTGCTGTCGCCGTCGTGAAGCTGCAGCCGTCCTACGCCGTCAGCGGCGTGCTTTCGAGCGGTCCAGCGCGGCGACGCCGAGCGCTGCGAGGCCGATCTGGATGAGCCACTCCACCCAGTCGACGCCCTTGGTGTCGGCGACGTCGAACGCGGTGGCGATCGCGGAGCCGACCAACGCGGCGATGATGCCGACGAGGATCGTCCACAGGATTCCGATCCGCTGACGGCCCGGGACCACGAGCCGGCCCAGGACGCCGATGACGATGCCGATCACGATGGCACTGATGATGCCGTCGATCTCCATCTCCGCCCCTTCTTTCAGGACCCCCGCTGTAGTGCGTGTGCCCCCTGACGGCCGGGACACGCCGGTGCGCACATGAAGGGGCCGGTCCGGGGCGCGGACCGGCCTTCGGTTTCCTTCCGGTGGGTCTAGGGCCTCTTGGAGGCTTTCGCCGCCGTGCCGGCGCACACCAGACCCAGAATCACGGCCAGTGCACCGATGATGATGTTGTTCCACACGACGCCGGTGTCCGGGCTTTCGCCGACGACCCACGGCGAGACGATCATCCACACCCCGAGTGCGCACATGGCCCAGCTCAGGCCGTACATACGCTCCGGAGCGCGAGTGAACCCGAGCGCCAGCAGACCGATCGCGATGCCCATGATCAGGTTGTGTGTCACGAGCGGCGGCTGGCTGGTCGTGTAGTGGAGTATCCACGGGGAGGCCGCGCAGTACAGACCGAGCAGGAACACCGGTCCGTCCACGAGCGCCACATCGCGATCACCGAGCACACGGGCGTACCGATCCCGCATCTCGGAGGCATCAGGGTGGCTGGTTATGTCACCTCTGGTGGGTGAGACGTTGGCCATGATTCGTCTCCTTCGTCTTGCAGGGCGACCGCGTCTGGTGGGATATGCGGTAAGCGCCGCGTAAGTTCATTCTGCTCTTATTTCTCCTTTATGTGTAGAGGTGGTAGGCGTGTGAACTCCTACCGGGCCGCGCATGTCCGGGGGGATCGGGGGCAACCGGATGGGTACGACAGTGACGGATCGGCGTCGCCGGGAGGCGGCGTGGGACAGGGGAGGGCAGCGGACGTGTCTGCGGCCATCGGCGCGAAGGTGTTGGAGCGGTTCCCGGCGGGAGCTCCGCGCGGATCATGGCCGGCGGAGGAGTACGCGGCACGCCGTCGTGCCGAGGGGGAGCCTGCCACCGTCGTGATGGACCTGGAGTCGGACGCCTTCCTCGTGGTGGTTCCGTCGGACGACGACTGAAATGCCATCGACGACCGAAATCCAGGGTCCCGAAATGCGCGGCCTGGAAATCCATGGTCCCGAATTCCGCCGGTCTGCGATGCGAGATGAGCCGCGATCTCCTTGACGGCCGTCGTCTCCCACTGCCACGATCCATGGCATGATCATGCGACTGGACCTCACGCGGCGACGCCACGTCGACCTCGCACGCGTCTCCAGCGCCTCCTGTCGCGCCGCAGCCTGAGTCTCCCGGCTCGCCGCTTCTTGCCACCTCCGTATTCGCCGTCGGCCGAACATCGCGCCGACGGGACGTCATGCGCGGTGCATTTCCCTCACGCCTGAATTCGGCGCTCAGTCACGCCCGTTGAAGGCGGCGTCCCCGAATTCGGCGCTGCCACGCGCAGTCGCGCCCTCTCCCGGAAAGAGACCCCATGGCCACCGTCCTGTCCGTCTCCGGCAGCCCCTTCGCCTCCTCCCGCACCAGCCGACTGCTGCGCCACCTGGACGAGCGGCTG
Organism: Streptomyces sp. NPDC050164; assembly: GCF_044459945.1. Classification (NCBI taxonomy): domain Bacteria; kingdom Bacillati; phylum Actinomycetota; class Actinomycetes; order Kitasatosporales; family Streptomycetaceae; genus Streptomyces; species Streptomyces sp. NPDC050164. Next base: position 114,389 of record NZ_JBITJK010000020.1, read on the forward strand.
GCCGCACAGGGCCATGACGTGATCCCGCTCGACGTCCGCACCATCCCCGCCGAGGCGCTGCTCGGCGCGGACTTCCGGCACCCCGCGATCGTCGAGGCCACCGACCTGTTCGCACGTGCCGACGGGATCGTCGTCGGCACCCCCGTCTACAAGGCGTCCTACTCCGGTGTCCTCAAAGCACTGCTGGACCTGCTCCCGCAGTACGCACTCACCGGCAAGACCGTGCTGCCGCTCGCCACCGGCGGCAGCATCGCCCATGTCCTGGCCATCGACTACGCCCTGCGCCCGGTGCTCACCTCCATGGGCGCGGCCCACATAGTGCAGGGCTGGTTCACCCTCGACAAGGACATCACCGTGCACGACGACGGGTCCCTGACCGTCACGCCGGCCGCCACCGAGGCGCTCACCCAGGGCGTCGACCAGTTCTCCGCGGCGCTCGGCCGCACCCCGCTGCTGGCCGTGGCGGGCTGACACCCGTCAACCGCCGCGCCGACGAACGTTCCACATCGATCGGAGATCCCCGTGTCCCTCACCTTCCACTGGTTCCTGCCCACCAACGGTGACAGCCGCCATGTCGTCGGCGGCGGCCACGGCACCCCGGCCACCGCATCCGGCCGGGACCGGCCACCGACGGTCGCCTACCTGAGCCAGATCGCCCGCGCCGCCGAGGAGGTGGGCTTCGCCGGTGCCCTCACGCCCACCGGCGCCTGGTGCGAGGACGCGTGGCTCACCACCGCGATGGTCAGCCGGCACACCGAACGCCTCAAGTTCCTCGTGGCCTTCCGGCCCGGACTGATCTCGCCCACCCTCGCGGCGCAGATGGCCTCCACCTTCCAGCGGCAGACCGGCGGACGGCTCCTGCTCAACGTCGTCACCGGTGGCGAGAACCAGGAACAGCGTGCCTTCGGCGACTTCCTCGACAAGGACAGCCGGTACCGCCGGACCGGCGAATTCCTGCACGTCGTAAAGGAGTTGTGGCAGGGCGGGACCGTCGACCTGCACGGTGAGCACCTCCGGGTGCAAGGCGCGGCGCTCGCCCGCGTGCCCGACCCCGTTCCCCAGGTGTACTTCGGCGGCTCCTCGCCCATCGCCGGTGAGATCGCCGCCCGGCACGCCGACGTCTATCTCACCTGGGGCGAGCCGCCCGCCCAGGTCGCCGAGAAGCTCGACCGGATCCGCTCCCTGGCCGCCGCCGAGGGCCGCACCCTCCGCTTCGGCATCCGGCTGCACGTCATCACCCGTGACACCGCCGAGCAGGCCTGGGCCGAGGCGGACCGACTGCTGGACGGATTCGACCCGGAGACCGTGGCGTCGGCGCAGGCCGGGCTCGCCCGCAGCGAGTCCGAGGGGCAGCGGCGCATGCTCGCCCTGCACGGCGGCCGGCGCGACCGCCTGGAGATCCATCCCAACCTGTGGGCAGGGATCGGCCTGGTGCGCGGTGGTGCCGGCACCGCCCTGGTCGGCAGCCATGACGAGGTCGCCGAGCGGATCAAGGAGTACCACGCCCTCGGTATCGAGGAGTTCATCCTCTCCGGCTACCCCCACCTGGAGGAGGCGTACTGGTTCGGCGAGGGCGTGCTGCCGCGCCTGGCCGCACAAGGGCTGTGGCGGCACCCCGCGGACAAGGAGGCCGCGCCTACCGCCTCCACCACGCCCACCGAACCCTCCGTACTCGCGCCGTTCGCGAGCTAGGACCCTGGGCCTCCCGCCCCAACGATCAACCTTGAAGCCCGCGTTGGGCGTCATCCGCACCGAGGGGCAAGTCCCGCCCCTCGGTGAAGGGGAGGCACACATCCATGAAGCAGCGGGCTTCACGCACCGTCTCAATCGGCCTGGTCGTGGCGTTATCCGCCGCAGCGGCGGCGCTCGCCCCGTCCGCACACGCGGCACAGTCGCAGCGTGACCACGAGGCGACCCGCACCGCGTTGCACGATCTGGTCGAGAGAGGCGGGCTGCCCGGAGTGGCGGCCAAGGTCCGTGACGGCAAGGGGAGTTGGTTCGCTCAGGCCGGTTACGCCGACACCGGCACGGGGCGCGAGCGTTCCCCCGGCGACCACTTCCGCGGGGCCAGCATCACGAAGACCTTCGTCGCGACCGTCCTGCTCCAACTGGAGGCCGAAGGCGGACTGAGCCTGGACGACACGGTCGAGTCGTGGCTGCCGGGCCTGGTGCGGGGAAACGGCTACGACGGCGACAAGATCACTCTGCGGCAGCTCCTCAACCACACCAGCGGCATCGCCAACTACACCGACGACCCCGCCTTCCTCCACGACGCCGCGGGCCCCGGCTTCCCGGAGCACCGCTACGACACCCATGCGCCCGAGGAACTCGTGGCGATCGCGCTGAAGCACCCGCCGCTGCCCGACCCGGAGACGACGCCGGTGTACTCGAACACCAACTTCGTCATCGCCGGGATGGTCGTCGAGAAGGCGACGGGCCGCTCGTACGCGCAGGAGATCACCCGCCGCATCATCCGGCCGCTGAAGCTGCGCGGCACGTCGTTCCCCGGCACGTCACCCCATATGCCGAAACCCCACCCCGTCGGCTACTCCCGGCTGCATCAGGAGGCCCCGGACGCCCCGATCCATGACGCCACCGAACAGAACATGACCTGGCTGGGCGCGGCCGGTGATGTCATCTCCACCAGCGGCGACCTTAACCGCTTCCAACGGGCTCTGATCAAGGGCGAGTTGCTGCCGCCGAAGCAGATGGCAAAGATGCTCGACGAGGTCCCCGCGGGGGGCGGGCTCGGGTACGGACTCGGAGTCGAGTTCGCGCAGCTGTCCTGCGGCGTGAAGGTCGTGGGCAAGAGCGGCCGTACGAACGGCTCCCTGTCCGCGATGGTCGGCACACAGGACGGGAAGCACCAGCTGACGTTCAACATCAACGGTGACTGGCTCCCGGACCCGTCGCTCTACATCAACGTGATCGAAGCGGAGTTCTGCGGCAAGGTCCCCTCCCGCACGGGCAAACCGTCGGCGCTGCCGCGGCTCGGCTAACCGGACGCCAGCGCGCCGAGGTGCGTCCGGCGTGCCTCGGCCGTCTGGCCCTGCACCAGCAGGAACATCCCCTCGCGTGCGAGTCGCTGCGCCCGGCTGTCCAGGGCCATGGACCGGCCGCCCCCGGCCACGATCGCCGCGGTCGTGGCGGCTCGCAGCACGTCGTGGGCCCGTGTCTTCAGTGCCAGCCGTTCCGGGACGCACTCGTGCGGGACGGGGTGGTCGGCCAGGGCGTAGGCCTCCCGCCGGACCTCGTCGAGCCGGGCCCGTAGCGACCGGGCCGGCTCCGGGCCGTCCGGGGCGCCCGCCACCAGGTCCAGCGCCGCGCTCGCCACCCCGAACACGGCCGGACTGGTGTTGGCGGCCCTGGGCAGGTCGACCTGGGCGAACTGCTCCTGCGAGGTGCGCAGCACGACGGCGTCCTGCGGCACCCACAGGCCGTCCAGCTCCAGGGAGACCGTGCGGGCGGCGGTGAGGGCCGCGAGCCGCATCGGTGCCGACGGACGCATCCCTGGCTGTTCGCGGGCCTCGGCGACGACGAACACCACCTCGGCCGAGTCCGTCACACCCGCCAGCAGCATCACGTCGTTCAGACCCCAGCCCGTGTACCAGGGCACCGTGCCCTCCAAGCGCCAGCCGCCCCGCTCGGGCACGGCCCGCACGGGCACGCGGGGGAAGGCTCGGACGTGCGCGAACGCGATGCCGGCCAGCGACTCGCCGGTCGCCAGCGGGCCCAGCAGCTTCTCCCGGACCGGTGAGTCGGAAGCGGCGAGCAGCTTCACCGGAGTGTGGTGCTGTGTCTGCACGAACCATGTGGAGCAGCACGCCCCGGCCAGGATCTCCGCGACTTCCCGCGCCACGGCGGCGGGCGCGTCCGCCCCGCCGTACTCCTCCGGCGCGCCCAGCCCGAGCAGGCCCGACCGCCGCACCGCCTCGATGTGGCTCGCCGGCACCCCCTCCTGGTCGACGCGCTCGGCGTGCGGGACGAGGAGATCGTGCGCCAGCCGCCGTGCGCGGGTGACGAGGGGGTGGGGCGGGGAGGCGAGGGATGCGGAGCTCATGGGAGGAATTCTCGCGCTCGCGAGGCCTGGGGTGTCGACCCCGGGGTGTGTCGTTCGGCCGGCACCGTCAAGGGTGCGTGCCGCGCAGGTCCAGTTCCGTCAGCACGTCGAAGTCGAGCCCATCGGCGCGGGCCAGGTAGATGCGCTGGCGGACATGGCTGTCGCGCAGGTGCAGCAGTCCGCGCGGACCCTCGTACGACACCGCGCCCGCCGCCGCGCCGATCGCCGACACCTCCAGCGTCCCGGCCCGCTTCAGCAGCGCGGCCAGCAACAGCACGCCCTCGTAGCAGGACTCGCCGAGGCTGCCGAGGGCGGGTGCCTCGACGCCGTAGCGGGCCGCGTACTGCCCGTGGAAGTCGAGGGTGTCCCGGTTGGCCAGCGAGGCGAAGAACCCCGCCGTGCTGTAGAGGTCCTCGGTGGCCGCCGGGCCGCTCGCCATCAGCATGTTCTCGTCCATCAGCGTGCTCAGCCGCAGACATTGGGCGGGCAGGCCGTGCGCCGCGAACGCCCGGTTGAAGCGCACCGCGTCGCTGCCGACGAGCAGCATCAGCACCCCGTCGGCGTCCGAGCGCTCGATGCGGCGCAGCACCGGCTCGAAGTCGTGGGTGTCGAGCGGGAGATAGACCTCGCCGGCGACGGACCCGCCGGACCGGTGCGCGTACCCGCGGGCCGCCCGCGCCGTACGCCGCGGCCACACGTAGTCGTTGCCGACGACGAACCACCGACGCACCCCGCGCTCGTGCGCCAGCAGGTCCATCGCGGGCCGCAGTTGGTCGCGCGGCGTCTCGCTCGTCAGGAACACGCCCGCCGTCTCCTCACCGCCCTCGTACAGCGCGGTGTACACGTACGGGACGCGATGCGCGATCCGCGGCGCCAGCGCCTGGCGCACCGAGGAGATGTGCCAGCCCGTGACGCCTTGTACGACGCCCAGGTCCACCAGTGCCTCGACGTGGCCGGCGACCTCGCCGGGCGGGCCCGAGCCGTCGACCGGCACCAGCCGCAGCTCCCTGCCGAGCACGCCGCCGTCCCGGTTGACCTCCTCGGCTGCCAGCCGGGCGCACAGCTCGCAGGTGGGCCCGAAGATCCCGGCCGGCCCCTGCAGGGGGAAGACGAGCGCCACGCCGAGCACGGAGTCGTCGGCCGTGAACCACTCGGGCGCGGGGAGGTCGTGCCGGAACATGGCGTCATGATTCCGCCTCAGCCGGACGAACTCCAGTGCGTCTCCTAGGATGGACGCACCTCGTGAACTAGGAGCAGGATGCCCACCCCACCCCCGCGCCGGCCGGACGACCTGGTGCAACTGCTGACGCGGGCCGAGCGGCTGGCGGCGCGGCGGTTGCAGGCCGTGCTGGAGGACGAGGGCTGCTCGCTCGACGCGTGGCGGGTGCTGGCGCTGCTGTCCGACGGCGAGGGGCACCACATGACGGCGATCGCGGAGGCCGCCTTTCTGCCGCCTGGGACGCTGACCAAGCTGGTCGACCAGCTCGTCGACCAGAACCTCGTGCACCGCCGGGTCGACCCGTTCGACCGCCGCCGCGTCCTCGCCCACCTCACCCCCCGCGGCCAGGAGTACTGGCAGCGGCTCGACCGCGCGGTGCGCGCCGGCTGGCCCCCGCTCGGCGACGGTGACGACGAACTGCTGCGGTGCCTGCTGGAGCGGCTGGCCGCGACGCTGGCGGGGCCGGCGCGCGTGTGAGCCCGGGGTGACCCCGGGGCGTGGATGACTGGTCTACACCCTTGACTGGTACAGACCAACGCGGTTGAGTGTGCCTCGACCCCCCCACCACGGCCGCGCCCACGCCGTGACCGGTCCTCCCGGTGCGTGCGGCGAAGGCTCTGCTCCGCCCTGCCCTCGACGGGTGCGGCCGTGTCCCGCAAAGGAGTTGATCCCGTGTCGAGACGCCGCGGCTTTGCCGTCCTGGCCGCCCTCGCCCTCGCGGGCACCGCGCCGGTGCTCCTGCCGGCCGCCAGCGCCTCCGCCGCCGCGTGCTCCAGCTACCCCAACTGGGGTGGCCGGGAAGCAACGCGCGCTTCGTCGTGACCGAGGCGCAGTTCAACCAGATGTTCCCGAACCGGAATCCCTTCTACACCTACAGCGGTCTCACCGCCGCCCTGAGTGCCTACCCCGGCTTCGCGGGCACCGGCAGCGACACGGTGAAGAAGCAGGAGGCCGCCGCCTTCCTCGCCAACGTCAGCCACGGACCGGCGGCCTGGTGCACGTGGTGGAGCAGAACACCGCCAACTACCCGCACTACTGCGACTGGAGCCGGCCCTACGGCTGTCCGGCCGGCCAGGCCGCCTACGACGGGCGCGGCCCGATCCAGCTGAGCTGGAACTTCAACTACAAGGCCGCGGGCGACGCGCTCGGCATCGACCTGCTGAACAACCCCTGGCTGGTGCAGAACGACGCGGCCGTCGCCTGGAAGACGGCCCTGTGGTACTGGAACACCCAGACCGGCCCCGGCACCATGACCCCGCACCACGCCATGGTGAACGGCGCCGGCTTCGGCCAGACCATCCGCAGCATCAACGGCTCCCTGGAGTGCGACGGCAAGAACCCGGCGCAGGTGCACAGCCGTGTGAACAACCACCAGCGGTTCACGCAGATCCTCGGGACGTCACCCGGCGGCAATCTCTACTGCTGACGGCGAGGAGTGTGTGAGACTCCGCCGATGAGCTCACAGACGATCACCGCGGACGCCGCGGGCACCTGGAAACTCGGCGACCTGCCCGTCCACCGCCTCGGCTTCGGCGCGATGCGGCTGACGGGCAGCGCCGCCTTCCATCTCGGCACTCCGAGTGACCGCGACCGGTCGATCGCCGTCCTGCGCAAGGCGGTCGACCTCGGCGTGAACCACATCGACACGGCCGCCTTCTACTTCTCGTCCCTGCGCTCCGCCAACGAACTCATCAACAGCGCGCTGGCGCCGTACCCCGACGACCTGGTCATCGTCACCAAGGTGGGCCCGTACCGGACCTGGTCGGGGGAGTGGGCCACCTCGGCCCGCCCCGAGGACCTGCGCGCCCACGTCGAGGAGAACCTGCGCCAGCTCGGCCGCGATCACCTGGACGTGGTCAACCTGCGCCGGATGCCGAAGTACGACTCGATCGCCGAGCACTTCGGCGCCCTCGCCGAACTGCGCGAGGCGGGCCTGATACGCCACCTGGGGATCTCCAACGTCGAGCCCCGCCACCTCGCCGAGGCGCGGGCCATCGCCCCTGTGGTCTGCGTGCAGAACCGGTACGCCCTCGACCGCCCCGACCCGGCCACCGACGAACTGCTGCGGATCTGCGGCGAACAGGGCATCGCGTTCGTGCCGTTCTACGCCGTCGCCGGCGAGAGCGGGGAGGGCGGCGCCACCACCACCCATGACGAAGAGGTGCGCGACGTGGCGCGCGCCCACGGCGCGAGCCCCGCGCAGATCCGCATCGCCTGGACCCTGCACCAGGGACCGCATGTGCTCGCGATCCCCGGCACCGGCAACCCCGACCACCTCGTGGAGAACGTGGCGGCGGGCGCGATCCGCCTCACGGACGAGGAACTGGACCGGCTGAACGCGCCGCGCCGAAAGGCCGGTTGACCGGTCAGACCACCCAGACCCCGTCCCGCATGAGATGCCGGCGCGGCAGCTCGTGCTGCTCGCACCACGCCTGCACCGCGCGCGGCCGCACCCGGAAGAACGCGTAGGACGCGTGGTCCTCGCGCGGATCCCAGCCGGTCTTCGCACGGAACGCCCCGGCCGCCTTCGGCGGCACCTCGTCAGTGGTGAACGTCTCCACGTCACCGTCGACGAGCACGACGTCCCGGGTGTCCCCGAAGGCCAGCCGGGCCCGTCGGTCATCCCGCAGATTGCGGCCCGTGGGATTGGTCAGCCGTGTGCATAGCCACACGGCCTGGTCATGCCACACGAACCAGAGCGGAACCAGGCACGGCACGCCCTCGGTGTCCGCCGTCGCGACCCAGATGTCGATCTCCCGCTCCAGGCGATGCAGGAGGTCCGCCTTGCGCTGCTCGGGGGTGCGGGGTGGCTCGGTGATCTTCATGCCGGGGACGCTAGCGGGTGGCCGGGCCGACCGCCTCGGGCTGGAGGCGTAGGCCGGGGAACTAGGACCTCGGGGCGTCGAGGTACTGCGCCCGCCCCTCTCCGAGCGACCAGTCGGCCGGTCCGTTCTCCGTCAGGACGACGAACATGTTCCGCGGGTCCGTCCCCGCGTAGGCGTGCGCGAGTTCGGCGATCCTCCGGTACAGCGCCTGCTTGTGCGCGGGCGTGCGACCGGAGCGAAGCGTGATCGCGACGTAGGCGATGCCAACGTCGCGGTGCACGCCGAGGTAGTCGTCGTACCGGAGGGTGCTGCTCGCGCCGTCGTGGTCGACCAGGACCTGGAACCGGTCGTCGGGCGGAATGCCGATCGTTTCGACGAGGGCGTCGTGAACGGCGCGGCCGAGTGCGGCGAGTCGCTCGGGGCCGGCCCGGAGCGTGTCTATGCGGACGAAGGGCATGGGGGTCTCCCGGGAGCCGTAGAGGTGTCGATCACCAGCGTACATACTAGTAGGTACAGAAATTGCCCAAGGGTGTTTGCATCTCGTGGGTGTTACGTATAACGTCTCCCGTCAATCCCATGCTCCGAAAGGCCCTGATGCGACGTATCGCCCTGGTCACCCTCGTCGTCGACGACTACGACGAGGCGATCCGCTTCTACACCGAGGCTCTCGGGTTCCGGCTCGCCGAGGACGCTCCCCGGCCCGACGGGTCGCGCTGGGTCGTCGTCGAACCCGGGAGTGCGGGAACGGGCAGCGGGCTGCTGCTCGCCCGTGCCAAGGGGGAGGCGCAGGCCGGCCGGGTCGGGGACCAGACGGGCGGGCGGGTCGGGTTCTTTCTGCACACCGACGACTTCGCCCGGGACCACGCCCGCATGACCGCCGCGGGCGTCACGTTCCTGGAGGAGCCGCGGCACGAGCCGTACGGAACCGTCGCCGTCTTCCAGGACCTGTACGGCAACCGCTGGGACCTGCTCCAGCCCGCCACCGACTAGAGATCCGACTCCCACCGAGTACGCACTGCCGAGGAACACGCACATGACCGCGCCCCGCATCGACACCGACACCCTCCGCCGGCTGCCCAAGGCCGTGCTGCACGACCACCTCGACGGCGGCCTGCGCCCCGCCACCGTGGTGGAGCTCGCGGACGAGGTCGACCACACCCTGCCCACCACCGACCCCACCGAACTCGCCGCCTGGTACTACGAGGCCGCCAACTCCGGCGACCTGGTGCGCTACATAGCCACCTTCGAGCACACCCTCGCCGTCATGCAGACCCGCGAGGGCCTGCTGCGCACCGCCGAGGAGTACGTGCTCGACCTCGCCGCGGACGGTGTCGTCTACGGCGAGGTGCGCTACGCCCCGGAGCTGATGATCAAGGGCGGGCTGGCCCTGCCCGAGGTCGTCGAGACCGTGCAGGAGGGGCTCGCGGCCGGTATGGCCAAGGCGGCGGCCGCGGGGACGCCCGTGCGGGTCGGGACGCTGCTGTGCGGGATGCGGATGTTCGACCGCAGCCCGGAGATCGCCGACCTGGTCGTGGCGTTCCGGGACGCCGGGGTCGTCGGCTTCGACATCGCCGGCGCCGAGGACGGCTTCCCGCCCGCCGACCACCTCGCGGCCTTCGAGCACCTGCGCCGCGAGAACGTGCCGTTCACCATTCACGCCGGGGAGGCCCACGGCCTGCCCAGCATCCACCAGGCCCTTCAGGTGTGCGGCGCCCAGCGCATCGGGCACGGCGTGCGCATCACCGACGACATCCCCGACCTCGCCGTCGGCAAGCTCGGCCGTCTCGCGGGCTGGGTGCGCGACCGGCGTGTCGCGCTGGAGATGTGCCCGACCTCCAACCTCCAGACCGGCGCCGCGACCTCCATCGCCGAGCACCCGATCACCGCGCTGAAGGACCTCGGCTTCCGCGTCACCCTGAACACCGACAACCGGCTCGTGTCCGGCACCACGATGACCCGCGAGATGTCCCTGCTGGTCGAGCAGGCGGGCTGGACCGTCGAGGACCTGCGCACGGTCACGGTGAACGCCCTGAAGAGCGCCTTCCTCCCGTTCGACGAGCGGAACGCGCTCATCCGGGACGTGGTCCTGCCCGGCTACGAGGCCGCGCTCTGCAACAGCCCCCGGAGGTAGGCGGCCTGTCCGACGTGCTGGAGATCGTCGGACAGGACGCTGACCAGCCGTACGCCCAGGGTGACCGGCGGGTCCCAGCGCTCGTCGACGACGCGTTCCAGATCCTTGGCCGCCAGACCGCGCAGGGCGTCGAGGGTCTGCGTGTGCACCGCGTCGTAGTAGCCGGTCAGCAGGTCGCCGGAGTCGACCCGGACCTTTGCGACCTTGGCGGGGCTGTGGCCGTAGCCCGTGTCGTGGCGGGACAGCCCCAGGCCGAAGCGTTTCTCCCAGTCCTGGGACAGCCACACCTGGTCGAGGTCGAAGGCGTCGGCGACGTGGTCGTCCTGGACGCGGGTGAGGTGCCAGACCAGCCAGGCGATGGAGTTCGTGTCGGGAGAGGGGCGGGCGCTCAGTTCGTCGGGCCCGAGGCCGTCGACGGTGGCGTGGACTTCTTCGCGGATGCGGTTGTAGCCGTCGATGAGGATGTCCTTCGCATGCATGGCTCCACCATCGCGCATCACCGCGCCTCGTGCGCCCCGGTTCACGCGCCGGTGGTCTCCGCTTGCGCGCCCGTGGTCCCGAGCGCCCCGCCCGTGGTACCCAGCGCCGCGTCCGCGGTCCCTGGTGCCGCGCCTGTGCTCCCCGGTGACGCGCCTGTGGTCCCCGTGGCCTCCAGCAGCGCCATCAGCGCCCGGGCCGCCGGGCTGGTGGCCTGCCGGGGCGGCAGCAGGGCCACCGTCTCGTAGACCGCCTCGCCGGTGCCCTTCACCGGCAGCGCGGTCAGGGAGGCGCGCTTGTGCGCGAAGTGCCGCGGCACCACGGCGACGCCGAGGTTCTCGTCGACCAGGTCGAGCAGGGTGTGCACGTCGTTCACCTCCAGGGCCACGGTCCGCCGTACGCCCGCGGCGGCGAACACCGTGTCGGTGGTGCGGCGCGGACCCCAGTCCGGGTGGAAGTCGACGAACACCTCCCCGCCCAGCTCCTCCGGCGTGACGGCCGCACCGGCGGCGGCCAGCCGGTGGCTGGAGTGGCACAGCAGCGTCATCGGCTCGCTGGTCAGCGGCACCGACCGCAGCTGGTCGCTGTCCGCCTGCGTCCGTACGGCGAACGCCAGGTCGAGCCGCCCGGCCGCGACCTCCTCCGCGAGCGCGCCCGACCCGGCCTGCCGCAGACAGATCTCCACGTCCGGATGCTGGTGCCGGAAGGTGGCGAGCAACCCCGCGACGTGCACCCCGGCGATGCACTGCTCACTGCCGAGCGCGAGCATGCCGCGCAGTACGCCCTGCACCGCCGCCACCGCCTCGTGGGCTGCCCGCACCTGCGCCAGGATCCGCTCCGCCTCACCGAGCAGCGCCCGCCCGGCCGGGGTGAGGGTCACCCGGCGGGTCGTGCGCACGAACAGCGGCGTCTGGAGCTCCCGCTCCAGCGCCCGGATCGAGGCCGACAGGCCCGACTGGGACACCAGGAGCCGTTCGGCCGCCCGGGTGAAGTGCTGGTCCTCGGCGACCGCGACGAAGTGCTGCAAGTGGCGCAGTTCCATGACTGAGAAGCCTAGCCGCTGAATTCCATCGGATTCTTCTGTTGGACGCATGGGCGCAGGTCACGACAGAGTGGACAACGGTTTCCTCAGCCAACCCCTCTGGAGTCGCGTTGTACACCGCACACCCCGACCGCTACGCGGACATGCCCTACCGGCGCACCGGACGCAGCGGCCTGAAGCTCCCCGCGCTCTCGCTCGGCCTGTGGCACAACTTCGGCCCGGACCGGCCGGTCGAGACGCAGCGCGCCATCCTGCGCCGCGCCTTCGACCTCGGCGTCACCCACTTCGACCTCGCCAACAACTACGGCCCGCCGCCCGGCGCCGCCGAGTCCGCGCTGGGCGAGTTCCTGAAGTCGGACTTCGCGGCCTACCGCGACGAGCTGGTCATCTCCACCAAGGCCGGCTATCTGATGTGGCCGGGCCCGTACGGCGAGTGGGGCTCGCGCAAGTACGTGCTGTCCTCGCTGGACCAGAGCCTGAAGCGGATGGGCCTGGACTACGTCGACATCTTCTACTCGCACCGCCCCGACCCGCAGACTCCGCTGGAGGAGACGATGGGCGCCCTGCACTCGGCGGTGCAGCAGGGCAAGGCGCTGTACGTCGGCATCTCCAACTACTCCGCGGAGCAGACCCGCGAGGCCGCCCGCATCCTGGGCGAGCTGGGCACCCCGCTCCTCATCCACCAGCCGCGCTACTCGATGCTGGACCGCCGCCCCGAGGACGAGGGCCTGCTGGCCGCCCTCGACGAGCTCCAGGTCGGCTCCATCGTCTTCTCCCCGCTGGAGCAGGGTCTGCTCTCGGCCCGCTACCTCGACGGCATCCCGGAGGGCTCCCGGGCCGCGAGCGACAGCCCGTTCCTGAAGTCCGACGCGGTCACCGAGGAGCTGGTGGGCCGGTTGCGCGACCTGAACGACATCGCCAAGACGCGCGGCCAGACCCTCGCCCAGATGGCGCTGGCCTGGGTGCTGCGCGGCGGCCGGGTCACCTCCGCGCTGGTCGGCGCGAGCAGCCCGCAGCAGCTGGAGGACAGCGTCGGAGCCATCGGCAACCTGGACTTCGACGCGGACGAGCTGGCCCGTATCGACGCGGTCGTCAAGCAGTAGCCGCCCCGGCCTTCCCGGGGGCGGTGGCCGCCCCCGGGAAAGGTTCTAGGAACCGATCCGCTCCTCCAGGCGCACCGTCACCGTGTCGCCCTCCTCCTTGCCGATGGCCTTGCGGACGTCGGCCTTCACGGGCAGCTTGTGCGTGCCGTCGCCCAGTGCCATGAACGAGCTGCGGAACGGGTGCCCGTCGATCGTCCCGCGGACCTTGACCAGGCCGCGGGTGCCGAAGAATTCGACGGACCGGGGCCAGACCAGATAGGTCCAGCCGCCCTGGGCGGGGCTCTTGCGCAGGACCGCGGTGAATTCCGCGTCCAGTTTTCCGGTCGTGGCCATGGTGTCCTCCGGTATTCGGTCGCCCCTCACACACCAGACCGCGGGACACCGGGAAACTCATCGCCGGTCTCACGCCCCGGCGGGCACGCGGTCCAGAAAGCCGAGCACGGTCCTGATCCGGCCCTGCTCGTCCAGCGTGATCACATCCGACCCCCGGCCACGGGCGCCGGGCCGTCGCTCTCGCTCACCAGCTCCCACGAGAAGCGCGCGATGTGGTGCCCGTCGACGGCGCCGGCGAGCCGGAACACCAGCCCCGGGAACTGCTCGCGGGCCGCCCCGATCAGCGCGGCGATCTGCTCATGGCCGCGGACGTCGGCAGGTCGTCTGTGCTGGTCAGGGCCCGGATCACCACTCGCGGTGAACCGGCACGGCCCACCCTGCCCGGGCCCGGCGGGAGCGTCGACTACCTCCGGGGTCATGCCCCCTGGCGACCGCCCGCAGCGTTTAGGCCAACTCGGGGGCGAATATGCCAGGAGACTGGCCGGAAAGACATGGTGACAGTGTTTCAGTAGTGAACATACTGACCAGCGAGAGCGCATTCACATCGGGCGACGGCGTCCTCACGCACAGCACGCGAGCCGCGGAACAGGCAAGGCCGGGCCGGGCAACGGGGGAGGGTCACGTGCACGACGAGTTTCTGTGCCATGTCACGGCATACGGAGTCTGCGACGGCCGCCGCATCGGCGTCCCCTTGGGCACCTACCGGGCGCCCACCCTCGCCCTCGCCCTGTGGTGGCTGCGCGACCGCGCCTCCTGGATCGCCCAGCGTCTCGACCCCCAGCCCGACGCCGAGCACTTACCGCCGGGCGCGCTCGTGCCGGTCGCCGAGACCGTGCCCGACGTGCCCACCCTGCTGCGCGCCTGGTGCGCCGATCCCGGGCAGCAGGAGCGGGTCGCCGAGGAGTTGGCGGCCGGACGGCTGGTGCGCATCGCCACCAGTGACGACACCACCGAGTACGAACTGCTCGCCGAGTCCGTGGACGCCCTGCGGATGCAGAGGACGGCTCCCGTCCTGGGCGTACCCGTGGCCTGAGCGGCTCGCCGAGTCATACATCAGGCAAATCGGTAGAATCTCGGTCATGGCGCAGCCGTCGGTAGCACCAGAACTCGTCCTGGAGACCGAGACGGGCTCCACAGTGATGATTCCGGGCCGCGACTACCACGTCGGGCGCGACCCGTTGAGCGACATCGTCATCGACGACGACCGGGTCTCATGGCACCACGCGGTGCTGCGGCCCGACGACGGGCACTGGACCATCGAGGACGAGAACAGCACCAACGGCACCTACGCCGACGGTCGCCGCATCCACGAGTGGGACGTCGGCCCCGGCAGCGTCATCCGCTTCGGCAATCCCGCCGACGGCCCCCGCGTGGTCCTCCTGGGCCGCCGCGCACCGACCCCGGAACGCCCCTCCGCCGTCTCCATGCCGGCCATGACGGGCACCTACCGGCAGCCCACGACCGTCCGGCCGCTGCCCGCCCGCACCATCCGCATCGGCCGCGCCACCGACAACGACCTGGTCATCGACGACCTGGTGGTCTCCCGCCGGCACGCCGAACTGCGTGCCCTGCCCGACGGGACGTACGAGATCACCGACCTCGGCAGCCACAACGGCACGTACCTCAACGGCAGCCGCGTCACCAGCGCCCCGGTCGGCCAGGGCGACATCGTCGGCATCGGCCACTCGGCGTTCTGCCTCGTCGGCGACGAACTCCAGGAGTACGTCGACACCGGTGAAATCTCCCTCGACGTGCAGGACCTCGCGGTGACCGTCGACCGGGGCCGCAAGACGCTGCTCGACCACGTGTCGTTCCCGGTGGGGGAGAAGTGCCTGCTCGCCGTCGTCGGCCCGAGCGGCGCCGGCAAGTCCACGCTCCTCAACGCCCTCACCGGCCAGCGGCCCGCCGACCACGGCACCGTCCTCTACGACGGCCGCGACCTCTACCGCGACTACGCCGAACTGCGCCAGCGCATCGGCCTCGTCCCGCAGGACGACATCCTGCACGCCCAGCTGACCGTCCGCAAAGCCCTCTCCTACGCCGCCGAGCTGCGCTTCCCGCAGGACACCGCCAGAGCCGAGCGGCGCGCCCGGGTCGACGAGGTGATCCGTGAACTGGGCCTGGAACAGCGCGCCGACCAGCACGTGCACAGCCTCTCCGGCGGCCAGCGCAAGCGCGTCAGCGTGGCCCTGGAGCTGCTGACGAAGCCGTCGCTGCTGTTCCTCGACGAGCCGACCTCCGGACTCGACCCCGGCATGGACCGCTCGGTGATGCACATGCTGCGCGGCCTCGCCGACGACGGCCGGACCGTCATCGTCGTCACCCACAGCGTGCTCAGCCTGGACGTGTGCGACCGGCTCCTCGTGCTCGCGCCCGGCGGGAAGATCGCCTACTACGGGCCGCCCGAGGACGCCCTGGCGTACTTCGGTTTCGAGCAGTGGCCGGAGGCCTTCGAGGCCTTCGACCGGGACGCGGACCGGGACTGGGCCGGGGACTACAGCGCCTCACCCTTCCACGGCCGGTACGTCGCCGACGCCACCGCCCAGCCCCAGCAGCCCCGGTCCGGGCCGGTCGTCATCACCGCTCCGCCCCGGCCGCGCAGCCGGGCCGCCCAGCTCGGCACGCTGGTCCGCCGGTACGCGGCAGCGCTCAGCGCCGACCGCACCTTCCTGATCATCATGATCGCCCTGCCGTTCGTGATGGGCGTGATGGCGCGGGCCCTGGCGGGCGGCAAGCTGACGCTCGACACGGCGATGAACGCCCTGCTCATCCTGTGCGTCGGCGCGGTGCTCACCGGAGCCGCCAACGCCGTGCGCGAACTCGTCAAGGAACGGGTGATCTACCAGCGGGAGCGGGCGGTGGGCCTGTCCAGATCGGCATACCTGATGTCCAAGGTCGTCGTCCTGGGTGTCATCACCGTGCTCCAGGCGGTGGTGCTGACCCTGGTCGCCCTGCTCGGCGTGGACCTCAACGCGCCCGGTGGCGAAGGCGTGCTGATGTCGCCGCTGGTGGAGATCGCGGTCGCCGTCGCCCTGCTGGCCTTCACGGCCATGATGCTCGGCCTGTTCATCTCCGCGCTGGTGCGCAAGGAGGAGGTGACGATGCCGCTGCTCGTGCTCATCGCCATCGTCCAGGTCGTCTTCTGCGGTGCCCTGCTGAAGCTGGACGGCGTTCCCGGGCTCGAGCAACTGGGCTGGCTGGTGCCCGCGCGCTGGGCGCTGGCCGCGATGGCCGGCACCGTCGGGCTGTCCCGGATCGTGCCCGACGAGCTGACCAAGGACCCGCTCTTCGAGCACTCGGCGGGCACCTGGCTGCTCGACGTCGGGATGCTGCTCGTACTGTCGGCGCTCTTCGGCTTCCTGGTGTCCCGGCTGCTGCGCCGCCACGAACCGGCCGTCATGCGGAAGTAGGGAGCCCCTATGACGACTCCCGGATTCCGGCCCACGCACGTCGTCCCGCAGCACGGGATGCCCGCCTGGGAGGCCCCCGACCCGGCCCGGCCCACCGTGGACCTCGACCCCCTGCTGCCGGTGCAACTCGTCGAGCGGCAGGGCGACTGGGGGCATGTGCTGTGCTTCAACGGCTGGTCGGCCTGGGTCGACGGGCGCCGCCTGGTCGCCGTACCGCAGGACCCGCCCGCCGCGGACGGGCCGCTCACCCGCAGCGCCGACCCGCGCCCGCTGCTGGCCCGTGCGCAGGAAGCCCTGGCTCGCTACCGGTCCGCGGTCGAGGACCTCGCGGGCGGCCTGGACCGGGAGTCCTTCCACGCCCGCACCCACGGGCTGCGGATCGGCGTCGTCGTCGACGGCGAGTCCGTGTGGCTCTACGACGCCGCCCACGGGCACTGGGTGTACGCCGACGGCACCCGGGCGAACACGTACGCGACGGACGAGACCCCCCGGGCACACCCGGAGCCCCGCCCGGCCGAGCCCCCGGCCCCGGCGCGCACCCCCACCCGGGTCGTGCCCGCGGAGGCCGTCGAGGAGACACCTCGGGCCGAGCAGGTGCCCTGG
The DNA here is from genome assembly GCF_044459945.1 of Streptomyces sp. NPDC050164. Lineage (NCBI taxonomy): Bacteria > Bacillati > Actinomycetota > Actinomycetes > Kitasatosporales > Streptomycetaceae > Streptomyces > Streptomyces sp. NPDC050164. The sequence continues at coordinate 131,592 of NZ_JBITJK010000020.1, forward strand.
ACCGAGCAGCCGGCCCCTCCGGCCGAGGCACCGCCCACACGGGCCGTACCGCCTGAGCCCTCGGGGGCTGTGTCTCCCGAGCCACCGGAGCCGACGCGGGTGGTGTCGCCTGAGGCGGCGGAGCCGAGGTGGGTGGTGTCGCCGGGGGGTGCCGAGCCGAGGCGGGTCGTGTCTTCCGAGGCGCCCGAGCGAACGCGGGTGGCGTCTCCTGAAACGCCGGAGACGCGGGTGGTGTCGCCGGAGGGTGCCGAGCCGAGGCGGACGGTGCCTCCTGAGGCGCCCGCCCCCACGCGGGTGGTGTCGCCTGAGGCTTCCGAGCCGACGCGGTCGGTACCGTCTGAGGCTTCCGAGCCGACGCGGTCGGTACCGTCTGAGGCTTCCGAGCCGACGCGGACCGTGCCTCCGGAGGCCCCCGCCCCCACGCGGGTGGTGTCGCCTGAGGCTTCCGAGCCGACGCGGTCGGTACCGTCTGAGGCTTCCGAGCCCTCGCGGACCGTGCCTCCGGAGGCCCCCGCCCCCACGCGGGTGGTGTCGCCAGAGGCTTCCGAGCCGACGCGGTCGGTACCGTCTGAGGCGCCCGAGCCCCCTCGGACCGTGCCTCCCGAGGCTGCCGAGCCCACGCGGGTGGTGCCTCCCGCGGCTCCCCGCGCTGCCGAGCCGACGCGGGGCGTGTCTCCCGAGGCGCCTCCCGCCCGGGTCGGGTCCCCCGAGGGGGACGGCGAGCCGGCTTCTGACGAGGAGGCGGTCGGGCCGGTCGAGGCGCCGCCGACGCGGGTCGTGGGGGCCGAGCCCACACGGATCGTGTCGCCCGAGGGTGACGGCCGTTGAAGCGCGAGAGGAGTCTGTTCTCGGGGCGGCCCTCCGAGCTGGTCGGGCAGCAGATCGCCGGGTACCGGATCGAGCAGGAGATCGGGCGCGGCGGCATGGCCGTGGTCTACCGGGCCCGGGACCTGCGTCTGGAGCGCACCGTCGCGCTCAAGCTGCTCGCCCCGGAACTCGCCCGCAACGACACCTTCCGGCGCCGCTTCACCCACGAGTCCCGGGCCGCCGCGGCGATCGACCACCCGCACATCGTGCCGGTCTTCGAGGCCGGCGAGACGGACGGAGTGCTGTACATCGCGATGCGGTTCGTCGCCGGCAGCGACCTGCGTCATCTCCTGGACCGGGAGGGCCCGTTGCCGCCCGCCATCGCCGTGCGCGTCGCCGCCCAGGTCGCCTCCGCGCTCGACGCGGCACACGACCACGGGCTGGTGCACCGGGACGTCAAGCCCGGCAACATCCTGGTCTCCCGCGGCACCGACAGCGACCACCCCGAGCACGTCTACCTCACCGACTTCGGCCTGACGAAGAAGTCGCTGTCGCTGACCGGCTTCACCACGGTCGGCCAGTTCGTCGGCACACTCGACTACGTCGCCCCCGAGCAGATCTCGGGCCGCCCGGTCGACGCCCGCTGCGACGTGTACGGCTTCGGCTGCGTCGTCTACGAGATCCTCGCCGGCCACCCGCCCTTCCTCCGGGACGACGACATGGCCCTGCTGTGGGCGCACCAGTACGACGACCCGCCGCCGCTGACCGAGGCCCGCCCCGACCTCCCAGCCGAGGTGGACCCGGTGTTCGCCAAGGCCCTCGCCAAGCGCCCCGACGACCGGTACCCGTCCTGCCTCGACTTCGTCGCAGCCCTGCGCGCCGCGACCACCGGTGGCGCGGCCGCCGCAGGGCCCGCCCCCGCCCGGGCAGGCCGGCAGCCGGGGGAGGAGCGGCCGAAGCCGCCCCCGCGCTGGGCCGAACCGGTCTTCGTGGAGCGGACGTAAGAAGGGAGCGATCGCAGGGCAGTGGGTGTGCCGGGTCAGCCTGCCTTCTCGGCGCGCACCTCACCCCGCCGCCGTACGTGCCGCGCCAGCAGCGCCCCGGCGAACCCGGTCACCAGCCCCCAAGGGACGGCCAGACCCACGGCTCCCCACAGTCGGGGTCTGAGGAACAGCTCACCCGCGAGGCCGCCGCCCAGGTCGCCGATGCCGAGCACGGACAGGCCGTAGTGCGCGGAGATGCGCCCGACCAGGCAGATCATGAACACCGTGAGCACGAGCGCGAGGGCCATGTGCACGGCGTGCTGCCAGGCCCGTACCCGGGCCGGCGAGCGGGCCGCCATCACGAACGCGGCGGCGATCAGCAACAGCACGTCGACGACCAGCAGCCACCACACCCTGCCGTCGTGCTCGGAGAGCGTCCGCAGGTTCAGCTCGGAGATGTCCGGGGTGCGCAGCACCTCGTCGAGCACATGCGGCATGGGCAGCCCGAACGGCCCCTCCACCCGGCCGTTCCAGGTGGCGCCGAGGCCGATCGTCAGCGCCAGCCACACCAGGTTGGGCATGCCGAGCAGGATCACGGCGAACGTCTCCGCCGCGTGCCCCCTGGTCGCCGCGACGATCAGGGCGACGACCACGCCGATGACCACGTAGGCGAGCAGCAGCGCGACCATCGCGTACGCGGCAGGCCGCACCGATGTCTGGAAGCGCAGCAGCCCGGCCGGCAACGGGGCGCCGCGCGACACCAGCAGGGCCAGCACCAGCACACCGGCGAGCCACACCACGCCGACGAACACGGACAGCGGAACGTCGGTGGTGAAGCCGATTTTCGGCGAGACGCCGAACAGATCGCCGAGTTCGCCCAGCGCGTCGTTCCCGAGGGAGATGTCGAACGTGTGGCGGGCGGCGAGCGTTAGGCCGATCAGCGCGAGCAGCCACAGGGTCGCGATCCTGGCGGCCCAGCCGGCCAGCTCCGCGGCACCGGCGACCGCGCGGTGCCGCAGGGGCCGCAGGAAACCCCAGGCGATCACCAGCGCCCCGGTCAGCGTGACGGACAGCGGGATGGCGGTCAGGCCCGCCTGCGTGTCGGCGAGGTCTCCGGCGCTCCCGGAGAGCTTCACGGCGCCCCCGACGGCGGTGACCACGGTCGCCGCGACGACCGGTGCGAACGAGCCGTCCGGGAGATCCGCCGCCCCGGCCGCCCACAGACCCAGAGCGGACACCACCGCCATGGCGAGCAGCCCGCCGAGCACCGTGACGAGGGCATGCGCCCAGCCGTGCCGGGCGACGGCCCGCTCGCCGGAGGTACGTGCCTGGCCGGAGGAGGTGCGCGAACTCACGCTGCCACGCTAAGCAGCACCCGCGCCTCATGCCCGTCGGGAGGTCCGTCCGCGTCGGCTTGCGAGCCGTACGGGACCGGAGCACACAATGAATTCGTAGTGGAAAAAGCGGAATACATCAGGATCAATCACCATCTGGTGTGACAAGGCCGCAGAGAACCCACGCGGGAAGAAGAGCTCGTGAGCGTCGAACCGCCGTCGTCCGGCCGCCCCACAGGACCTCCCTCGGGCCCGCTGTCGGGTCCCTCCCAGCCGCCGTCGGGGGGCGGGCCGCCCTCCGAGCCGCCGAGTGGGGGAGGGCAGGCGCCGGAGCCCCGCCGACCGTGGTGGGGGTCGGTACCCCGCGTCGCGCTGATCGCCACCGCCGTCGTGGCCGCCGTGATCCTGGCCGTGGTGTTCACCCGGCCCGACGGCGGCGGCACCGGCGCGTCCGACGGCGGTACCAGCACGTCCGAGGGCGAGGTCTTCCTGCAGCCGGCGGCCGACACCGGCCCGGACCCGTTCACCGAGTCCACGGCGAAGGAGAGCTCGGCCTCACCGGTGTCGCCCTCGCCCACCGAGTTGGCCACGCAGAACGCCGTCCAGGGCGTACAGGGCGGCGCGCCCGGCCTGTACGGCGGCACCCGCAAGGTGGCCAGCTGTGACGTGGAGAAGCAGATCACGTACTTCAAGGGTGCTCCGGAGAAGCAGCGGGCGTTCGCCTCCGTCGCCCGAGTCGATCCGCCCGACGTTCCCGCCTACCTGCGCTCGCTCACGCCCGTGGTGCTGCGCATGGACACCCGTGTCACCAACCACGGTTACCAGGACGGCAGGGCCACCAGCTACCAGGCCGTTCTCCAGTCCGGCACGGCCGTCCTCGTCGACGACCGCGGCGTGCCCCGGGTGCGCTGCGCGTGCGGCAACCCGCTGTCCGCGCCGGTCGCCCAGCAGACCGCGCCCAAGATGACCGGCGACGCGTGGCCGGGATACAAGCCGTCGAACGTCGTGGCGGTCACGCCCGCTCCGAAGCCGGTCGACGCCTTCGTCGTGTGCGAGCCCGACGGCGAGTGGTTCGAGCGCCAAAAGGGCGACACCGGCACGAAGGACCGCAAGACCGAGAAGCCCGACAAGCCCTCCCCGTCGGTGAGCGTCACCACGCCGACGTCACCGTCCGACCCGACCTCCTCGGAGCCTCCCACGAGCGAACCGCCGACGTCGGATCCCGAGACGTCGCCGGAGCCGCCGACGAGTGAGCCGCCGACATCGGAGCCGCCGCAGCCTCCGCCCGGGAACGACACCGGGAACGGCACGACGGACCAGCCCCCGGCCTCCTGACCCGGCCCGGCTCACCAGGCACGGACCACCAGGGCGTAGTCGCCGAGGCCGAGCATGTGATCGGCCGGCAGGTCGCCGTGCGCGGTGCGGAACGCCTCGATGCGGCCGGTCTCCGGTTCGAACACGACGTCCTGGACCCTGCCGAGCTCGGTGCCCGTCTCGGTGAGGATCCTCAGGCCCGGCAGCTCGTGGTGCGGCGGCACCTCGGACGGGGCGGCGGCCGTGCGGACGAGCACGGCGTCCGGGCCGACGGCGTGCAGGGCGCCCCAGGGCAGGACGGACTCCTTGCGGGAGTACCGGCCGCGCACCCGGACATGGGTGACCACACCGGACGGGGCGTCGACCGTCAGGGACTTCACGACGCCGATCTCGTCCGCCTCGGCCAGCGTCAGCACCGGCAGCCCCCGCGCCTGCGAGAACAGCATCATGGCGGCGTCCCCTTCCGTCCCTCGCGGAAGGCGCCGACCCGGGCGGCGAAGGCCGGCAGGTCGTCGGCCACGTAGTGGATGGCGTCCGCCGGGATCACCAGCCCCCGGCCGGTGACCACGAGCGTCTCGCCGCGCGGCACGTACACCCGGTGCCGGTGGCGCCCGGAGCCCTGCACCAGCGCTTTGCCCGCGGCGATCCGGAAGCCCACGACCCGGCCGCTGGTGCCGCCCTCGACGACCACGTCGAGCACTGTCCCGACCTCGGCGCCCTCGTCGGTCAGCACCTTCGCGTGCACCACCCGGCCCTCGTGGGCCTCCCGGCGTGCCACCACGACGGACGTGTCCGCCAGGGCACCGGCGTCGACGATCATGACCGCGTCATGGCCCAGCGAGTGCACGGCCGTCCAGGGCAGGCGCTGCTTCAGCGGACCCGACAGCAGTCCCCGGCCGCTCAGCGTGAAGCCGGTGACCCGCCCGGCGGCGATGTCGAAGACGGTGTGCTTGACCTGGGCGACGGCGTCGCCGCCCAGGGTGACCACCGGCAGGGTCGTCAGGCTCCGTGCCGCCATCAGCTCGTTCATCGCTCGACCTCCCCACCGGGCCGGCGCCGTACCGCGATGACCGTCCGGCGATCCGGACCGGCCGCCCTCGGCCGGTCCCGATTGCTACCGGGTGCCCCACGGACAGGGGACAATGCCCAGGGCACCGGACGGGCCGCAGACCTGTCAGGACTGCGAAGCCCGGCTCGGGGTACGAGCACTGTGCAGAGCGTCCGGCCAGCCCGGCTTCCCAGAGAGAAAAGAATGATCGACCACCTGGACGGGGCAGTGATACCGACTGGTTTCGACGTGCCCGTGGAACCGCTGATGCGGGCGGCACACTACACGGGCGAGCAGGGATGCATCGCCGAGGCGCGATCCTTCGCCGCGCTCTTCCTCGAGCAGCTCAGGACCGAGTGGTGCGCGCGCATCGACAACCGGACGGACGGCGCGGTGCAGCTCGTCGTGAGCGAGCTGGTCACCAACGCCGACCGGCACAGCAACGGTCCGTACATCCTGGAACTGGTCGGCACGGACACCTCGGTGACGGTGTCGGTCTACGACAGCAGCTCCGCACTTCCCCGCATCTTCCCGCGCAACCCCGAGCGCGTCGGGCGGCACGGCCTGGAGATCGTCCACGCGCTCGCGGAGCAGGTCAGCATGGAGCGGGTGCCGGTGGGCAAACGGGTACGCGCCGTGCTGCCGCTCAGCGGCGAAACCGACGGCTGAGCCGTCCTGAGTCCTGAGTCCCGGACCTACGGAGCCGACACAGTGGCGGGTGCCGTCCCACTCCCGCACGTGGGGACGGCACCCGCTGGTCCGCCGGCCGCGTCAGGCGCAGCCCAGCATGCCCTCGCGCAGTCGCGTGATGATCCGCTTGATCAGGCGGGAGACGTGCATCTGCGAGCAGCCCAGCCGCTCCCCGATCTCCGCCTGTGTGGCCTCCTCCACGAACCGCATGTGGAGGATCTGCCGGTCACGCTCGCTCAGCTCCGCCATCAGCGGGGCGAGCGAGTGGAAGTCCTCGACGAGCCGCAGCCCGTCCTCCTCGACGCCGATGAAGTCGGCCAGGACCGCCTCGCCGCCCTCCGGGCCGTCGCCGGTGAGTGCGGCGTCCAGCGACGACGAGTTGTAGCCGTTGGCGGCGATCTGCCCCTCGACAACCTCCTTCTCGGAGATGTTCATCAGCGTGGCCAGCTCGGTGACCGTGGGTTCGCGGTCCAGCCGGCTGGCGAGTTCCTCGCGGGCCTTGGCCAGCTCCACCCGCAGCTCCTGGAGCCGCCGCGGCACGTGCACCGCCCACGTCGTGTCCCGGAAGAACCGCTTGATCTCACCGACGATGTACGGCAGCGCGAAGGAGGTGAACTCGACCTCGCGCGACAGCTCGAACCGGTCGATGGCCTTGATCAGGCCGATCATGCCGGTCTGGACGATGTCCTCCATGTCGTCGCCGCGGCCCCGGAACCGGCCGGCCGCGAATCGCACGAGCGACATGTTCATCTCGATCAGCGTGTTGCGCGCGTACTGGTACTCGTGCGTGCCCTCTTCGAGTTCCGTCAGGCGCTGGAAGAACTGGCGGGACAGCTCCCTGGCGTCCCGCGGAGCCACGGACCGCGGGTCCACGACTCCCGGCAGTGCTCCGTCACCCGTGCCGGCCTCCGCGTTCTCTTCGACGACCTGTGCCTGCGACCGGATCACGGCGGTCTCCATTACCTCTCCCATGAACGTCACGGCGGACATCTGCCTGGGTCCTTCCGAGTTGCGGGTACCCGGATAGGTGCCACACATGCCCGTCGATCTGCCGAGCGGTGGAAAATCGGTGGCGTGCGGCGGCCCGGGCCGCCGATGCTCATCCCCATGACCGACACCGAGCAGGCGGAATCCGCGCCGCACGAGCGGAATTTCGGCTGGTGGGACATGTTCGTCCACCCGGACGACGATCCGCGCAGCGACAGCGGCTACACGGGGGAGCACGACACCCTCGTCGGATACCTGCGCGACCAGCGGCTGACGCTGGAGCTGAAGTGCGCCGGACTGGACGCCGAGGCCATGGCCCGCCGTTCCGTACCGCCGTCCGACCTGTCGCTGCTGGGACTCGTACGTCATCTGGCCGAGATGGAGCACACCTGGTTCCGCCGTGTCATGGCCGGGCAGGACGTACCCCGCCCCTACCGCACCCAGGACGAGCCCAACGCCGACTTCACCGGTGCCGTGCCCGACCCGGGGACCGTCGCCGCGGCCTGGGCCGCCTGGCGGGGCGAGATCGCGTTCGCGGAACGTCTGGTGGCCGAGGCGCCGAGCCTGGAGGTCACGGGCACGGTCGACGACGAGACGATCACGCTGCGGGAAGTGCTGGTGCACATGATCGAGGAGTACGCACGGCACAACGGCCACGCGGACTTCCTGCGCGAGCGGATCGACGGGCGCGTGGGGCAGTAGCAGACGGACCGCCGGGCGGAGTCACGGTCTCCCAACGCCGCCTGGCGACCGGCCCGTTCGGCGATTCCACCCAGGGCGGAATGCCGGACCCTTCCCCTGACGAGCACGACTCCTAGGCTGGAGAAGTGAGCAACCACGTGCCGAACGAAGCCCGCGTCATCCCCCTTCGCCCGCCCGGCGCGCGCCCCCAGGCCGCCCGTCCGGCCACCGCTGCGCCACGCCAGGTGCCGCCGGCTCCCGCCCCGAAGGAGCCCCTGTGGCGTGACCTGGTCGGTGACGTCCTGCGGCGTGAACGTCTCGCACAGGAGCGCACGTTGAAGGACGTCGCCGACGAGGCGCGGATCTCCATGCCGTACCTGTCGGAGGTGGAGCGCGGCCGCAAGGAGGCCTCCTCGGAGGTCCTCGCGGCCGCCGCCCACGCCCTCGGACTGAGCCTCGGCGACCTGCTGTCGAGGGCGCAGGGCGAACTGACCCGCGTCACCTCGCGCTACCCGGTCGGCAGCCGCCGCGGGGCGTCCCCCTCGTCGTCCGAGGGACTGTGCATGGCCGCCTGAACCGGTGGCCGGGCGGCGCCTCAGACCCGCACGGGGCGCCGGCTGAGCACCTCGTCGGCCAGCCCGTAGCCCACCGCCTCCTGCGCGGTGAACACCTTGTCGCGGTCCATGTCGCCCCGCAGGGTCGCCACGTCGTGGTGGGTGTGCCGGGACAGCACCTCCTCCACCTGGGAGCGGATCCGCACCATCTCCTTGGCCTGGAGCGACAGGTCGGACGCCGTGCCGCGCGCGCCGCCCGTGGCCGGCTGCCCGAGCAGCACGCGGGCGTGCTCCAGCACGAACCGCCGCCCTGTGTCCCCGCCGGCCAGCAGCACGGCCGCCGTGGAGGCCGCCTGACCGACGCAGAACGTCGAGATCGGCGCCTGCACGTACGTCATGGTGTCGTAGATGGCCATGAGCGAAGTGAAGGAGCCGCCGGGGGAGTTGAGGTAGATCGAGATCTCGCTCTCCGGGGACGACGACTCCAGGTGGAGGAGCTGTGCGATGACGACGTTGGCGACGCCGTCGTCGATCTCGGTTCCGAGGAAGATGATCCGCTCGGACAGCAGCCGGCTGAACACGTCGTAGGACCGCTCGCCCTGGGGGGTGCGCTCGACGACGTTCGGAATCGTGTACGTACCCATCACTGGAGCCCCATCCTGCGCCGGGTGGCCGCCGGGCGGATGTCCGCGAGGGACTCCAGGACCCGGTCCACCATGCCGTACTCCCTGGCCTCCTCGGCCGTGAACCAGCGGTCCCGGTCGCCGTCCCGGGAGATGGTCTCCGGGGTCTGCCCGGTGTGCTCGGCGGTGATCCGCTCGATGGTCCGCTTGGTGAACTCCAGGTTCTCCGCCTGGATCTCGATGTCGGCGGTGGTGCCGCCGATGCCCCCCGACGGCTGATGCATCATCACGCGCGCGTTCGGCAGGGCGTAGCGCTTGCCCGGCGTGCCGACGCAGAGCAGGAACTGGCCCATGCTGGCGGCGAAGCCCATGGCCAGGGTGGAGACGTCGTTGGGGATCAGCCGCATCGTGTCGTAGATCGCCAGGCCCGCGTGCACCGAGCCGCCGGGGCTGTTGATGTACAGGCTGATGTCGGTGCGCGGGTCCTCCGCGGACAGGACCAGCAACTGGGCGCAGACCCGGTTCGCGGAGACCTCGTCCACCTGCGTGCCCAGTAGCACGATGCGCTGCGCGAGCAGCTGGGCGGCCAGATGGTCGTCGAACCGGGTCGGAGGGGTGTCGCCCTCCTCCGCCCGCGGGGCGAGTGTCGTGAGTGGAGTCATCGGTTCTCCTCGTCGTGGCAGAAGGTCCGGCGGACGTGCCGCGGACCTGCCGCGGACGTGCCGTCGACTCCACTCTTGACCTCGGACGATGCTCGCAGACCGTTTCTCTGCCCTCGGCAGATCCGCTCCCGGCAGAGCGCCCCTCCTACGGCAGCTCTCAGCCCTTCTCGCGCAACTCCCGGAAAAGGCCCGCACATCACCGACCAGCAGGTCGGGCTCCTCCATCGCCGCGAAGTGCCCGCCGCGGTCGAACAGAGGGCGAGTGCCGTCGGCGCGGCGGACGGCTCGGCGGGCCGGGCGGCGCGGCCGGTGGCGTGCGCCCGCTCGTAGTAGGTCCGGGCGGGCGAACCCGCCGTCCCGGTCAGCCAGTACAGCATCACGTTGGTGAGCAGCCGGTCCCGGTCGACCGCCTCCTCCGGCAGCTCCTCCGGGTCCGTCCACTCCCGGAACTTCTCGACGATCCAGGCGAGTTGACCGACGGGCGAGTCCACGAGCGCGTACGTCAGGGTCTGCGGCCGGGTCGACTGGAGCACGGCGTACCCCGTGCCCTCGCCGGACCAGTCGCGCCAGCGCCGCCACGAGGTGAGGGTGCGCTCCCGCTCCTCGGGGCCGAGCGCGTCCAGTTCCTCCGACGTCGGCTCGGTGGCCTGCTGGCCGCCCGGCAGCAGATTGAGATGCACGCCGATCACACGGTCGGGATGGGCCCGCCCCAGTTCGCGGGAGATCGCCGCGCCCCAGTCGCCGCCCTGCGCGCCGAACCGCTCATAGCCGAGCCACCGCATCAGCTCGGCCCACGCGTCGGCGACCCGGCCCGCCTCTCAGCCCGCCTCCCAGCCCGTCTCCCGGGTCGGCCCGGACAGCCCGAACCCCGGGACGCTCGGCACCACCACGTGGAACGCCTCGGCCGGATCACCCCCGTGCGCGGCGGGATCGGCCAGGGGACGGACCACGTCGAGGAACTCCACGATCGAGCCGGGTCAGCCCTGGGTGATGATCAGCGGGGTGGCGTCCGGCTCGGGGGACCGGACGTGGGCGAAGTGGACGGTCGCGCCGTCGATCGTGGTCGTGAACTGCGGCCAGTCGTTCAGCCGCGCCTCGGCGGCCCGCCAGTCGTACGCGTGTCGCCAGTACCGGACCAGCTCCCGCAGATACGCCGCCGGCACGCCGTACGCCCATCCCGTGCCGGGCAGCTCGTCGGGCCAGCGGGTCCGGTCGAGCCGGTCGTGGAGGTCGTCGAGGTCGCTTCTGGGTATGGCGAGGCGAAAGGGCCGGATGCCGCTGTCCGCGGGTGAGGACGTCGTCATGACCGCGATGCCAGGCGCGGGCCTCGAGGCCGCCCCACCGAAATAATCACCCGCCCGGCCGATGAGTTTCCCGGTGTGGACCGGTCGACACAGATGACAGCGATCCACCGCTCCGGGAGGTACTCATGGCATCCGACGGTTTCACCACGTGTCTCTGGTTCGACGGCCAGGCCGAGGAGGCTGCCCACTTCTACGTCTCGGTCTTCAAGAACTCCAGCGTCGGAAAGATCGCCCGCTACCCCGAGGGAGCGTTCCAGCCGGCCGGTAGTGTGATGACCGTCGAGTTCACGGCCAACGGCCACAAGTTCCTCGGACTCAACGGCGGCCCCCAGTTCAAGTTCACCGAGGCGGTCTCCTTCATGATCTTCTGCGAGAACCAGGAGGAGATCGACTACTACTGGACCAAGCTCACCGAGAACGGCGGCGAGCCCGGCCCCTGCGGCTGGCTCAAGGACCGGTACGGCGTGTCCTGGCAGGTCGTCCCCGACCGGCTCGACGACATGATCACCGACCCGGACCCGGCGAAGGCGGCCCGCGTGACCCAGGCGTTCATGGCCATGAGCAAGTTCGACATCGCCACCCTGGACAAGGCGTACGCGGGCGAATGACGCGCTCCCCGGACAGGGGCAGGAACCCTTCTGCCCCTAGCGGGACTCGGCCACGATCTCCCCGATCACATGCCGCGAGTTCGCCGCGACCGGTGGGTTCGTCTCCCAGTAGTACGGCAGCGCGATGACCGCGATCGACAGGGCCCAGCCCCGGCCTCGCGCCCACTCGGCGTCTTCCGCGCCCACAGCCGCGCGGAAGACGCCGCGGACCTCGGCGGGCAGCAGACACCAGGCGCTGATCAGGTCGACGGCACGATCGCCCACCCCCACCGTGCCGTAGTCGATCACGCCGGTCAGCCGTCCGTCCCTGACCAGCAGTTTCCCGGCCATCAGATCGCCGTGCGCCCTTACAGGCGGCCCGGCGTACTCCGGGGCGCGCAGGGCCTGTTCCCACAGGTCCGTCACCGCAGCGGTGTCGATCCGCCCCGCCAGCTGCGCGAGCGCCTCACGCATGAACCGGTCCCGGGTCACCAGCGGCACACCCCGGTACCCTATCGGGCCCTCGGCCGCGTCGATCCGGCGCAGGGCGGTGACGTACGCCCCCAGGTCCTCGGCGAGCAGCCGGGGTTCCTCCAGCGTGCCGGGCACCGGATTGCGACCGTCCAGCCAGCCGTACACCGCCCAGGGCCAAGGGAAGTCCTCGCCGGGCTCACCCCGCCCGAGGGGTTCGGGCGCGGCGGCGGGCAGCCCGGGTGCCGGCCGGGGCAGCCGGCGCAGTTCGTGCGTGATGGCGTCGACGGCGCGGGGATGCCGGGGGAGCCGTACGACCTTGTCCGTGCCGAGGCGGAACATGGCGTTCTCCGTTCCGGAGGACTCCAGGTGCCGCAGGGGCAGTCCTGCCCACCGCGGGAACCGTCCCGCGATCATCCGGTCGACGAGCGAGACGTCGATGTCCACTTCGTCCTCATGCGTTCGCACCGCGCACATGCCGCCATTCGAGCGGTCAACTCGCCGACTGCCGAATGGTTTTCGTGATCTCCCGGGCGATGCGCAGGATGCCGGGGGAGCGGACCGGGCAGGGCTTCGGCGTGGACGTCGTGGGGGCCAGGCAGAAGTGCAGGTAGTCGTCGTCCCGGTGCAGGGCCGTCCGGTCGCGCGACGGCTGAGTGCAGTAGTCGGGGTGGGCACGCTCGAAGGCGGTGCACGGGAGGTACTGCGTCCAGGTGTAGCGGCTCGAGCCCGGACTCACCGTCTTCCCGGCGTCGGCGACGATGCCGCCCGACGTGGCGGCCAGCCGTTCGTACAGTCCGTTCACCTGGCGCACCCGGTCGGGCGTGATCGGATCCGGGCCCTGGAGCACCCACACGATCCGCGGCCGGTGGGAGCCGCCGGCCGTCGCGACCTGCTCGACGAGCCTGCGCGCGTCGGCCTCGTACCGCTTGAAGTACCGCTGTCGCGCACCGTCGTACGTGATCCCGTCCATGCACCAGGTGAAGTCCCAGGCGTTGCCCCAGAACTGCAGCACCACGAAGTCCGGACGCAGCGACCGAACCAGGGCGGCCGCCTTGTCCCGGGCCGGTACGAGGGACCGCTCGGCCGTGCCCTCCAGGTAGTCGCACAGGGTGGTGCCCGAGTAGGGCGCGCTCGTGTACTTCGCGCGCAGGTCCCGGCGCAGCTCCTGGCCGAGGACCTGCTGGTTCTCCATGGCCAGCGAGTCGCCGAGGTACAGCACGGTGGGCGCCTTCACGGGGGTCCGGGCGCTGGGGGAGGCCGGGGCACGCTGGTGCGTGGTCGCGGACGCCTCCGGAGCGGACGGCGGGGGAGTCTCGGGCCCGGACGACGGATCGCCGCACGCACCGAGCAGCAACCCCGCCACCAGCACACCTACGATCCACGGTCTGCGCATACGGCAACTCCCGCCCCGGGCCGGTGAAACGGCTCACCAGGCAAGCACAGCCGGACCCCCGGGGGAAGACACGCGTCGGCCACGGTCGGCCCGCTCGCGGAGCTTCACGACAAGTCGTTCACCAGCACCGCCGCCCCGTCGAACCGCCCGGCCTTGAGATCCGTGAGCGCCTCCACGGCCCTCGACAGCGGATACGGATGGGTGGTCGCGCGTATGCCGTACCTCGCCGCGAGGGTCAGGAACTCGCGGCCGTCCTCGCGTGTGTTGGAGGCGACGCTGCGCACTTGCTTCTCGTAGAAGAGCTCGGTCTCGTAGTGCAGGGGAGGCGTGTCGGTGAGGTGGATGCCGGCGATGGCCAGGACACCGCCGCGGTCCAGGGCGCGCAGGGCGACCGGGACCAGCTCGCCGGCGGGGGCGAACAGGATCGCGCTGTCCAGCGGCTCCGGCGGCTTGGCGTACGCGTCCTGCGCGGAGGCCGCGCCCAGCTCCAGCGCCAGCCGCCGGGCGGCCGCACCGCGCGTCATGACGTGAACGGTGGCGCCCTCGGCGAGCGCCACCTGCGCGCACAGATGGGCGCTGCCCCCGAAGCCGTACAGCCCGAGCCGTCCCCCGGGCGGCAGCCCGGCCCGCCGCAGCGCCCGGTGGCCGATGATGCCCGCGCACAGCAGGGGAGCCAGGGCCACGTCCGGCACGCCGTCCGGCAGCCGGTAGGCGAACGCCGCCGGCACCGTCGTGTACTGCGCGTAGCCGCCGTCGGCGCACCAGCCCGTGTACTCGGAGCGGGGGCACAGGTTCTCGGCGCCGCGCGCGCAGTACGCGCAGTCGCCGTCGGTGCGGCGCAGCCAGGCCACGCCGACCCGGTCGCCCACCGCGAAGCCGCTCACCGCCGCGCCCGCCCCGGCCACCACTCCGACGACCTCGTGACCGGGCGTGACGCCTGCCCGGCGCACGGGCAGGTCACCCTCGACGACGTGCAGGTCGGTGCGGCACACACCGCAGGCGCGCACACGCACCAGCAGCTCGTCGTCCGTGGGCACCGGCACCGGTTTCCCGACCAGCCGCAGGGACCCCTCCTCGAGAGGGCCCGGCCGTGCCACCGACCACGCGCGCATCGTCCCGTCCGCCATGCCGCCGCTCCCCGTCCTGCCGAAGCCCCTCGCCCAGTCTGCGACGGAACCGCCCGTTCGGCGCGCGGGCCGGTCCACCGGTGATTAGCGTGAGGAAACGGACTATCCACCCATTCGGAGAGGGCCGCTCATGGCCGTGCAACCTGAAGGAAGCCCGTGCTGGGCCGACGCGATGTTCAGTGACCTCGAAGGGGCCAAGAGCTTCTACGGAGACGTCCTCGGCTGGACCTTCGCCGAGGCGTCGACGGAGTTCGGCAACTACACCGAGGCGTATGCGAACGGCAAGGCGGTCGCCGCCGTCGTCCCGCCCAGGCCGGGCCAGGAGGGCCAGTCGCAGTGGTGCCTGTACTTCGCGGCCCGGGACGCCGCCGCCACCGCCGCCCGGATCCGGGACAACGGCGGCGAGGTGCTGATGGAGCCGATGCAGGTCGGCGACTTCGGCACCATGTGCCTGGCCCGCGACCCCGGCGGTGTCGTCTTCGGTATGTGGCAGGCGGGCACCCATGAGGGCTTCGACACGATGGCCGAACCGGGTGCCTACACGTGGGCGGAGGTCTTCACCCGCGAGCCCGAGAAGTCCGACGCGTTCTTCCCCGCCGTCTTCTCCTACACGCAGAAGGAGATGGAGCACGAGCAGATGGACTTCCGGCTCTACGACCTCGGCGACCGCACCGTGCTGGGCCGGATGAAGATGACGGACGACTTCCCGCCCGAGGTGCCGCCGTACATCAACGTCTACTTCGCCGTCGAGAACTGCGACGACGCCGTCGCGAAGGCCACCAAGCTCGGCGGCGTCCTGCGGTTCGGGCCCATGGACACCCCGTTCGGCCGGTTCGCGTCCCTCAGTGATCCGCAGGGCGCCAACTTCTCGGTCATCGACATCACCAGGACCGAGGGCGAGATGCCGAAGGTGACCGACGTGAGCTGAGGGCCTCCGGCCGGACGGCCCACGCGGCCATGGCATGATCGGGGCCATGCCTGAACGTGTTGTGGCCGCGTGTGACGGGGCTTCGAAGGGAAATCCCGGGCCCGCGGGCTGGGCCTGGGTCGTCGCCGACGCTTCCGAGAGCCCGGTGCGCTGGGAGGCGGGGCCGCTCGGCAGGGCCACCAACAACGTCGCGGAACTCACCGCGCTGGAGCGCCTGCTGACGGCCACCGACCCGGACGTGCCGCTCGAGATCCGGATGGACTCGCAGTACGCGATGAAGGCCGTCACTACCTGGCTGCCCGGCTGGAAGCGCAACGGCTGGAAGACGTCCGGCGGGAAGCCGGTCGCCAACCAGGACCTCGTCGTGCGCATCGACGAGCTCCTGGACGGCCGCTCGGTCGAGTTCCGCTACGTGCCCGCCCACCAGGTCGACGGCGACCGGCTCAACGACTTCGCCGACCGCGCGGCCAGCCAGGCCGCCACCGTCCAGGAACCCGCGGGCAGCGGCCTCGGCTCCCCCGAGCCGCCGCCCGCCCCGGACGCCCCGGCCAAGGCCCCGCGCTCCCGGTCGCGCGGCGGCTCGGCCCGCACCGCGAAGGCCTCCTCGCGCACCATCAAGGCCAAGTTCCCCGGCCGCTGCCAGTGCGGCCGCTCCTACGCGGCCGGTGAGTCCATCGCCAAGAACGACAGCGGCTGGGGCCACCCGGAGTGCCGCACGGCCGAGACCGTCTGACCGGAGAGGCGCGGGCCGCACGGACGCGGAGTGCAGTCGGACCTCTCTGCTCTCTCAGCCGGCATGGAGGACCCGAAAGCGATCGGGTTCCGCCGGATCCCGATCAACGACTTGGACCGGCGCCGAGGCCCATTGCCACACGCTGATGCCCGGCGTGCGGGAGAACCGGATCTGCCCGCGGGTGCCTTCGACCGCGACGCGCGGCCAGGATTCGGCGGTGCGCCCCCGGTCCACGCCGTGAGAACGCAGCACATCGGCGAGGACGGCGACCGTGTCATAGCCCTCGAAGGCGACGAACGAGGGCGCTTCGCCCAGCCGCTCGCGGAGGACCTTCTCGACTCGTGCACCGAGTGGGCTGAGGCGCTCGGGCAGATAGCGCAGGAACGGGATCGCGGCGCCGTCGTCGCCCAGCAACGTCGCCCACTCGGCGAACTCCGGTTGCCCGGCCGGAGCACCGATCATGATCTCGGCGAGGCGCTGGTCGCGGCGGACAGACGTGACGATCGGCACGGCCGGCTCAGGGTGACCGACCAGAAGGAGGAGGGCTGTCGCGCGATGGTCGACGAGTTCGTCGCACACGGCCGTGGGGGTGAGCGCGCTCATGTCGAGTTCGATGACGGTGCCGCCGCGTGAAGCGAGGTGCTCCCGGAGAATGCGGGTCCCGGAGGCCCAGTAGACACTCTTCTGTGCTGCTACGGCGATTCGGCTGTGGCCCGCGCCGAGGAGGAAGTCCGCGTAGACCTGCCAGCCGCGGGACTGCGGCGGGGAGAGGCGCGCGACCCATTCCGTCGGCTGGTCGGTGAGCGCGTCGAGAACCGCTGACGAGCAGAGGAACGGCAGGCCGAGGACGTCGGCCCTGCCGGCGGCGGCGCGAGCGACGACGCTGTGATACTCCCCCGCCAGGGCAGCCACACCCAGGCGAGCCAGTTCGTCCACGGCTGCCGCGGCTCTGTGCGGATCAGCCGCGGTGTCTCGGACCACCAGTTCGAGCGGTCTTGCGACGATCCCGCCGGCGTCATTGACGTCCCGAACGGCCGACTCGAGTCCGGCGAGCAGGTGTTGGCCTGCCTCGACCCAGCCAGGCCGAGTCAGCGGAACGAGAGCGCCGATCCGGACGGCTGATCCGTCAGTCCGCATGTGGGTCATCATGCCGACATTGATCCACTGCCATCACCAACAGGCAACCGGTTATGTGTCCGCTGAGCTGTCGGGGGAACAGGCGGTCGTTCAACTTGCCGACGTGGCGCACGTGTGCTGGTAGAAGAGGTCGATCGTGTCCGTGCGCAGCCGGCGCAGCGAGGCGTCGGCTGACCCGCGGTGAACGAAAACGCACGCTGTTCAGCCGCGGTCGGCGGCAGCGGACGCGTCCTCGGTGGACGCCCACGCGGCCAGCAGGTGCAGCGCGTCGTGGGCCGGGGTGGCGGGCTTGGCGGAATAGGCGGTCAGGGTCAGGCCCGGCTGCGAGGGCAGTTCCATCGCGTCGAAGTCGAGCGTCATCTCGCCGATGCCGGGGCCCTGGCCGTCATCGGCCACTGACAGCCCGCAACACCCCTGGGCATCAGGCGTCGAACGTGTAGTGCGCCGTGTGATCGAGCAGATCCGCCGGGCTCGTGTCGTGCCACGGCCTCATCGTCTCGCGCAGGTCGATCACGTTCGGCGTGCCCGCGGCCGGCAGATAGCCGGAGCCGGGGTGCCGCCGCTGCCACTCGGCCCACAGCTTGTCGATGTACGCGTGGTGCAGCCAGAACACCGGGTCGTTGGGGGACACCCCGGTGGCCATCTGCCCGCCGACCCAGACGTGGACGCGGTTGTGCAGATTGACGCCCCGCCACCCTTCGAGGTGATTGCGGAAACCGTCCGAGGCGCTGTTCCAGGGCGCCATGTCGTACGTGGGTATCGACAGCACCGATTCGACCTCGGCCGGCGACGGCAGCTGACGCCCCCCGGCACCGAGGGACCGCCGCAGGAACGTACGGCCGTCGACCCGCACGTTGATCGGCCAGTTCCCCGAGGACGCGGAGAACGGTCCGTCCGTCACCCGGCCGTCCCGCTCGCGCCCGGTGCCCCCGAGGAAGTCGGGCGCCCACAGCGAGGAGCGCGGCGAACGGTCGACGGTCCAGTCCCAGTACGGCAGGGCCACCGACGCGTCCACCGACTGCAACGCCCGCTCGAACTCCAGGAGGAATCTTCGGTGCCAGGGCAGGAAGGACGGTGAGCGGTGTCCCGTCCGCTCGCCGTCGTCGGTGTCGGAGACGATGAACGCGTTGTGCGTCGTGACGAATTCGTCGTAGCGGCCGCTGCGCTTCAACTCCAGGAGCGCGGCGACGAAACGCCGCTTCTCGTCGGCGGTCAGGGCGGACTGGTTCTTGCGGACGGTCATGTGCGGGTGCTCCAGATGCCTTTCGGGGCGGGTCGGTTGGCAGGGAAGGGCAGCAGTGGCGCGCCCTGGAGTTCGTCCACGGCGGCGCGGGCGGCTGCACGCGGGGTGGGCACCGGGTCGTAGTGGCTGACGACGCTGATCCACGTGCCGTCGGCGTTGGGCATCACGTGCAGTTCCACACCGTCGACGAACACCGCGTATCCCGCGCCGTGGTGGTGACCGGCGCCGGCGGCCGGACGGCCCTGTATCCGGCGGCCCTTGTAGACCTCGTCGAAGGTCCCGTGGGAGTCGTGGTGCCCGGCGGCCATGGCCGGGGCGCTTGCCGGCCATGGCCCCGCGGCCGCGGCGACGACGGCCGCGGCGGTGAGCGCACGGCGACGGCTGAGTTCCGGCATGCGGACCTCCTGGGTTCGTTCGGCTGATGACCCCGCATGCCTATCGGCCCGTCCGGTACCGGGAGAAATCCACGCGAGCCGGTTGGCTGCGATTCGGGCAATTCCCCTTATGTCGTGCAAGATTGAACCAAGATGATCTTGCTGTGAGGGGTTGTTCGAGCGGTATGGAGCGGAAAGTTCCGCCCGCGAGGGGGGTCGTGGCGGATGTTTCTCCCCGTGCGGTCCGCTGCCCGTGGTGCGCGTCACGCCGTGAATCTGGCGCGATTTGGTGGCTCGGCCGATGATGCTTTTGTCCTGCTACTCTGAGTACGCACAAGACAGCTCTCGGTAATTCTCAGGGGTGTGCGTGAAGGTCGCCTGTGTCGGCGGCGGGCCCGCCGGTCTGTATCTCTCGATCCTGCTGAAGCGGCAGGACCCGTCCCACGACATCACCGTCCACGAACGCGACCCGGAGGGCTCGACCTACGGCTGGGGCGTGACGTACTGGCGCGGACTGTACGACCGACTCCACGAGCAGGACCCCGAGTCGGCGCGCGCCCTCGACGGCGACTCCGTCCGCTGGCGTGACGGCGTCGCCCACGTCCGGGACCTGACGGCCAGACACAGCGGCGACCAGGGGCACGGCATCGGCCGCCACCGGCTGCTGGAGATCCTCGCCGCCCGGGCCCGCGAGCTCGGCGTGCGCCTGGAGTACGGGCGCGAGATCACCGCCGACGACCTGCCGGCCGACGCCGACCTGGTCGTGGCGGCCGACGGTGTCCGCAGCGCCCTGCGCACCCGCCACGCCGCACACTTCGGCACGGAGGTCACGACCGGGCGCAACCCGTACGTCTGGCTCGGCACCACGAAGGTCTTCGACGCCTTCACCTTCGCCTTCGTCGAGACCGATCACGGCTGGATCTGGTGCTACGGCTACGGATACGGCCCCGACCGCAGCACCTGCGTCATCGAGTGCGCACCCGAGACCTGGACCGGACTGGGGCTGGACCGGGCGAGCGAGGGCGACGGGCGGGCACTGCTGGAGAGGCTCTTCGCCGGCGTCCTGGACGGCCATCCCCTGCTCGGCGGCACCGGCGGCACGCCCTGGCAGACCTTCCGCACCCTCACGAACCGCACCTGGTACCGCGACAACCTCGTCCTGCTCGGCGACTGCGCCCACACCACGCACTACTCCATCGGCGCCGGCACCACCCTCGCCCTGGAGGACGCGATCGCCCTGGCCGCCGCGCTGCGCGAGCACTCCGCACTCCCACAGGGCCTCGCCCGCTACGAACGGGAACGCAAGGCGGCCCTCCTGCCCGTGCAGAGCGCGGCCCGCTACAGCGCCCAGTGGTACGAGAACCTCCCGCGCTACACGCGGCTGCCGCCGGAGCGGATGTTCGCCCTGCTCGGCCAGCGGCACTCGCCCCTGCTGCCCCACGTCCCGCCGCAGCTGTACTACCGGCTCGACCGGGCGGCCGGGCAGCTGGAGCCGCTGCGCCGGTTCAAGCGCTGGCTGGGCCCGAAGGTCGCGCGGACCGTGCACGCGCGGGCGCTGGCCGCCCGGGAATAAACGCCCGCGCATGCATTCCGCCCTCGGAGCGTCACGGGCCCGCCGTGCAGGCGCGCCTCAGCCCTTGGCGCCCTGCCCGAACAGCCGGTCCAGGAAGGCGTTGCCGTAGACGCGGTGCGGATCCAGCCGGTCCAGCACCGCGTCCGCCTCGGCCCACTCGGCCGCACCGACCGCGGTCGGCACCACCGAGCCCATCACCTCCTCGTCGCTCCACACCCCGTCGTCCGTGTACGCCCACCCCTTGGACCACTCCACCCGGGTCAGGGCGGAGTCGCCGTCGTACGCGCGCAGCAGGAACCGCTCGATCTCGCGCAGGAACGCCTCCGCGTCCGGCGTGCCCGGCAGCGTCAGGACGTCCAGCCACACGGCCGTGTCCCACTCGGGGCGGTCCTCGCGCGGCCGGAGCGCGGACAGCAGCGGCGGACGGGCCCCGGCCACCCCGGAGTCGCCCGGGTCGTCCAGTCCGGTCACCCGGATCTCCACCGACCCGTTGACGGGGAAGCTGCCCCGGGCCGCGTACGCCGCGAGCCGCTCCCGGTAGAACGCGGCGAACTCGGCCACGACCCGCTGCACACGGTCCCGCGAGGTGAGGACCGCGTAGCCGTTCGCGTGGACCCGCAGGGTGGTCGGCTTCAGATACAGCAGCGTGTTCTTGGACGGCCCCCAGATGTCGCCGGACAGCGTCGCCACCAGCCCGAGCGCGGCCGCGTCGTACTGCGCGGTGCCGAGCACCGGCGCCAGGTACCAGGCCGCTTCCGACGTCATCCGGCCCACCAGCTCCGCCACCGGGGTCGGGACGTTGTCGGAGAACGGGTAGTTGTACGGCCGTGTCACGTGCCGTGAGGTCAGCGGCCGGGTGGGGGAGACGCTCCACACCTTCAGCCAGGGGTGCTCGGTGAAGGCGAACCAGATCGCCTCGAGACGCCCGGCCTCCTCGAGGAAGCTCGCGAACGTGCGCCCGTTCCCGGAACCGGGCGCGGCGAACAGTTCGCCGGCCGGGATGTCCGTACGGCTCACGCACCGCAGGTTGGTGTTCGCGCCCACCCGCAGCACCACCTCGGTCACCAGGGACCGCCCGAGATGGGTCAGCAGTGCGGCGCAGTCCGCCTCGTCACGGTGGAACGTGCGCAGCGCGTACGCGCCGGCCCGGGAGTCCCACACCACGGCCGTCAGGGACAGGATCAGGTTGCTCAGCGAGCCGTACGTGTGGCCCGGCAGGTGCCGCTCGCCCCGCGCGGGAACGGCGGCGCCGTGCGCGTCGATCGCCAGGGCGCCGCCCAGGGTGAGGACACCGGGAGCGGGAGCCGCCGTGACACCGAGGCCGTGCTCCTCCAGGAAGGTGAGCAGGGCCTCCATGGTCACGCCGGTGCCGGCGCGCACGGCGGCCGGCGAGTCCAGGGCGAGGCCGGTCAGGTGAGGCGCGGTGTCGACGAGGAGGACGGGTGCGCCGGACGGCGTGCCCTGCGTCACCGTCAGGGGAGACCAGCCGTGCGAGGCGCCCCGGGCACGCACCCGCCACCCGTGCCGCCGGGCCCAGTTGACGACGTCGACCACCTGGTCGGGGCTTCCCGGCGCACAGGCCCACAAGCCGTCGGCGGTGATCTCGCCGACCCAGTTCCGGTACGCCGAGCGGTACAGCGCGACGTCCGCGGGGAAGTCCGGCAACTGCGCCGCGGCTGCCGCCGGATCCGCCGGCAGCCCCGGCACGGCGGCCAGCGCGGCCGCGGTGAGGAGAAAACCCCGGCGCGACCAACGCGCCTCGTCCGACGGGAAGTTGCTCACTGAGCCAGTTGTCACGTGGAGCCACGCTAGAGGCCCGTTGACACATGACGCGTCCCTGTCGAATCTATTCACTCGTGTGAGTGAATCGGGTGGGAGTGACGGCCAGGAGCGAGACGGTCCGCGCGCGGCCGTGACGGATGACAGACTGACGCCCATGGACGAGCGCACATTCGACAGGTCGGCCCAGCACGCTTCCGTCGTCGGTCTCGGTACGTGGCAGCTGGGTGCCGACTGGGGAGACGTCGACGACAGGGAAGCCCTCGCGGTACTCGAGGCGGCGGCCGAGGCCGGGGTGACCTTCTTCGACACCGCCGACGTGTACGGCGACGGCCGCAGCGAGCAGACCATCGCCGCGTTCCTCGGCGGCAGGCCGGACCTGCACGTGCTGGTCGCCACCAAGATGGGCCGCCGGGTCGACCAGATCCCCGAGAACTACGTGCTCGACAACTTCCGCGCCTGGAACGACCGCTCCCGGCGCAACCTCGGCGTCGACCGCATCGACCTGGTGCAGCTGCACTGCCCGCCGACGCCCGTCTACTCCACGGACGAGGTGTTCGACGCCCTGGACACCCTGGTCGAGGAGGAGCGGATCGCCGCGTACGGCGTCAGCGTCGAGACCTGCGCCGAGGCGCTGACCGCGATCGCCCGGCCGAACGTGGCGAGCGTGCAGATCATCCTCAACCCGTTCCGCATGAAGCCCCTGCGCGAGGTGCTCCCGGCCGCCCGCGAGGCCGGCGTCGGCATCATCGCCCGCGTCCCGCTCGCCTCCGGCCTGCTGTCGGGCAAGTACACGCGGGACACGGTCTTCCCCGAGAACGACCACCGCACCTACAACCGGCACGGCGAGTCCTTCGACGTGGGCGAGACCTTCTCCGGCGTCGACTACGCCACCGGTGTCGAGGCGGCCGCCGAGTTCGCCGCGCTCGCCCCCGAGGGCTGCACCCCGGCCCAGCTGGCCCTGCGCTGGATCATCGACCAGCCCGGCGTGACCACCGTGATCCCCGGCGCCCGCTCGCCCGAGCAGGCCCGCGCCAACGCGGCCGCCGCCCGTCTCCCGCAGCTGTCCGGCGAGACACTGACGGCGATCCGCGACCTCTACGACCGGCGGATCAAGGACCAGGTCGAATCCCGCTGGTAGGCAGGGCCCCGCATCCCCGCCCGGCCCGTCACGGCACCAGGAGCAGCTGCCTCTCCTGCTCCTGGTCGCCGGACGCGACACCGTCGTCGCGTGCCGTGAAGGACCGGGCGAGCGTGTCGCTCGCCCGCCGCACCGCCTCCGGGGCGCCCTGCACCGTGACCGTCACCGGGGCGGACAGGCGCTCGGCGCCCGCCCCGGCACTCCCGGCGGGACTCGCGTCCGTGCCGCCGTCGAAGGTCGCCATGTGCACCGTCGCGTTGTCGTCGGCGGGCAGCTCGTCCGGCGCCCCGAACGTGCCTTCCAGGGCCCGGACGACCGCTCGTGCGTCGTCGGCGCCCCCGCCGCTGAGCGTGACGGTGAGCTGCGTACCGGACATGCGTCCACGACCTCCTCGGGCTGTGCGTCAGTCGCCGTCCGTGTAACCGTCCGCTGATCGCTCAAACCGCCGTGCGGACGGGGACGACGGCCGCTTACGGGGAACCCGCGTGAGAGAAGCCCTTTCGTCTCGCACCGGGGAGGAACAGTGACGGACACGGCAGAGGGCGCGCCGAGGCGCCGGGGGCGCAACGAGACGGAGGAGGAGAGAGCGGACCGGATGTGGCAGGAGCTCATCCAGGAGGTCCGCGTGGCCCAGATGGGCGTGCAGATCCTGTTCGGTTTTCTGCTCACTGTGGTGTTCACCGAGAAGTACGGCGACCTGACCGACACGGACCAGAGGATCTATCTCGTGACGGTCGTCCTCGGCGCGTGCGCGACCGGGGCGCTCATCGGGCCGGTGTCCCTGCACCGCCTGGTCTCCGGGCGGCGCGTCAAACCGCAGGCGGTGCAGCTGGCCTCCCGGCTCACCCTGCTCGGGCTCGTGCTGCTGCTCGCCACGATGACCGCCTCACTGCTGCTGATCCTGCGCGTGGCGACGCACGACGGCTTCGTGCCCTACCTCGTCGCCGGCGTGGTCGGCTGGTACCTGCTGTGCTGGTTCGTCCTGCCTCTGTGGACCCGGCACCGCCACACGTCGAAGTGACGGCCTGTGGTGCTGCCCGCCATCAGCACCACGGCGTCGGCGGCCGGCGGACGGCACAGCAGGTTCGTCAGCTAGGGTCTGTCGTTTGGATCAGGTCGCAGGGAAGCGATTGTTCTGCTCGGTGCCAGACCCCGCGTCTGCGGCGTGATCCAAACGACAGGCCCTAGATGTATTGATCACGAGCGTTGTTAACACTGGCCGGGCTTGATCATGGCGAAGGCCCCCGTGTGTGGTGGAGGTGTCGAATCTTCACCGCACGGAGG